>CAZCJG010000340.1:0-5490 GCA_964498575.1 uncultured Anaerolineales bacterium | reverse complement strand
CGCTGGGAGTCGTCGAACCCGTCCGACCACTGGTTCTGGCAGCAGCTCAGCGCGCCGCTCGCGCAGGCCAAGACCATCAGCCTGCCGGGGATCGCGCCGGGCGCGTGGACCGGCCGGGTGCGCGTGGCCACCGTCGGCAAGTCGGCCTTCACCTCGGTCGATCCGGATCACCGCTTGCAGGTCTTCGTCGCCGGCGGCCTGATCGGCGAGGCGACCTTCGACGGCAACTCCGACGTGGTCGTGAGCGAGCTCGCTGTCGAGTCCGGCCGGCTTGCCGCCAGCCCGCTGGAGGTTCGCCTGGAGGCGCCCACGCCCGAGGTGCAGCAGGCGGACTTCTACGATCAGTACTACATCGACTGGTTCGAGGTCGACTACCGCCGCGGCTTCGCCGCCGAGGCGGACGGGCTGCGCTTCGACTATTCGCTGGGCGCGCCGACGGACTTCGTGGTCACGGGCCTGGCGAGCGCCGACCTCGCGGTCTTCGACGTCACCGATCCCACCCGAGTCGTGCGCTTGACGCAGGTGGACGTCACCGGTGCCGGCGCGCCCTACACCGCGCGCTTCCATGTGCGCCAGACCGGCCGGCGGGTCTTCCACGTGGTGCCGCGGGCGGGCTACCGCGCGGCGCTGCGCATCGAGACCCGGCCCAAGGCCGACCTGCGCGCGCCGAGCCGCGGCGCGGACTACCTGGTGATCACGCCGGCCAGCCTGCGCGCGGCGG
Organism: uncultured Anaerolineales bacterium; assembly: GCA_964498575.1. Classification (GTDB taxonomy): domain Bacteria; phylum Chloroflexota; class Anaerolineae; order Epilineales; family Epilineaceae; genus CAZCJG01. The sequence continues at coordinate 4,769 of CAZCJG010000340.1, read as the reverse complement.
TCCAGCCGCTGGCCGATTACCGCGCCGGCCAGGGCTACCGCGTCGCGGTGGCCGACCTGCAGAGCGTGTACGACCTGTGGGGCGGCGGCGTGGCCTCGGCCGAGGCGATCCGCGACTTCATCGACCACGCCTACCACCACTGGCCGCCGCCCGCGCCCAGCTTCGTGCTCCTGGTCGGTGATGGGACCTACGATCCGCGCAACCGGCTGGGCCGCAGCCCGCCGACCTTGCTGCCCCCCTTCCTCAAGGAGGCCGATCCCTGGCTCGGCGAGGTGGCCGCCGAGAACGCCTTCGCCGCGGTCAACGGCGACGATCTCTTTCCCGACCTCTACCTCGGCCGGCTGCCGGTCAACACGCCGGCCGAGGCGACGGCGACGGTGACCAAGATCCTGAGCTACGAGAAGAAGCCCGCCTCGGGACCCTGGCGCACCAAGCTCTTGTTCAACAGCGACAACCCGGACACCGCCGGGGACTTCTACGCCTACTCCGAGGACATCGCCGAATCCCACGTGCCGGAGGGCTACAGCGTCAACCGCGTCTACCTCGGCCGCACCCACGCCGACGCGACGGAGGCGCGGGCCGAGATCGCGCGGGCGCTCAACGAGGGTGTCCTGCTCTCGCAGTACATCGGCCACGGCCTGCACACCGGCTGGTCGCAGGAGCTGATGTTCCGCCGCAGCGACATGCTGGACCTGAAGAACGGCGGCCGGCTGCCGATCCTCCTGGACATGACCTGCATGGTCGGCTACTTCAACGATCCCTTGCGCTTCTCGATCTCCGAGTCCGCCGTGCGCATGGCCGGCGGCGGCGCGATCGCCGCTTTCTCACCCACCGGCTTCGGCGTCGCCAACGGGCACGACATCATGAACCGCGCCTTCGTCGACCTCCTGCTTGGCCAGGGCGCCAACCCCCTCGGCATGGTCGCCGTCACCAGCAAGCTCAAGCTCGGCGTCCACGGCACCCAGCACCGCGACCTCCTGGACACCTTCGCCTTCTTCGGCGACCCCGCCCTGCGCGTCCCGCTGGCCATCGCCCCCCAGCCGACCCCCCAGGCCAGCGCCCAGGCCGTCCCCACCGAGACCGCCACTCCCACCAGGACCGCCACTCCCACCGAGACCGCCACTCCCACCGAGACTGCCACTCCCACCGAAACCGCCACTCCCACGGAATCCACACCGCCAACAACTACCCCGGCCACCGAGTCCACCCCATCCACGCCGTCCACCGATGCCCCGACGGCCACCCCTACCCACGAAGCCACGCCCAAGGTCACCCCGCCCGATCGCTTCGACACGCCCACGCCGACGAGCTCCCCGCCCCCCAGCGGCACGCCGCCCGCCACGGAGCCGACCCCCACGCCCATCGAGCCCACGGCCACGCCGTCGCCCACCAGCGAACCCGCCACCGCCACCGCCACGCCGATCCCGCCATCGGCCACGCCGTCGCCCACCACCGCCGCGACCATCCGACCGTCGGCCACCGCCACGCGCGACCGCGTGACCCGGCGCTACCTGCCGCTGATCCTCGCGCATCGACCGCGGCGGCGCTAGTGGCCGAACACCTGGGACCGCGGGCCTCCGGCCCGCATCTCCTGCACGTGAGGGATGGGGCCCCGTGGCCCTCGTCCCCAAGCGCCATCGCCCGTTTCGTCGCCCCTGTTCTCCTCGCGCTCGCCCTCATCGCCGGCGCCGCTCCCGCCACCCCCGCCGCGTCGCAGTCCGCCGGCGGGAGCTACGTCGTCGCCGATACCTGGCCGATCGGGCAGGTGCAGCTCCCCGCCGACGCCTGGCCCGCCGCCTCGGGCGTGGCGATCGACCACGCGCGGCGGGTCTACGTCGCCGACGCCACGACCGCCCGCATCTCGGTGATCGAGGCGGACGGGGGCGTGCGCCTGCTCCACCCGCCCGGCACCGACCCCGGCCTGGTCGAGCCGCGCGACCTGGCGGTGGATGACGCCCGGCAGCGGCTGTACGTGGCCGATCCCGGCGCGCGCTCGATCGTGATCTTCGGGCTGGACGGGGCGCGCCGGGGCGCGTGGATCGGGCTGGCGGGTCTGGCGGGTGTCGCGGTCGGGCCGGACGGGACGGTCTTCGCCGGCGATGCCGACACCGGCGAGGTGCGCCGCATCACGCCCGACGGCGCGCCGCTGCCAGCCTGGCGCGCGGTGCGCGGCGATCCCGGCGCGACCGGCCTGATCGCCAACATCGACGTCGCCGCCGACGGCACCCTGGCGGTGCTGGACGGACAGGTGCCGCGGATGGTGCTCTTCGACAAGCAGGGCGCGCGGCTGGACGGGCTGGACCTGCCTTTCACCGCCAACGACCTCATCGCCGACCACAACGTCGGCATCTTCACCCGGCGCTGGTACTGGTTCACCAGCGACGCCGGCTTGCACTTCTACGATCCGACGCGGAACGAATGGCGCGCCAACCCCGTCGGCCGGCTGACGGCGCTGGCGATCTACGGCCCGGTCGGCCTGGCCGCCGCGGCGCCGGGCGCGATCCGCCAGCCTTCCAAAGTCTACCGCTTCACCTACGGGCTGGACGCGACCGCGGGCCCGCCGACCGCGGCCTGGGGCGGGCCGATCGACCTGGCGGGGGTGCTGGACGGGCCCGCGGCGGTCCAGGTCGGCGCGGACGGCCAGGTCTATGTGCTGGACCGCGTGCCGCGGGTGCAGTGGTTCGGACCGGACGGCGCCAGCCGCGGCCAGATCGGCCACGACGGCCCGAGCGCGGTGGATGCCGGGCCGGACGGCACGATCTACACCGGCGAAGGCGCGCGCGTGATCGCCGACAGCCCGGCCGGCCAGCGGCGCTGGCACGTGGTCCTCGGCGCGGAAGGCGCCGCCTCGGCCACCGCGCTGGCCTATGACGGCGCGGCGGGGCAGCTCGTCGTCCTGGACGCGACCAGCGGCACGCTGCGGCGGTTCACGCCGGGCGGCGCGCCGGCGGGGACGATCGCGCTGTCATCCGGCGCGCCCGGCCGCGCGGTGTGGTCGGACCTGGCGGTCGATCCCACCGGCAAGGCCTACGTGCTGGACCGCTACCTCGCCGCCGTCACGATCGTCGCGCCGGATGGCGGCAGCCGGAGCTTCCCCGTCACCGCCGCGGCCCGCCGGCTGGCCGTGCGGGGGGACGGGACGAGCCTGGTGCTCGGCCGCGACGGCTGGGTGCGCGGCTACGACGCGGGCGGGGCGCGGACGCTGGCGTTCGACGCGCGCCGGACCGACCTGGCGCCGGACTCGATCGCGGCGGACCTGGCGGTCGACGCGGGCGGCGACGTGCTGGTCGCCGACCTGGTCGCCGACGTCGTCACCCGCTACCGCTGGGACCCGGCCGCGCCCTCCGCCCAGCCGCCCGAGGCGCTGGCGACCTGCGCCAGCGCGGTGGACAAGCTCGCCGCGCCGTCGGAGATCATACGCGGCGAGACGGTCGAGGTACGGCTCTTGGTCAACGGGAGCTGCGGCGCGCGGGTGGCGACGGTGCCGCTGGACGTGATCCTGATCATCGACCGCTCCGGCTCGATGAGCGGCGAGCGCCTCCGCCTGGCGCGCGAGGCGGCGATGGACTTCGTTGCCGGGGCGGACCTGGCGGTCTCGCGGATCGGCATCGTGTCGTTCCACCTGAACGCGACGGTCGATGCGCGGCTGACCTCGGACGAGGGCGTGTTGCGGCGTGCCCTGGCCGGCCTGGTCGCCGAGGGCGGCACCCGGATCGACCGCGGCCTGGCCGCCGCCAACGCCACGCTGCGCGCCGACCGGCGCGATGCGACGCCGGTCTTCATCCTGCTCTCCGACGGCGGCAGCGACCCGACCTCCGCCCTGCACGAGGCCAGCGTCGCCAAGCGCGACGGCGTGGAGATCTACACCATCAACATCCAGGGCAACGCCGCCCTGCTCTCCGCCATCGCCTCCGGCGCCGACCACTACTTCGAGTCCGACAGCGCCCGCGCGCTCTTCGCGATCTTCAGCCGCATCGCCGAGCGCATCGTCGCCTCGGCCCTGTTCCGCACGCTGGACGTGGTCGACCTGATCCCGGCCAACATGCGGCTCGTGCCGGGCAGCGTCGATCCACCCGCCGTGCTGGATCCCGGCACCGGCGCTCTGCGCTGGCACCTGGAGGGCGTGCCCTTCGACGGGACCGTGCTGCGCTACCGGCTCGAGCCGCTGGAGGCCGGCGACTGGCCGACCAACGTCCTGGCCTGGGCCACCTACGTCGACGGCTACAACCAGACCGGCCGGCTGGAGTTCCCCGTCCCCCGCGTGCGCGTCACCGCGCCGACCGCGACGGCGACCAGCACCGTGATGGCCAGCGCGACTCCCCGCGCCAGCGCGACGCGGACGTCCAGCCCTACCGCGCTCCCCACGCGGACCCCCACCGCGACCGCCACGCGGCCGCCCCGCCCGCGCGGGCCGCTTTACCTGCCGTTGGCGCTGCGCGAGCAGTGCAAGCCCGGCCAGCGCCACGCCGACGTGATGCTGGTGATCGATACCTCCAACAGCATGGCCGGCGCCAGCCTGGACGCGGCGCGGGCGGCGGCGCAGCGCTTCGTCGGGCAGCTCGCCCTGCCGGCGGACCAGGCGGGGGTGGTCGCCTTCAACATCGACGCGCGGCTGGCCAGCCCGCTCACCGGCGACCCCGCCCAGCTCGGCGCCGCCCTGGCCGGCCTCGGCGCGACCGAGCCCGGCACGCGCATCGACCGCGGCCTGGCCCGCGCCCGGCTCGAGCTGCTCGGCGCCCGCTCGCGGCCGGCCAGCACGCCGGTCATCG
>CAZCJG010000339.1:0-5614 GCA_964498575.1 uncultured Anaerolineales bacterium | reverse complement strand
GCCTGCGCAACCCCTGGCGTTACAGCTTCGATCGCCTGACCGGGGACCTGTACATCGGCGACGTCGGCGGCAGCCAGTGGGAGGAGGTGAGCTTCCAGCCGGCGGCCAGCCGCGGCGGCGAGAACTACGGCTGGCCGATCCTGGAGGCCGACGAGTGCTACCGGCCGGAGGAGGACTGCGACCGGACCGGCCTGACGATGCCGGTCGCCTTCTACAGCCACGACGACGGCACCGCGATCACCGCGGGCGAGGTCTATCGCGGCCGGCGCTACCCGCGCCTGGCCGGAACCTTCTTCTACGGCGACTATGGCACGGGCAAGCTCTGGGGCCTGTCGCGCGACGCCGGCGGCCGCTGGCGGAGCGCCCAGGTGGGAGAGGCCGAGGGCGGGCTGAGCGCCTTCGGGCCGGGCGAGGAGGGCGAGGTCTACCTGACCCTGTACAGCACGGGCGAGGTCCACCGGCTTGTCGATACGGGCGCGGCCGCGGCGACCAGCGTGCCGACGGCGCGCCGGTCCGATGACCCGTGATACGCGGGGTTGACAAGCCGGGCCATCTCTGGTTCAATAGCAGGGCCGGACCACCTTTTCAACCCAGCAAGGAGCAAATTAATGCCTCTCAAAGCTTTAGGTCGCCTTGCCATCGTCGGCGCTCTCGCGTTGATGACGGTCAGCACGGCGTTCGCCGAGTCGGTCTCGATGAGCGGATCGGTGGCGGGCGACAACCAGTCCGGGAAGCACCCGATCATGGTCACCGCCGGCGACCAGGTCAAGATTACATTGGTGCAGACCCCCGTCGAGGGAGCCGGCTGTCTCCCGCTCCATTCGCTCCACATGTTCGTCTACGAGTCAGCCAAGACCAAGCATGGCCCGTCGGCCATGACGGATCTGTGCACCCAGAAGCTGCTCTACATGCCGGCCAAGGACGGCACCGTCGACGTCGTCGTCCACAACTACTCGAAGGACCCCGCCTTCAACGTCGCCTACACCCTGACCATCGACGGTGCCAAGGCCGCCGGTGAGACGACGATGGCGGCAGGGACCACGACCACCGCGGCGACCACGACCACCGCGGCAACCACCACCATGACCACCACGGCGAGCACCACGACCACCGCGGCGACCGACAGTACTACCACGCTCCCCGGCCCCGCCAAGTCGGGCTTCGGCCCCCTGCGCTAAACCGGCCACCCACGCGAGGGGGAGACGCGAGTCGCACGCCCTATCGCGCCCCTCATCGCCTGCTACCCCCGCCGCGCGGCCTGGTCGCAGCGGCGGGGATTGTTTTTTTGGGGGGGAAAGGGCGTCGTCGTGGTTCCAACGATGATGGCGGATTTCAGGGTCGGCCAGCGAGCGGGGCCGGGCGGAGGAACCTCTAAAGACTCATGACCTCTCAGCCGCCGCCCTTGAGGGTTGAGAACACGATCCAGCGCTCGGTGTAGCCGCTGGGCCGGACGAAGCGGCCGTGGCAGGTGTAGATGTTGAGGTGGGCGGCGTCGGTCGGGCCGAACACTTGCATCCGCGGGAACTCGCCGACCGGGAAGGGGCGCGATTCGTTGACCTCGTAGACGTGGCTTGTCCCGTCGGCATCCTGGACCCGGATCTCGTCGCCCGGCCGCAGCTCCTTCAGGCGCCAGAAGACCGCGGGCTGACCGTGGGTGTCGTCGAGATGGCCGGTGATCGCCGCGTTGCCCGGCCCGCCCCAGCGGCTGCCCGGCGCATACCAGGCGACCGCGGCCGCGTCCTTCGGCACGCCCATCAGCCCATCGCCGGTCAGCCCGACGCTTTCGATCGGCGCATCGACCCCGATCCGCGGGATCCTCAGGCGCGCCCCGCCGCTACCGGAAGCCGTCACGGGGGGCTGGGTCGCCGCCGGCGCCAGTGGCTCGGCGGGGCCCGACTCCGCCGATGTTTCGGCGGTGGGTCCGGCGGCCGGCGGCGCGGGATAGGCGCTGGTCACGCCGGCAGAGCTGGGATGCGCCGGCTCCGCCGTCAAGCCCACCTGCGCCGGCTCGGTCTCCTGCGGCGCGACGGCCGTCCCTGGGGCGGCCAGGCTCGACGGCTCGGCCGAGGGCGCGCGCGCGATGACCTCGGGACCCGCCGACCGCTTCTCGGCGGCAGCGGCGCCGCTGGGGGCCGAGCTTGGCGGGGTGGACGGGATGCGCTCGCCGGTGTCGGATGCCGAAGTCGGGGCGGGCGGCTTGCTCGCGGAATCCGGCGCGTCGGCGCAGGCCACGCACAGCCCGGCCACCAGCAGGCACAGGGCGACTCCGGCACTCAGCCGCCCCGCGATCCGGCGTGCCCGGCGCGGGATGCCGCCGGCCGGGCCGATATCGTCGGGACGACCGGGCGAGCCCAGTCCACCATCAATTGTCATCGCGTTTGCTCCCATCGAAACCTCTTCCCCGATCTCTCCGACTGCCGAGTGGCCGGGTCGAACTTGGCGTCAGTGTAGCGGGAGACGCGCCTCGGCGTCAACCCGCGGCTATCGCGGCCCGCTCACTCCTCCCGCCCGCCATCGTGCAGCAGCGGCGTGATGCGGTCGCCATAGCCGACGCCGGCGAGGGCGGTGATGGGATCCGGCCGGGTTTCGCTGGCGCGCAGGTAGAGGTAGTGGACGACGTCACGCAGGATGGCGGCCAGGGGGACCGCGATGAGCAGGCCGATCGGTCCCATGAGCTGCTGGCCGACGACCAGCACCACCATGATCGCGCCGGGATGCAGCGCCACCGAGCTGCCCTGCACCCGCGGCGAGATGAACCAGTTGTCGATCTGTTGGATGACGACGAAGGCGGCGATCGTCTTGATCAGCAGCCCCCAGCCGCCGAAGGCCGCGACGACGATCGCCGGGGCCGCGCCGAGGAAGGTGCCGACGAAGGGGATGATCGCCAGGATCCCGGCCACGAAACCGAGCAGGAGGGAGTAGGGCACGCCGATCAGCGTCAGCGCGGCCATGAACATCACGCCGAGCACCAGGGCGACGAAGAGCTGGCCGCGGACGTAGGCGCTCAGCACCTCGTCGCAGATGATGCGCAGCGCCTCGACGTCCGCGCGCAGGTCGAAGGGCACCAGCCGCAGCGCGCCGTCGACCACGCGCCCGGTGTCGCTGAGCAGGTAGAACAGCCAAATCGGGACGACCAGGAAGGCGAGCACCCAACTGATGGTGTTGGTGACGGCGCCGAGCGTGGTCAGCGCCGCGGTCTGCAACGCGCCCAGGGCCTGCGTCGCGATCTGCTGGATATTCTCGTCGCTGAAGAGCCGCTCGATCCGCGCGATGACCTCGGGCGGCAGCGAGTGGAAGTTCTCGACGCCGACGGTGTTGATGAAGCGCTCGGTCCGCACGAAGTAGCCCGGCGCGTTCTCGACCAGGAGCGCGGCCTGCCCGACGATCGGGGGGGTGATCAACAGCAAGGCGCCGGCGACGAGGAGCAGGAAGCCGGCGTAGACCACCAGGATCGCCAGCGCCCGCGAGAACCGGAGCGCGCGCACCCGCGGCCGGAACGCGGCGTGCAGTCGGTCGACCAACGGGGCGAGGATGAAGGCGAGGACGACGGCGAAGAAGAACGGCGTTAGCGCGGCACGGGTGCGCCATATCACCAGTCCGACGAGCAGGGCGACCGCGAGGAACAGCAGCAAACGCAGGTTCCAGCGGCGGCTGGGGGGCGCGGGATCGGGGGGGGCCGGGTTGGGCGGCGGTGGCGTGGCCGAGTAGGCTTGTCGCGAAGGAGTCGGGTTGGGTCGATCCATGGGGCACGGTGCTTTCGGCTGTCCGTTTGGTGAGGGATGTGCGCGGTTGTCGCCGATCCCCAGATCCAGGCAACCGCAGACAACGCCGCTACGGCCGGCGCTGGATGATCACGCGAGCTCCGACCACGACTTCCACGGAGAGCTCATACCCGTAGAGCAGATCCATTCCAACCAGCGGGTTCGAGTCCGCCGCTATGGCCTCCACGGTGCGCCCTTGATTATCCCCGAAGACCGCCACTTCGTAAATGTTGAACAGCTCCCGCCCGCCACTCGCCATCAGCGCCCGGCCTCGCCCGATGCGCACTAGCCCTAACTGCTGTATGAGCATCGGGGGCAGCGTCAAAAAGCCGTTGAAGCCGGTGTCGATCGCTGCTTCGACCGTGTGCTCCTGTCCCGCAGGGCCAATGATCCGACGATCGATAGTCGCTTCAAGATCGACATTGACCAGGCCAAGGATCATGCGCGCCCCAGGGCGGGGCGCGCGCCGATGCGGTGCAGGGTTGGCTGCCCCACACGCACGAACCATACTTCTGCCTCAGGCCGCCGTTCCCGTAGGCGCCGTGCGGCCACCCATGCGTTGTCAGCGACGGCGAACTCACCGGTCTTGACGTCGATGGCAACGACCTTGCCATAGTGGTCCCGTTCCACTGCGGAGCGAATCAGGCGTTGATACAATTCATCTCCGCGCCGAGCGGTTTCGGCGGCGGAGATGACAGGTTCGTGAGTAGGCATGGTAGGCCCCGTCATCGAGGTCAGTGCTTATCCGAGATGACCTCTCCCGCACCTCGGGTGGGCAGCGAACGCGAAAATAGTAGTGCACATCTATTCTACACCGCGAAGCATCGTGCCGGCAAGCCGGTTGCCGCGCCATCCTCCCTATAATCACACCTACCAATGCCCACTGCGCCGGCCGTTTCCACCTCCCCCTCGATCTCCGTCGTCGCCACCGTGTTCAACGAGATCGGCCATCTCGATCGCCTGATCGCCTCGCTCGGGGCGCAGACGCGCCCGCCGGACGAGATCGTGATCGCCGACGGGGGCTCGACGGATGGCACCTGGGAGCGGCTGCAGGCGCTGGCGGTGCTCGCGGCGACCGGCCCCGTGCTCCTGGTCGTGCTCTCGCGCCCAGGCGCCAACATCTCCGCCGGGCGGAATGCCGCCATCGCGGCGGCGCGGGGGGGGATCATCGCCTGCACGGATGCCGGGGTGGATCTGGTCGACAACTGGCTCGAGACGATCACCGCGCCCTTCGCGGACGGGGCACGGATCGTCTCCGGCTTCTTCCGTTCGGACCCCGAGGGGGCTTTCGAGACCGCGCTCGGCGCGACGACCCTGCCCGAGCTGGGCGAGATCGACCCCGCGGGCTTCCTGCCCTCCAGTCGCTCGGTCGCCTTCCTCAAGGAAAGCTGGGCCGCGGCCGGCGGCTATCCGGAGTGGCTGGACTACTGTGAGGACCTGGTCTTCGACTTCCGCCTGCTCGCGGCGGCCGGTCCGGCGGTCTTCGCGCCGGGCGCGATCGCCCGCTTCCGACCACGCCCGACGCTGGCCGCTTTCGCCCGGCAGTACTATCGCTACGCCCGCGGTGACGGCAAGGCCGGCCTCTGGGCTGGCCGGCACGCCGTTCGCTACGCGACCTACCTTGTCGCGATCCCCGCCCTGGTCGGGATCGCGCTGTATCTTCATCCCATCGCCTGGCTCCTCCTGCTGGGCGGCCTTGCGTGGATGGTCCGCACGCCCTACCGCCGGCTGGCCCACCAGTGGGGCGCGCTGAGCCGCACCGAGCGACTGCGCGCGATCTTGTGTGTGCCCGTGATCCGGCTGACAGGCGACCTCGCCAAAATGCTCGGCTACCCGGCCGGCGTGCTCTGGCG
>CAZCJG010000338.1:0-5633 GCA_964498575.1 uncultured Anaerolineales bacterium | reverse complement strand
GCTGGGAGCGGACGGCGCGCGCCTGGGCGGCGCTGGTCGAGGGAAACGGGCGCACCGCCGCGTCGGCCGAGGCGGCGATCGAAGCGGCTTACGCGGCGGGCGAGACCGACGAGTTCGTCGCGCCGACGGTGATCACCGGCGCCGACGGGCGGCCGCTGGCCACCGTGCGGGACGGCGACGCCGTGGTCCTGTTCAACTTCCGGGCCGACCGCATGCGCCAGCTCCTGGCGGCGCTGACCGAGCCGGCCTTCGACGGCTTCCCGCGCCGGCAGCCGGCGGATCTGCTGGTCGCCACGATGACCGAGTACCGGGCCGGCCAGCGCGCGGCGGTGATCGCGCCCTCGGGGAACGTCGAGTGGCCGCTGGCGCGCGTGCTGGCCGAAGCGGGCCTGCGCCAGTTCCACACCGCGGAGACCGAGAAGTACGCGCACGTGACCTATTTCTTTAATGGGGGACGCGAAGCGCCCTTCGCGGGCGAGGAGCGCTACATGGCGCCCTCGCCGAAGGTCGCGACCTACGACCTGGCGCCCGAGATGAGCGCGGCCGACGTGACCGATCACCTGGTCGCGCGCCTCGGGCAGGGGGCCGACGCTTTCGTCCTGGTCAACTACGCCAACCCCGACATGGTCGGCCATACCGGCGAGCTCGAGGCGGCGATCGTCGCCGTCGAGACGGTCGACGCCTGCCTGGGGCGGGTGCTGGACGCCGCGGCGGCGGCCGGGGGGACGGTGCTGGTCACCGCCGACCACGGCAACTGCGAGATGATGATCGATCCCGCGAGCGGCGGGCCGCACACGGCCCACACCCTGAACCCGGTGCCGCTCGTCGTCGCCGATCCGGCCTTCCGGCTGGACGCCGAGCCGCGCCTGGCGCTCGATCCGGGCGCGCTGTCCGACGTCGCGCCGACGATTCTCGCCCTGCTCGGCCTGCCCGCGCCGCCGTCGATGACCGGGCGGGTGCTGTTCGGGGCGGCGCCGGCGGTCTCGGATTCGTTATCGTGATCGGGGATTGGTTATAATGGTGCGTGGCAATCCCGGCATCAGCCTCCCGCGCAGCTTCCTGCGCACCATCCGACGCGGGCGCGGAAGTCCACCCATGCGTAGCGCGCGCCTCCTCTCACTGAACACGGATAAACCGCATGGCGCTTGATCGCCAAGAGATCATCGACCGCCTGAGCGAAGGCGACGGCGGCCCGCGCGACCTGTCGGGGCTGGACCTGTCCGGCGCCGACCTGAGCCGGATGGACCTGCGCGGCGTCAACCTCAGCCGCGCCGACCTGACCGCGGCGGATCTGCGCTGGGCGATCATGGAAGGCGCCGACCTGCATTCGACCATCTTGCGCCGGGCCGACATCCGCTGGGCGGTGATGCGCGGCGCCAACCTGCGCCAGGCCGATCTCGGCCGCGCCAACCTCGGCTGGGCCGACGTGTCGGGGGCGGACCTCTCCGGCGCGGACATGGACGGCACCAACCTCGAAAACGTCGACCTGGCGGCCTCGATCATGGAGCGCCCGGCCTACTTCGGCGGCACGCCGGCCAGCCCCGTGCGCGGCGGGCGGATGGTGCCCGCGGTCGCCGCCGCCGGCACCGTGGCGGTCCCCCGGCCGATGGGGCCGACCATCGCGCGGCCGGCCTGGCTGCCGGACGGGATTGCCCTGCCGCGGGTGACGCCGCTCGGCGTGGCCGCGGTCATCCTCGGCGGCCTGGCCCTGCTCCAGCTCTGGGGCTGGCTCTACCGCCGCGCCTATTACCTTGACGCCTTCAAGCTGGACGGCGCCGGCATCGTGACGATCGGCCAGCTCGCCAACCTGTGGAGCGGGCTGCTGGACGTGGTCCTGCTCACCCTCAAGGCGCTGCTCGCCGCGCCGCTGGTGCTGGTGGCGATCGCGCTCCTGGTGGCGCTCCTGCTCGCACCGGTGGTCCTCTTGTGGTTCTTCGGTGAGCGCGTGCTCGGCGACATCGTGCGCCCCGGGCTGCGGCCGGTGGTGATCGGCGGCCTGTTCGTCGTTTATACCGTGCTCTTCCTGCTCTTCATCATCCCGGGCTTTGTCCAGGTCTGGCGCTGGGTGGCGGCCAACGGGCTGCCGGGCGACCAGGGCCTGGCGATGATCTTCAGCTTGTTCCAGATCGGCGGCTGGGTCACCCGGCTCGGCCTGATCGCCACGCTCGCGCTGTGCGCCGTGCCACTGTGGGTGGCCTGGCGCTGGTTCTGCCACTGGCTGTCGGTCTACGAGCTGCCGCTGGAATGGCGCCTGCGTTATCCGGCACTCAACTCGGCGGTCACCAACGCGCGCCAGGCGCGGCTGTTCGCGCGCAACGACCCGCTGACCGAGGTCGAGCGGCGGCGCGCGCTCCTCTCGGCCGCGGCGATCGTGCTGCTCCTGGCCACCTTGCTGACCGGCGCGGGCGCGGTGCAGGCCTACGAGGACATGTGCGACGGCGGCGACTTGCAGCGCTTGCAGCTCTACTTCGGCGAGGTGCCGCCGGGCGTCCAGACCGGCACGCTGTGCGAGCGGATGGTCGCCGAGACCGACGAGAGCTACTACGTCTTCTTCCCCAGCCAGACCGAGGAGAAGGTGCCGGGCGACATCTCCAGCCGCGTGCCGAACCTCAGCGAGATCGCCAAGAGCGACGACATCGAGCCGCTGTTCGTCAGCGGCAGCTCGGACTACTGCCCCACCTGCGGCAACTCCAACGGCGAGGAGGTCGCCGTCGTCTACCCGAACGAGCGCCAGGCCAAGGGCGTGGTCAGCAGCATCTCGGGCAACCTGGCGCTCCTGGACGTGCCGCCCGACCAGGTCGGCACCGTCCGCGTCGCCGAGACGACGCGCGTGACGACCAACGGCGCGCCGGCGACCGCGGCGGCGATCGTGCCGGGGGTGACCATCGTCGCCTACGGCCAGCTCGCGCCCGACGACCCGCGGGTGCTGGACGCGCGCTGGGTCAACGTCCTGCCCGCCGGCTCGGCCGGGGCGACGCCCGCGCCGCCGCCGCAGTTCAACGTCGATATGAACGACCCGCGCAACCTGATCTTCAACGGCAGCCGCTGGGCGCCGGGCAGCAACGTCGAGGTGCGCCTGATCCGCCTCGCCCCCGGTCAGACGGCGACGGCCGACTCGCCCGGCGTGCCCCTGACCACGATCACCGTCGGCCCCGACGGCAGCTTCTCCTCGCCGCAGGCCTACCGCGAGGGCATGCCGACCGGCCCGGACACCGCGACCCTGGCCGTCGATCCTGCCAGCGGCCAGTTTGCCCAGGGCCCCTGGCTCAGCATGCCGCCGCCGACCCTGACGCCGGTGCCGACCATCCCGCCGCAGCCGACCGGGGAGACCACCGCCACGCCGGAAGGCGGCGAGCAGACGGCGACGGCGGAAGCCGGCGAGGCGACGCCGACGCCCACCGGCGAGTCCGGCGAGGCGACCAACACACCCTTCCCCACCAAGCCGCTGCCGGGCGGGGCGGGCGGCGCGGTGGACTGCGAGCAGGATCCCTTCGAGTACGACAACACGCGGCCCTTCCAGAAGGAGATCTACGTCAGCATCAGCGAGCCGGACCCCCAGCAACGCAACTTCTGCGGGCGCGGCGACATCGACTTGATCTTCTTCCAGGTGAAGCAGGGCAAGTGGTACAAGGTGACCACGTCCAACCTCGCGGCCGGCGTGGACACCGTGATGGCGGTCGGCGACCTGCCCAACTCGACGCCCTGCTTCCCGGCCGGCTGCTGGAACGACGACGCGGGCGCGCTGACCCTGGCCAGCGAGATCACCTTCCAGGCGGTGTCGGACGCCACCGCGCTGATCACGGTCGATCAGCGCGGCACGAACTACAGCACCGAGGCGACCTACGAGCTGGCGGTGGTCAACTTCCTGCCCGAGCCGACCGCGACGGTCACGCCCCAGGCGAGCGCCACGCCGACGCCGACCCGCACCGCGACCGCGACGCGCCTGCCGCTGCGCGACCCCTACGAGGTCAACAACACCTGCCGCACGGCGACCGAGAGCCCGTTGCTCAGGCCGGGCGACACCTTCTTCGCGACCTTGACCCAGACCGACGAGGACTGGTACGCCACGGCGGTGCTCCAACCGGGCGAGTACATCCTGAAGATGGTCCCGCCGTCCGGCTACAACTACGGCCTGCAACTGTACCTCAACGACAACACCGCCGCCACCCGCAGGTGCCCGTTCTACGCGGACGACGCGGATGATGATGGGGAGATCGGGTTCGAGTTCGACCAGCCGACGTCCTTCATCGTCCTGGTCTATCCCCGCCCCAACGGCGACCCGACCACCTTCTATAGCCTGTCGTTGAACTACGCCGGCCCGCCGCCGCCGACGCCGGTGCCGACCTTCACGCCGGTGCCGACGCCGACGCCGTTGACCCCGACCGCCCCCCCGCCGCCACCGACCTTGACCCCGCCGGCGATCCTGCCGCCGCTGCCGACGCCATGAGCACCGGCCCGCGATCCGTCACCGTCCTTACCGCGATCGTCGCGATCAGCGCGACGATCGCGGCGATCGGGTCCGGCACGCTCCGCCACGCCGCGCCGGCGCTGGCCGGGCCGGGGGCGCCGGCGGCTTGCACGGCGGGGACCGCCAGCTGCGCCTGCGAGGTGCCCGGCTGGCGGCAGATCGGGCAGATCCCGTCCGGCTTCAGCGTCAACGCGCTCGGCGGGTCGGCGGGGCTGGGCCGGCTGTACGCCGCGACCACCGCCGGCACCGGCGGCCAGACGGCCTATAGCGGCCTGCTCGGCCAGGTGGCCTGGCCGGCGCTGGCGGACTTGCAGGGCGTCCCGGCCACTGACATCCTGGTCGGCGCCGGCCCATCGCAGACCGCGGTGTGGATCAGCGGGCTGACCACCCAGCGCGTCTACGGCGCGAGCGCGGCCGATCCGACCGTGTTCGGCCGGCGGGGCGACCTGACCTGGGTCACCCAGCTCGCGGCGGCCGGCGGCAAGGTCTACGCGGCTTCGAGTGCGCCCAAGGGCATCCACGCCTGGAACGAGACCGACCAGCGCTGGGATCTGGCCGGCGGGGCCGCGATCCCCACCCGCGCTTTCTGGGCGCTGGCGGCGGGAGGCGGGCGGCTGTGGGCGGGTACCGACACCGTCGGCCTGTGGTCGTCGGCGGATGCGGGCGCGACCTGGACGCGCGTGCCGGGCGGCAACGCCATCGAGCGCGCCACGATCCGCTCGCTGGCGGTCGACGATCGCGATGCCGGCCAGCTTGTCATCGCCGCCGGCCTGGGGCCGCAGGCCAACACCAACGAGCCCGATCCCGGCTTCCGGGGCCTGCGCATCTCGCGCGACGGCGGCCAGAGCTGGTCGGGCCCCTATTTCCCGGGCGTGGACCTGATCCCGGCGGTCGCCTTCAGCCAGCGCCGGCCGAACCTGGTCTACGCCGCCACCTTCGGCCAGGGCGTCCAGGCCAGCGGCGACGGCGGGCGAACCTGGGCGCCGCTGACCCCGCCCAGCAGCGCGGCGCTGCGGACCTACGAGCTGCTGACCCTCGTCCCCGAGGGCGAGGCGAGCTGCGAGCTGCTGATCGCCGGCGGCGACGGCGGGGTCTGGGCGCTCAACATCGGCGTGCCGAACACCGCGCGGATCTTCCTGCCCTCGGCCCAGACCTGCCTGCCGGG
>CAZCJG010000337.1:0-5644 GCA_964498575.1 uncultured Anaerolineales bacterium | reverse complement strand
GGGAGATTTACGGGGTATAGCGGTCTGGTCGCCGGCGGACCCGCCCTCCCAGCAGCCGTCCCGGCTTCGGACACGGCGGGTCCGCCGGCGATCGTCCCGACCGAGCCGCCCGGCTTCGACACCCGCCGCTTTTGTCACCCGGTGCGGTAACATTGACGCCATGCCCCCTCTCACCCGCGCCGCCGCCGCCGCCCTGCTCGCCCGCGCCGCCGGCCGGCGGGTCGTCGTCGTCGGCGACGTCTGCCTGGACGAGTACTTGGTCGGGCGGCCGGAGCGCCTCAGCCGCGAGGGGCCGGTGCCGGTGCTGGTCTTCGAGCGGCGCTTCGCGGTGCCGGGCGGCGCCGCCAACCCGGCGCGCAACCTGGCCGCACTCGGCGCCCGCGTGCTCCAGGTGGGTGTGGTCGGCGCGGACGCCGCGGCGGGGGAGCTGTGCGGGCTCCTGGGCGCGGATGGGATCGAGGTCAGCGGACTGGTCGTGGACCGGGAGCGCCCGACCGTGCTCAAGACGCGCATCGTCGCCCAGGGGCTGTCGGTGCCGCAGCAGGTGGCGCGGATCGACCGGCAGGCGCGAACGGCAATCGCGGGCGAGGTCGAGGCGGCGGTCGTCGCCGCGATCGGGCGCTACGCGGCAACCGCCGACGCGATTCTCGTGTCTCACTACAAAAGCGGCGCGGTCACGCCCGCGGTCTGCGCGGCCGCGCTGGGCGCCGCGCGCGCCCGTGGCGTGTGGCTGACGGTCGACGCGCAGGGCGACCTCGACCGCTTCCGCGGCTTCGACCTGGTGCGCGTCGGGCGGCAGGACGCGGCGGCGAGCTTGGGCCGGCCGCTGGACGACGAGGCGGACTTCGAGGCGGCGGCGCGCGGCCTGCGGGCGGAGCTCGGGGCGCGGGCGGTGATCCTCGGCCGCGGGGCGGAGGGGATGAGCGTAGCGGACGAGGCCGGCGGCTACGCGGTGGTTCACCCGGCCAACGTCAGCGAGGTCTTCGACGTCAGCGGCGCGGGCGACACGGTCATCGCGGTGATCACGCTGGCCCTGGCGGCTGGTGCCGCGCTCGGCGAGGCGGCCCTGCTGGCCAACTACGCCGCCGGCTTCGTCGTCCGCCGCCTGGGCGTCGCCGCGCCGACGGCAGACGAGGTGCTGGCGGAGATCGACGGGCGGAGGTGAAGGGTGCGCGGGTCACGTGGGGTGCTGGTCATCCGTAGTGAATTGCATACACCTAGAGAAACTTGAATCGTATGTGTTCAGCCGGTGGTTCATGCGCTTGGCGCCGCCCCAGCGCGCGAGCTTACCTCGAATCAGAGGAGTCGTCATGACGCGCCGAAGTCCCCGGTTCTCCACCCTCCTGCTCTGCCTCCCCCTAGCCCTGCTCGCCTTCGCCTGGGCCGCCCGCGGCGGGATCGTCCCCGTGGGCGCGGATCCCAGCCAGGCGCTGGTCGTCACCTCGACCGCCGACGACGGCGCTGGCTCGCTGCGCCAGGCAATCGCGAGCGCGGTGGACGGTGGCACGATCACCTTCGCGGTCGGCGGCGACATCACCCTGCTGCGGCCACTGGTCATCGGCAAGCGCCTGACGATCGACGGACCCGGCGCCGAGGAGCTGGCGATACGGGGCGAGGAAAGGGTGCGGCTGTTCCGGGTGGCCCCCGGCGCGGCGCTGACCTTGCGCGGCCTGACGATGGCGGATGGCGTGGCGTCGGATGAGCCGTGGAACACGCCGACGCCCTCCGCGACGCCGCAGAGGCCGCCGACACCCACGCCCCCTGCGCGGTTCCCCCCTCCAACGCCCTTCCCCACGCCCACGCGCCGGGCACAGGCCGCGGCGGCAAGCGCGATGGTCCTCGCCTTGCCCGGCCTCCCCGCCCGCGGCCGATCGGACCAACCACAGCCGCCGACGCCGACCTCGCCGGTCAACCCGAACGTCGACACCGTCGGGGGTGCGATCAACAACCAGGGTGTCTTGACTGTGGAGGATTGCGTATTTGAGTCGAATTCGGCGCCCGGCGGCGGCGACGGCGGCCAAACGGGCGGGGGTGCGATCGTCAACGCGGGTGGCTTGGCCGTCATCCGCCGCAGCCAGTTCCTCCGCAACAGCGCCAGCGTCGGTGGGGCGATCGTCAACATTGGCGGGCCGATGACGATTGTGGACAGCAGCTTCGTGGCCAACTTCGCCAGCGATCAGGCTGTGGCCATCCTGAACAACCAGGCCAGGATGCTGATCTCCGGCAGCTTGTTTCTGCAAAACCAAGGGGGTGCCATCACCGGGGGATTGGCCAGCGTGATCTTCAGCACCACGCAGCCGGACGGCGAGCTGGTCGTGGCCAACAGCACCTTCGCGCACAACGACACCACGAACGCCGGACTGCTCATCGCCGTGACCAATCGTGGTCGCACCACCGTGGTCAACTCGACCTTCCTTAACAGCATGCTGGCCGGCGCATCTGCGGCCATCTTCCCGGGTGGCCCCATCACCCCGAGCGGCCACTTCACGCTGATCAACAGCTTGATGGTCAACACCCATCAGCAGCCGGCGTGCAGGGACAACGCGATGATCGACGGGGGCCACAACTTGCAGTTCCCGGATGGCACCTGCGGCGCCACGATCCCCATTGCCGACCCCTTGCTCGACGTCTGGGCCCAGGGCAGCGGCCCCGCCCTGACGATCTCGCTCGCCCCCGGCAGCCCCGCCATCGACGCGGGCGATCCGGAGGCCTGCGCCGACTGGCCGGTGCTGGGGCTGGACGCGCGCGGTCGCTTACGCGGCGGGGACGGCAACGGCGACGGGATCGGCGGCTGCGACATCGGCGCCTTCGAGGCCGGTGCTTCGATCACCGCCACGCCGACCCAGACGCCGACGGCGGGTCCGAGCCCGACCCCCTCGGTCACCCGAACGCCGTCGATCACGCCCTCGTTCACCCCCTCGCGGACACCGACCGACGGGCCGTCGCCGCTGCCGACGATCTCCAGCGTGCCGCCGCCCAGGCGAACGCCAACGCCCGCACGGGTCACCTGCACCCCGCCGCCCTGCGAGTGCGGGCGGCTGGTCGGGAGTTGCCCGGGCCTCCGCTGCCTGCCCTGCACGGCGACGCCGCGGGTGCCGACCGGGGAAGCCTTCTTGCCGATCGCGTCAAGAGAGTAGTCAACGCCACCTGGGAGCGCGGGCCACCGGCCCCCATGAACCCCCCCAAGCGGAATCGCCCAGCCGTCAGTCCAAGCGGGCCGGAGGCCCGCGCGCCCAGGCAAGCCGCACTTGATCCCGCCCCCGCCCCCCGCTATCATCCCGCGCCCATGCCTGGCCATGCCCCCGATCGCCCCGCGGATCCGCGAGCGTCCGCATCGTCCCCGTGCTGGCAGGACCTCAAGGCCGTTCTCTCCCAGCGCGCCGCCTGGTCCGCGGCCGGTGAGCGGGTCGTCGTGACCAACGGGTGCTTCGACCTGCTGCACAGCGGCCACGCCCGCTACCTCGCCGCCGCCCGCGCGCTCGGCGATCGCCTGGTCGTCGCGCTGAACGACGACGCCTCCACCCGAGCCCTGAAAGGCCCGGGCCGCCCGATCCTGCCGCTGGCCGAGCGCGCCGAGCTGCTCTGCGCGCTGCGGTCGGTCGACGCGGTGGTGGCCTTCGCCGCGCCGACCGCGGTCGAGATCGTCCGCGCGCTGCGCCCCGATGTTTATGTCAAGGGCGGCGACTACGGCACCGCGTCCAACCGCCCGCCCGAGGCCGACGCCGCCGAAGCGGTCGGAGCGCGCGTGGCCTTCCTGCCCTTCGTCGAGGGCCGTTCGACCAGCGCGATCATCGCTCACATCCGCACGCTTGGCGGGGACACGTGAACGACCCGGGGTCAGGCGCGGAGCCGGCGGACGGGCTACAGGTGGAGCAGGCGGGCACGCCAGACGCGGAACCGGCTGAAGCGCCAAGCACGGAACCGGCCGGCGAGCCACGAGGGGCGCGGCCCCGCTCGGCCGCCGGGCGCATGCTCGGCTCGGCGACGCTGATCGCGGGCGGCAGCATCGTCAGCCGGCTGCTCGGCCTGGTGCGCGAGCAGGTGATCGCCGGCTACTACGCGGTCGGCCCGGAGGCCAACGCCTTCTCGGCCGCGCAGCGCGTGCCGACGATGGTCTACGACCTGCTGATCGGCGGCATGCTCAGCGCCGCCCTGGTCCCCGTCCTCTCCTCCTACGCCGCCTCCCGCCGCGACGAGTTCTGGCGCGTGGTCAGCGTGCTGCTCACCGTCGTCTCCCTGGTCATGGGCGTGATGATGCTCGTCGTCTACGCCCTGGCCCTGCCCTTGGCCCGCTTCCTCGCGCCGGACTTCGACGCCGAGAGCGTGCTGCTGGTGGCGGCCTATCTGCGGGTGATCGCCCCGGCGGTGCTGATCTTCGGCCTGGCGGGGACGGTGACCGGCGTCCTCTACGCTCGCGAACGGTTCGGCCCGCCGGCGCTCGCGATGTCGGTCTACAACCTCGGCGTGATCACCAGCGTCGTCCTCTGGCACGATCGGCTCGGCGGCTTCGCCCTGCCGCTGGGCGTGACGATGGGAAGCTTGTTCCAGCTCGCCGCCCTGGTCCCCGGCCTGCGCGGCGGCCGCCTCCGGCCACTGCTGGACCTGCACCACCCGGCGCTCCGCCGCATCCTGGTGCTCTACGCGCCGATAGGCGCGGGGCTGATCGTGTCCCAGCTCCAGGTGATCGCCGACACCCGTTTCGCCTCGGCCGCGGGCGAGGGCGCCCTGGCGGTGATGCGCTACGCGACCACGCTCATCCAGTTCCCGCACGGCCTGGTGTCGGTGGCGATCTCGCTGGCGATCCTGCCGGCATTGGCCGCCGCGCATGCCCGGCGCCAGACGCAGACTTTCGAGCGGACCCTGGCGCGGGGGCTGCGGACCGTGATCGCCTTGACGCTGCCGGCGGCGGTCGGCCTCGCGGCGTTGGCCGGGCCGGTGGTCGGGCTGATCTTCCAGCACGGGGCCTTCGGGGACGCCGCGCGCGTCCTGGTCACCCTGGCGCTCTATCTCTACCTGATCGGCCTGCCCTTCATCGCCGTGGACTGGCCCCTGAACTACGCCTTCTACGCCCGCCAGAACACCCTGATCCCGGCGCTCGTCGGAGTCTTCTCGGTCGTCGTCTACCTGCTCGTCGCCTACACGCTCGGCCCCTCGCTCAACCTCGCCGGCCTGCCGCCGGGCCGGGTCTACCTCGGGCTGGTGCTGGCGGATAGTTGCAAGCACATCAGCCATGCCCTGGTCATGCTGGTCCTGGTCCGCCGGTTCATCGGTCCGGCCAACCTCACCGGCGCCGGGCGGACGGCGGTGGCGGCCGGCGCGGCGGCCCTGGCGATGGGCGCGCTGGTTTGGGGCGTGGACCAAGTCCTGGCCGCCCGCCTGGGCTCCGGCACCCTGCCCTGGGCGATCCGCGTGGCGGCGGGTGGCGCGCTCGGCGCAGCCGTCTACCTGCCCCTCGCCACCCGGCTCAAGGTCGACGAGATCGGCTGGCTGGCGGGGGTGGTGCGGGAGCGGCTGCACGCCGGGTGACGCCCGGCTGGGATACTGATCTCTGCACAAGTTCGTTCACTCGGCTGTCGCGCGGCCTTTCGCCCCCTCCCCGGCCTCGCTCCGCTCGGCCACCCCTGCACCCCAACGCGCCAACGGC
>CAZCJG010000336.1:0-5649 GCA_964498575.1 uncultured Anaerolineales bacterium | reverse complement strand
CGAGCTCGAGCACATCGTCCGCGAGCTCGAGGCCGAGATGAAGAAGGCCGCGGCCGAGCTGGAGTTCGAGCGCGCGGCGGTGCTGCGCGACCAGTTGAGCGAGTTGCGCGAGACGATGCGGCTGCTGGACAAGCGGCCGGAATGGGAGAGGCTGCGGGAGGCCACGCCCCAGGGATGAGGCGTGCGGGTCCCCGCGGCCGCGCGCCGCGCCTCATTCGCGGCGGCCCGGGATTCATTTGGACCCGATACGAACCCGAGCCGGGTTGACAGAGGCGGCGGGCCGGTTTAGAATGCGCGCGTCCGGTACAGGACGATTGCTCTCGCCACGATCGGCGCGCGGGCAGCCTTGCGCCCGCGGTCACCTAGCCGCAAAGGGACTAAAGCCTCCATGAACTCCAATGACGACTCCCCGTTCGGGATCTTCCGGCTCGGCTATACCGCCCTGGTCTGGTTCGGCGTGGCGGTGTTCGGCGCGATCCTGATCTGGATCGTGTGGACCCTGTTCACCCATACCTCCGCCGGTACCGCGCAGTCCCAGCGGCTCGAAGTGGTGCGCCCGACGCAAACTGCGCTGGCCTCACTGTACAGCGGGGGCACGGCGGCGGTGCAGATCCCACCGATCTGCACGAGCTGCCACATCATCAACGGCAAGGGCAACCAGGTCTGCCCCAACCTCACCGATATCGCGACAATCGCCCAGGCGCGCATCGACGATCCAAGCTACACGGGTTCGGCCACCACGGCCGAGGAGTACATCCGGGAGAGCATCCTGACCCCCAGCGCGTTCTGCGTGCCCAACGACGCCGGCAAGGTCTACTGCACTAGCGGCACCAGCATCATGCCGGTCGGGCTGGACAAGCAGGTCAGCGATCTCGACGCGCTGGTCACCTACCTCGCGACGCCGCCCGAAGGCGAGTAGTCGCCGGGCGCAGAAGAGGTCCCCGAGCACGCGCTCGATGGTGCGAACCCACCGGACGGGCACCTTCCGAGATAGAAGCACAAGGGTATAGAAACGTGAAAAGGGCGTACCGCCGCAAGGCCGTACGCCCTTTCTCTATGCTTGTCTCAGCCGTTTGCGATTCAGGTCCGGCACGCCATCGGGTCGAGCGAGCCGGGCAGACGCTCCGGTGGACCGCCGGCCTCCTGCCTACTCCTCGTCCCGCAGCACGGGAAGCATCCCGGCCGGGTCCCAGATCGGGAGCGCCCGCGCCAGGTTCGGCTGCACGTCGGAGACCAGCCGGACGTTGTCGATGAACACCCCGCCCTGGAACGTGGTCGGCGGCGGCTCTTCGGCGACGGGGTCGCGCGACATGAACAGGAACTCGATCAGCACGACCGGCTCCTTGGTCAAGTCGAAGGTCCGCTTCGGCTCATAGATCTCTTCCGCCTGGACCAGGTCGATCCGCATCGGGTCGTTGAAGAAGCGCTCGGGATACTGCGACGTGACCGCCTTGAGCACCACCCGCTCGGAGCCTTCCGCCACCGGGCGCATCCAACTGACGAACAAGCCGTCGGGCACCACGCCCGCCTCGTCGACGATGCGGGTGTTGAGCCAGTAGTCCAGCAGGATGTCGAGCTGGCTGGGCGGAGTCGGGAACCGGCTCATGTCCAACACCAAGAGCGCGTAGCTGTTCGCGCCGGAGGGGTAGAGGCTGTCGCAGCCCAGCTTGCTGCCGTCCTTGCCGGCGCCGACCGACCACAGGCTTTGTACACCCTGCGAGGCGCGGCACTGGCTGAGGCCCCAGTAATACTCGCCATGCAGCTCGTTGTCCAGGTCCCCGACCACCCACAGATTGGGGTCCAGCACCGGGTCCTCGAAGTCGTCGATCACGGTCGTGTACACTTCGTCCGCCGCGCTCACGCGCGGCTGTACCGCCTCGGCCCGGCCGCCGGCGCGATCGATCTCCGGCCGTGCGATTCGCGTGGTCACTCCGGACGCGGCCCGCTGCGCGCGCCACTTGGCCAGCGCCTGGCGCACCGCCTCCTGCGACACCGGGTGCGCGTCGAGGAAGGCCTGAAGCTCCGCCGGCATCGCATCCGCCTGCGGCGCCGCCAACTGCGTGGCCGGGCGGCTGGAGGGGCTGGCCGCCGCTACCGGCTCCGCCGCGGCCCGCGCCGCCAGCGACCCGGCCAGCACCAACCCCATCAAAACCAACACCTTGCTTGCCATGTCTATCTCCCTACTCTGCCGCTCGCCCCTCCGGGCGGGGCACGATGAAAAGATCACCGGTCGCATCACACCACGGCTGCCTCGGCCGACATTCCAGCCTGACATATCTGCCGAAGCTCCGAAGTCTGGGAGAGTATAACATAGCGCGGCAGGGAAGTCAACAGAATTACGGTTACGCCAGGGTTACATCGCCGGCCCCGGGGAAGCGCTTTCGCCGCCCCGTTATGCCGCTCTTCGGACCACCGCCCGGCTACCTTCCGGCCCAGAACGCGCCGCGGCAGCGCTCGCTCCGGGCGACCGCCTCGAAGGCGGCGATGACCGCGGCCCGGCCGGCCGCCGCGCGGTAGTGCGCGGGCGTGCTGGCGATGCCGCCGAGCGTCCGCGCGTCCACCTCGTTGCCGAGGCCGATCGCGTGGATCGTGATCCCATCCGCCTTGGCCGCCGCCGCCTGGGCGATCGCGTCCGCCGCCGGCGTGGTCGAGCGGCCGTCGGTGAGGAGCAGGATCAGGCGCCGGCCGGCCGGCCGCCGGTCCGGACCCGCCAGGGCCTCGCGCGCCCGCGCCAGGCCCTGGTCGAGCGCGGTGCCGTTGCCCAGCGCGAGCCGCCGCAGCTCTCCGAGCAGAGCGGTACGGTCACCTGACAGGGGCGACACGAGCCGCGCGGTCTGGTTGAAGCTGACCAGGCCGACCTGGTCCGCCGGCAGGCGCAAGGCCCCGAGCAGCGCCTCCGCGGCGGCGACCGCCGCGTCGAGCTTGCTCCCACCGTCTATCGCCCGCTCGGCCATGCTGTTGGAGGTGTCCAGGACCAGCACGAGGTCCAGCGTATCGCCCGGGCAGGCCTCGCGGACGGCGAGCGGAAGGTAGAGCTGCTTGCCGCGTTGATCATCAAGCTTCGAGGTCGCGGTCGCGGGCGGCGTGCCCGGAGTCGACGTCGGGCTGGTTGACGTAGGCGCCGGGGGCGTGGTGGATGACAGGGTGGGTGTGGGGGACGGCACGGGGGCGCCATCCGGCGTCAGCACGTCGGCGGTGGTGGTCAGGACCAGGGGCGGATAGTTCAGGAATTGGGTCTCGGCCGCCATGTGGATCCTACCCGGCTGCTCGTCGATGGCCTCGAACGCGAAGTCCAGCGTCGATGCGCCCAGCGGCAGCGCCGCCAGGTCCCAAGTCGCGGCCTGGTCGCTCGCCTCGGACGGTGGCAGCGAGGCCGAGCCGGCGACCAGGCGCAGCGAGGCCGGAAGTTGGAGCCGCAGGACGGTGCCCGCGACACGGCGGTCGCCGACCAGCCGATCGGCGACCCGGTCGAAGGTCCGTGGCAGGCCGTCGGCGTCCGGCGCCTCGTGGTAGTGGCCGGGCGAGGACGCCGCGGTCCGCATGCACACCGTGTCGCAGGCCGTGCCCAGGCAGACCATGTGCACTTCGATGCCCTCGGCCTTGGCGGCGTTGGCGCGGTCGAGCACGGGCGGGCAGCCGCCGCTGTTCGCGCCGTCGGTGAACACAACAAGGTCCTCGTGGCCCGGCGCGGGCCGGCCGGCGCGCAGGACCTGCAGGCCCATGTCCATGCCCAGGTCGATCCGCGTGCCGCCGCTGGCGCCGATGAGCCCGATGCAGTGGCGCAACGTTTCGAGGTCCGACGAGAAGCCGCACAGGCCGCGCGCGATGCTGTCGAACTCGACCACCGCGGCCTTCCAGGCCTCGGGATCGGCCTCGGCCATCCGCTCGACCAGCGCCCGCAGGCCCGCCTTGAGCTGGGTGTTGTTCTCGCCGGACATCGAGCCCGAGGCATCGGCGACCAGCGCGACGTGGGTGCGCGCCGGCAGCTCGGGCGGGTCGAAGCGCAGGTTGAAGCTGACCCGGCTCTGCTCGCCGCGCCGCGGGCGGGGGTTGGCGACGGCCAGCGCGGAGGACCCGTCAGGCGACGCGGGCGTCGGCGTGATGGTCGGGGCGACCGGGTCGCCGATGACCATCACCATCGGGGTGGGGAAGACGGCCAGGCCGGTGTCGTCGCGCATGTCGCGGATGGCCGCCGTCGCGCCGGCGTTGGTTGGGTGCTGGCCGGCCTCCAGCGGGCGGACCTTGAAGGTCATGGTTATCCCATCGCGCGGGACGTAGCGGAAGTCCCACGTCAACTGCTTGCTGAAGGCGTCGAGGTCGGCGGGCGGCTCCGCGCTGTCCGGGACATAAGCCATGTTTGCCGGCAGCGTGTCGTTGACGAGGATCTGGCGCAGCTTGATGTCGAGCAGGTCTCTGCGGATGCGTTCGAAGACGGCGATCAAGGCACCGGGGTCGTCGGCCATGTAGAAGTAGCGCGCCGAGGAGGCGGCCTGGCGCAGGCACTGGGTGTCGGCGGCGTTGCCGACGGCGACGGCGATGTTGATGATCCCCTGGCTCTTGGCCTCGCGGGCCGCGGTGAGCACCGGCGAGCAGCCGGCGTTGTTCGCGCCATCGGTCACGATGACGATGGCCTGCTGCAGCCCGCGCTGATCGGCCATCGCGTTACGGCTGTCTTCCAGCGCCTCGCGGCCGAGGTCGATCGCGCCGGCGATGTCGGTGCCGCCGGAGGCGCCGACCTGGCGGATGCAGGCCTTGACCGCGTTCGTGTCCGAGCTCGGTGGACAGCGCAGCAGTGGGGGCAGGTTGATCTCGACCACGCCGATTTGGATCGACGGGTTGTCGGCGAGCTTGAACCGGTCGACCATCACCAGCGCCGCATCCTTCATCTGCCGCGTCGGGTTGCCGGCCATCGAGCTCGAGCCGTCCAAGAGCAGCATCACGTGCAGCGGCGTCGCCTCCGACGGGCAGTCGGCGCGGGCGGTCAGCGTGATCTGGACGGTGCCACCGAGCTGGACCACTCCCGGTAGCGCGACCTTGGACAGGCGCAACGCGCAGGCGCTGGTTTGCGGCCAGGGGGTGGGAGTGGTTGTCGGTGTCAGCTCGGGCGGTTGGGCCGTCGGCTGTTGCTGCGCGTAGGTCCTTGTCCCCGTCACGCCGAGCGCGGTCAGCGTTGCCAGGGCGAACACGGCGAGGGCGGACGAGAGCAGGATGGCGACGGCTCGGGCGGTGACTCCGTCAAAGTCGGTGTAGCGGCGCATCGGCGGCGGTCCTTTCGGTAGGAGGTCGAATCGGTGGCGTCTGCAGTTGCCGATGGGTAACCGGGCGACCCGTTCCGGTTCCATTCACCGGCCTTAGCTAGCGCAGCGTGAGGTCGATCCCCCGCACCGGCTCGCTGCCGCCGACGCCGACCCGATCCGCGTCCGTGAACGCGCCGTCGCCACCCCACCAAGCCAGATCCTCGGCCCGCCGCGACCGGGTCACCGCGATGTAGTAGGTGCCCGGGGGAATCGCCAGGCGGTACTCGCCGGCCGCGTCGGTGTAGACCGCGGCGCTGAGCACGGGGCCGCGATCCGGCTCGTCGTCCTCGTCGTCCGGGATCGCCGCGATCACAGCGGCGCGCGCGACCGGGGCACCGGCGGCGTCAGTGAC
>CAZCJG010000335.1:0-5677 GCA_964498575.1 uncultured Anaerolineales bacterium | reverse complement strand
TCCCCGACACCAACCCCAACCCGCACGCCGACCCCCACTGCCACCCCAACCCCCCCGCCCCCCTACCACCCCCACACCCACCCCCAGGCTTGCCTCCCCGACCAACGCCGCGTCGACGCGATCCTCGTCATCGACGCCTCCTCCAGCATGACCGAGCCCACCGCCGCCGGCCGCCCCAAGCTCGACGCCGCGCTGGACGCCGCTCGCGCTTTCCTCGATCAGCTCCAGCCCTCCCGCGGCGACCAGGCCGCCATCGTCGCCTTCAACGCGTCCGCCGAGCTCCTCCAACCGCTGACCACCGACCGCGCCGCGCTGGACGCCGCCCTCGCACGCGTCCGCGTCGCGCGCGAGACCTGCCTGGTCTGCGGGGTCGAAGCGGCCGACGCGGAGCTCGCCGGCCCGCGCCGCGCCCCCGACCACGCCGCGACGATGATCGTGCTCACCGACGGCCGCTCGAATCCACGCCCCGCGAGCGAGGCGGTGGAGCGGGCGGCGGCGGCCAAGGCGCGGGGCGTCGTGGTCTTCACCATTGGACTCGGGGAGGATCTCGACGCCGACGCGCTGCGCGACATGGCGAGCCGGCCCGAGTTCGCCTACCGGGCGCCGGACGCCGAGGACCTGGCGGCGATCTACCGCGCGATCGCGGTGGCGATTCCTTGCCCGGCGGCGGGCTTCTGGGGTGGGCGCTGAAGCCTGCGCTCGCGTTTTGGCCCCCATCGCCCGCCGGTGATACAATCGCGGCCCGCCGGGAAGGATGCGACGAAATGATGGCGGTGACAGGTTCCGGTGACGGTCCCGGAGACTGAGTCCGGTAACAGGTTCCAGTAACAGAATTCGGCGGCCGGTTCCAGTGACGGGTTACGGCGACTGAGTCCGGCGACGGGTCCACGACCAGTTCCAGGCATGATCGACACACGCACGCTCCCCCCCAACCATGTGCGGCATCTGCGGTAAGCTCGCGATCGGGCCGGCGGCCCGCGTCGATCGGCGCGAGATCGCCGCGATGTGCGCCACCCTGCGCCACCGCGGGCCGGACGACGAGGGTGTCTTCGTCGACGACCGCGCCGGCCTGGGCGCGACGCGGCTGTCGATCATCGACCTGGCCGGCGGCCACCAGCCGCTCGCCAATGAGGACGGCACGGTCTGGGCGGTGCAGAACGGCGAGATCTACAACTACCGCCACCTGCGCGACGAGCTGGCCGACCGCGGGCACCGCTTCGCCACGCAGAGCGACACCGAGGTGCTGGTCCACCTCTACGAAGAACACGGCGACGCCTTCGTCGAGCGTTTGCGCGGGATGTTCGCGCTGGCGATCTGGGACGCGCGCACCGAGCGGCTGCTGCTCGCGCGCGACCGGCTGGGGATCAAGCCGCTGTTCTACGCCGAGCACGACGGCGCGCTGTGGTTCGCCTCGGAGATCAAGGCGCTCCTGGCCACCGGCCTGCCGCGGCGGCTGGACCCGGTGGCGCTGCATGACTACCTGTCCTACGACTTCGTGCCCGGCCCGAACACGATGTTCGACGGGATCGCGAAGCTACAGGCCGGCCACCGGCTGGTATGGGACGGCACCTTGGGGATCGAACGTTACTGGGACCTGCCGCCGCAACCCGAGGCCAGCGCGGTCGAAGGCAACACGGCCGCGCTGGCGGCCCAGCTCCGCACGCGGCTGGAGGACGCGGTCGCGGCGACAATGGTCAGCGACGTGCCGGTCGGGGCCTTCCTGAGCGGGGGGCTTGACTCCTCGCTGGTCGTCGCGCTGATGGCGCGGCTGTCGGACCGGCCGGTGCACACCTTCGCGGTCGGCTTCCAGGAGAAGAGCTACAACGAGCTGCCCTGGGCGCGGCGGGTGGCCGAGCACTGCGGCACGCTGCACCACGAGGCGGTGATCGAGCCACAAGTCGAGGACATCATCCACGGCCTGGTCGGCGCCTTCGACGAGCCCTTCGCCGACTCCTCGGCCGTCGCCGCCTGGGTGGTCGCCCAGTCGGCCGCCGGCCGGACCAAGGTCGTGCTCAGCGGCGACGGCGGCGACGAGGTCTTCGGCGGCTACGTGATCTACCAGGCCGACCGGCTGGCGGACATCTACCGCCGCCTGCCGCCGGTGCTGTCGGAGAAGGCGATCCCCTCCCTGGTCGGGCGCCTGCCGGTGTCGGACGACAAGATGAGCTGGGACTTGCGCCTGCGGCGCTTCGTCGAGCACGGCCGGCTGGACCCGCTGGGGGCGCACGGCTCGTGGCGGATGATCTTCACCCAGGACATGAAGGCGCGGCTCTACAACCCGCGCTTCGCCGCGGCGCGGCACGACACGCTGGACCTGCCGCGGGCGCACTTCGACAGCTACCCGGGGCCGGACATCCTCAACCGCTTCATCGCGGTCGACACCAAGATCAGCCTGGTCGACGACATGCTGACCAAGGTCGACCGCACCAGCATGGCGCACAGCCTCGAGGTGCGCGTGCCGCTGCTGGACCACCACCTGGTCGACTGGATGAGCCGCATACCCAGCCGCTACAAGGTGCACGGCCCGCGCATGACGCTGAAGTACCTGCTCAAGCGCGCGGCCGCCGGCCTCCTGCCCGACGACATCATCCACCGCCCCAAGGCCGGCTTCCACGTGCCGGTGCCGGCCTGGATCAAGCGCGAGCTCGCCCCGCTGGTCGCCGGCCAGCTCGGCCGCGAGACGACGCTGCGCCAGGGCGTGTTCGATCCCGACCACGTGGCGGAGCTGGTGGCGGCCAACCAGGCCGAAAAGGCGAACTACAGCCGCAACATCTGGGGGCTGTTGATGTTCAGCCTGTGGTACGAGCGCTTCATCGAGCGGCGCTAGGCGGCGACCTTGTCCGAAGCATCCCCCCCGCACATCCTGGTCACCAACGACGACGGCGTCACCGCGCCGGGCCTGGCCGCCCTGGCCGGCGCCTTGAGGGCGCTCGGGCGGGTGACAATCATGGCGCCGGACAAGAACTGGTCGGCCTCGGGGCATGTCAAGACCATGCACAAGCCGCTGCGGGTGGCCACGGTCCGCCTGGACGACGGCAGCGAAGCGTTATCGACCAGCGGCGCGCCCTCGGACTGCGTGGCGCTGGCGCTGCTGGGGATCGTGAAGGAGCCGATCGACCTGGTCGTCTCCGGCATCAACCCCTTCTCCAACCTGGGGCACGACGTCACCTACTCCGGCACGGTCACCGCGGCGATGGAGGCGGCGATCTTCGGCGTGCCGGGCCTCGCGGTGTCGACCGACTTCGACGCCGAGCTCGGCTACGCCGTGGCCGCGCGGATCGCGGCGCGCATCGCCGGACAGGTGCTCGATCGCGGCCTGCCGAAGGGCGTCCTGCTCAACGTCAACATCCCGCCCCTGCCGGCCGAGGCGATCCACGGCGTGCGGATCACCCGCCAGGGCCT
The DNA here is from genome assembly GCA_964498575.1 of uncultured Anaerolineales bacterium. GTDB lineage: Bacteria > Chloroflexota > Anaerolineae > Epilineales > Epilineaceae > CAZCJG01. Next base: position 2,275 of record CAZCJG010000335.1, on the reverse strand, counting down.
GCGGGTCTACCGCGACGCGCTGGTCGAACGGGCCGACCCGCGCGGCCGGCCCTACTACTGGATCGGCGGCGACGCGCCCACCGGCATCCCCGAACCCGGCACCGACGTCCAGGCACTCGCCGACGGCTACGTCTCGATCACCCCGCTGCACCTGGACCTGACCGCCCATGCCGTGTTGCCGGCGTTGGAGGGGTGGGGGATGGATCTCGGATAGTGGGAGTCCTCCAGGGTTCGTCCTCCCCCACGCTGCCATGACGATACCGCCTCCCACCCTCGCCGCGCTCAGCGCCGAGATCGAAGCCTGCCGGCTGTGCCCGCGCCTCGTCGCCTGGCGCGAGCAGGTGGCGCGGGAGAAGCGGGCGGCTTATGCGGGCGAGGCCTACTGGGGGCGGCCGGTGCCGGGCTTCGGGGATGCCGCGGCCTGGCTGCTGGTCGTCGGCCTGGCGCCCGGCGCGCACGGCTCCAACCGCACCGGGCGGATGTTCACCGGCGACCGCTCCGGCGACTGGCTCTACCGCAGCCTGCACCGCGCCGGCCTGGCCAGCCGGCCGGTAGCCAGCGCGCGGGGCGACGGCCTCGTGCTCCACGGCGCCTACATCACCGCCGTCGTCCGCTGCGCCCCGCCGGGCAACAAGCCCGAGACCGCGGAGTGGGCCCGCTGCCGGCCCTACTTCGAGCGCGAGCTGGCGCTGCTGCCCGGCGTCCGCGTGATCGTCGCGCTCGGCGGCTACGCCTTCGACCGGGTGCTGCGCGTGCTGGCGGAGGCCGGGCGGCCGATCCCCCGCCCCGCGCCGCGCTTCGGCCACGGGGTCGAAGTGGCGCTCGGCGGCGACCTGACCGTCCTCGCCTGCTACCACCCCAGCCAGCAAAACACCTTCACCGGCAAGCTGACCGAGGCGATGCTGGACGAGGTGTGGGCGCGGGCGAAGGCGGTGGGGGCGAACCGCGCATGACCTGCTCGGGCATGCTCATGCATGTGTTCAGCCGGTGGCTCTGGCGCGCCGAAAAGGCGACGGGCGGTGCGGGGCAATCAGAAGGAAGTGTGCTGCCGTACCTGCCCATCCTGTTGAGCCGCGGCCCTGCTGCTGGGGCAAATCAACTTCTTCCTCGAATTCGAGGTGTGCTTCTTTCGATCCCAGACGGTTTTTGAGGTGCGGCCGCGAAGTCGGTCGTGATGTCGACCGAGGCCGGTCGCAAGCGCGCAAGAGATAACCCTGACGCGTGATCTTTACAGCCTCTTGATGCCCTCACCCCCACGCCTTACACCCCCCTGACCTCCCCACCGATATCCTTTCCCCGTGTCGCGCCGACACGCCGGGCTGCCAAGTTGCCGCGCCACGGCACCACGGCAATCCGTGCCCGGACTCACCTGGAAGCATCGGAGGCTCTCGATGGACTTGCTTTATCTGGCGCTCGTCGCCGCCCTGTTTGGATTGTCGCTCGGCCTCGTCGCCCTGTGCGAGCGGTTGTAGGAGGCGGATCATGCCCGCGATCTACATCCTAGGCGCGCTCGTCGTGCTCGCGCTCTTGGCCTATCTGTTCGTCGCGCTGCTGAAGCCGGAGCTGTTCTGATGACCACGTCCGGGTTCCTCCAGATCGCTCTCTACTTCGTCGTGCTGCTCGCGCTCGCGAAGCCCCTCGGCGCCTACATGGCGCGGGTGTACGAAGGCCAGCCGACGCCACTTGACCGCATCCTCGGCCCGATCGAGCGCCTGATCTACCGCGCGGCGGGGGTGCGGGCGGACCTGGAGATGGGCTGGGCGACCTACGCCGTCGCCGTCCTGGTGTTCAGCCTGGCCAGCGTGCTCGTCGTCTACGCCCTCCAGCGCCTCCAGGCCCTCCTGCCGCTTAACCCGGCGCAGCTTGGCGGGGTGACGCCGGACTCGTCCTTCAACACCGCGGTCAGCTTTACCACCAATACCAACTGGCAGGGCTACGGCGGTGAGACGACGATGAGCTACCTGACCCAGATGCTGGCGCTGACCGTGCAGAACTTCGTCTCGGCCGCGGCCGGCATGGCGATCCTGGTCGCCTTCATCCGCGGCCTGGCCCGGAAGCAGGCCGAGACCATCGGCAACTTCTGGGTGGACCTGACGCGGGGCACGCTGTACATCCTCCTGCCGCTCGCCACCGCCCTCGCGCTCGCCCTGGTCGCGGGCGGGACGGTGCAGACCTTGTCGGCGTATGAGACCGTGCCGCTGGTCCAGGCGACGACCGACGCCGACGGCAACGCGGTGACCCAGCAGTCGTTGGCCCTCGGACCCGCCGCCTCGCA
>CAZCJG010000334.1:0-5726 GCA_964498575.1 uncultured Anaerolineales bacterium | reverse complement strand
GCGCAACACGTTCACCGACTTCGTCGCCTGCGCCGAGCACCTCGTCGCGGCCGGCTACACCGCGCCGGACCGCCTGGCGATCATGGGCGCGAGCGCCGGCGGCCTGCTGATGGGCGCGGTGCTCAACCTGCGGCCCGACCTCGCCCGCTGCGCGGTCGCCAAGGTGCCCTTCGTCGACGTGATCAACACCATGCTGGACCCGTCGATCCCGCTGACGACCAACGAGTACGAGGAATGGGGGGATCCCAACGACCCGACCAGCGTCGCCTACATGCGGTCCTACTCGCCCTACGACAACGTCGCGGCTCAGGACTATCCCGAGCTCCTGGTCACCGCCGGGCTGAACGACCCGGCCGTCGCCTATTGGGAGCCGGCCAAGTGGGTGGCCCGCCTGCGCGCCACCAAGACCGGGGACCAGCGCCTGCTGCTCAAGACCCGGCTGGACTCCGGCCACGGTGGCCCGTCCGGGCGCTACGATGCCTACCGCGAGATCGCGTTCGACTACGCGTTCATCCTGGATGCGCTGGGGATCGAGATACCGCCGGGATGACCGGACCCGCGCGGGGCGGGCGCGCTACGGCGGGGTCGGTCATCCACTTGCGGGGCGAGGCACGACGCGCAGGGCCGCCCCGCGCTGGCACCGCCCGCCGAACTGTGGTATATCTTCGCGATCACACGACCCCCTCTGCGGGCATGGTTGTGGCCTTCGGGTGGATGCTTTGGAGGCCATGTCGGCAGGGTATGGTCGCAGGTGGGCAGCGGTCGTCCGGGTCACCCGCGGACGATAGCAAAGGAGGAGCGGGTTGAGCGATAGCCCATGGACCATCCAGGTGCCGGCACCGGCCGCCGAGGTGCTGGCGGCGCTGCCGCCCGAGGCCCAGCCCGGCGGGTCCCCCCAGAAGCGCAGCCTCACGTTCTACGACAGCTTCGACTGGCGCCTGCACAACGCCGGCGCGCGCCTGGGGCATGAGCAGGGCCCGGACGGCGCGTGGTTGATCTGGCACAAGCCCGGCGCGGACCCGGCCGAGCTGCGCCTGCCTTGCGAGACGGTGCCGCCCTTCCCGGCCGAGCTGCCGGCGGGGCCGCTTCGAGATCGGCTCGCGGCGCTGCTGGACATGCGCGCGCTCTTGCCGATGGCCGCGGTTGTCTGCCGCCAGTGGTCCCTGCGCGCGCTGGGCGAGGAGGACAAGACCATCGCCCACGTGCGCGTCGACGAGGCGGCGCTGGCCGGCGGCGGGGCCGAGCTCGGCTGCCGCATCCACGTCGAGCCGCTGCGGGGCTACGCGCGCGAAGCCAAGACGATGCTCCGCGCCATCGAGGCGGCGCTCGGCGCGACCGGCGGGCCGGACGACCTGGCCCTGCGCGCGATGAAGCTGGCCGGCCATGTGCCCGGCTCCTACTCGTCCAAGCTCGCGGTGCGGCTGGAGCGCCGGCAAACCGCCCTGGCCGCTTTCGCCGATCTCTTCGGCGCGCTCCTGGCCAGCCTGCTCGCCAACGAGGCCGGCACGCGCGCCGACACCGACAGCGAGTTCCTGCACGACTTCCGTGTCGCCGTCCGCCGCGCCCGCTCGCTGGTCTCCGCCGCCAAGCACGTGCTGCCCGACGACGGCGGCGCATTCGCGGGCGAGCTGCGCTGGCTGGGCGCCGAGACCACCGGCCTGCGCGATCTGGACGTCTTCCTGCTGTCCTTCGACGAGCTGCGTGCCTGGCTGCCGGCGGAGGATGCCGCGGCGCTCGATCCCCTCTACGCCTACCTCCGGCGCGAGCAGCGCACGACCCAGGCGCGGCTGGTCACCGTGCTCGCCTCGGAACGCTACGCCGATCTGGTCCGGCGCTGGCGGGCGGTCAGCCAGGATACCCGGGTCGACCAGGCCGGGCCGGAGGCCGGGCTGCCGGTCACCGCGGTCGCGCGCGACCTCATCTGGTCGGCTTACCGGCGCCTCCTGCGCGACGGCCGGGCGATCGACGCCCAGAGCCCGCCCGAGGCGCTGCACGAGCTGCGCAAGCGCGGCAAGCGGCTGCGCTACCTCGTCGAGGCCTTCGGCAGCCTGTGGCCGGCGCCGGCCGTCAAGGCGGCGATCGACGACCTCAAAGGGTTGCAGGACAACCTCGGCCGCTTCCAGGACCGCTATGTGCAGGCCGAAAGCCTGCGCGGCTTCGCCCAGGCGCTGGCGGATGGCGGCGAGGCCGGCGTCCCGACCTTGCTGGCCATCGGCGGGCTGTGCGTCCAGCTCCAGCGCGACGGCGACAAGGCGCGCGAGGAGTTCGCCACCCGCTTCGCCGTCTTCGACGCGCCCGCCGCCCGCCGCCACTACGGCGACCTCTTCGGATCGGGCAAGGCGGCCAAGTGAAGATCGCCGCCACCTTCGGCATCAAGGGCGGCGTCGGCAAGACCGCCGCCGCGGTCAACCTGGCGCGGCTGGCCGCCGAGACCGGCTTGCGCACGGTGCTGTGGGACCTGGACCCCCAGGCCGCCGCGACCTTCTACTTCCGCATCCGGCCCAAGGTCAAGGGCGGTGCCGAACAGGTCGTGCGCCGGCGCCAGCCGCTGGACGACGTGATCAAGGCCAGCGACTACGCGCGGCTGGACCTCGTGCCGGCCGACTTCTCCTACCGCAACTTCGACCTGCTGTTCGACGCGACCAAGGACCGCGAGCGGCGGCTGGCGCGCCTCCTCGCGCCACTCGCCGACGCGTACGATCTGGCGCTCCTGGACTGCCCACCCGGCATCTCGCTGCTCGGCGAAAACGTCATCGACGCCGCCGACCTGCTGCTCACCCCGGTGATCCCCACCACTTTGTCGATGCGGACCCTGGAGCAGCTTGACGGCTTTCTCGCCCACATGGGCGCGCGGGTCGACGTCGCGCCCTTCTTCACCATGGTCGACCGCCGCCGCCGCCTGCACCTCGATCTGGTCGCCCAGGCACCGGCCCAGCGGCCCGGCTTCCTGCGCACCGTCATCCCCATGTCGGCCGAGGTCGAGCGCATGGGCGTCGAACGCGCGCCGATCGTCGACTTCGCCCCGCTCAGCCCGGCGGCGGTGGCCTTCCGGACGCTGTGGGTGGAGGTGGCGGCGCGGCTGGGGGTGGGGTAAGCGGCCTCGGATCGGGCGGCGGGATCACGCGGCTGAGGCGCCTTTTTTTGACGTCCTGGGGTATCATATCTTGGCCAAAACCACCTACGCCAAGGACGAACCACCATGCCCGACCCATCCAAACCCACCCTGATCCTGCCCCTGGACGGCTCCGAGATGTCGCAGCGCGCCAAGGGCCTGGCCGTGGCCATCGCCGAGCGGATGCCGGCGCGCCTGGTCCTGGTCGGCGCGCCGGAAGTCGCCGGGCTGGACCTCGCCTGGTACGGCGGGGCGGTGCCCGAGGCCGGCGTGCCGATGGTGCCCGTGACCGACCTGATGCGCGAGGTGCGCGAGGGGACCACGGCTTACCTCGAACAAGAGCGCAACGCGATCGACGTGCAGGGGATCGAGGTCGCGCTTGCCGTGGTCGACGAGATGCCGGCGCGCGCCATCGTGCAGACCGCCGAGGCCGAGGGGGCGGCGCTGATCGTGATGGCCACCCACGGCCTGGGCGGGCTGTCGCGCTGGGCGCTGGGCAGCGTGGCGGACAAGGTGTTGCAGACCGCCCACATGCCGGTGCTGCTGGTCCGCGCCGGCGCCGAGCACGTCGATCCCCAGCTCGACCAGATCCTCGTGGCGCTCGACGGCTCGCCGCTGGCCGAGGCCATCCTGCCTCCCGTTACCCTGCTCGCGCGCGCCCTCGGCTCGCAGGTGACGCTGGCGACGGTCAGCCTGGAAGCGCGCATCGGCATGGAGACCTCGGCGATGCTGGAGGCGCAGGAGCGCGGCGTCGAGCGCATGCAGGGCTACCTCGGGGATCGCGTCGATCAGCTCCGCGCGGCCGGCGTCTCGGCGGAGGTGGAGATCCTCGTCGGCGACGATCCGGCGGAGGTGCTGATCGAGCGCGCCGGCCGCGGCGACGTCGACCTGGTCGCGCTAACGACGCATGGCCGCGGCGGCCTGTCGCGCTGGGCCTACGGCAGCGCCGCCGACCGCGTGCTCCGCCACGCGGACACGCCGGTGCTGGTGCTGCGCAGCGCGGCGGAGCACGTGGGCTGACCCCGGATGCGTGCGGGGTAGCCTGTCTCGGGAAGAGATCCGCCGGCGCTCCCCGGCAGGCACTCGACTGGACAAGGAGAAGAAGCGATGGAAGAACGCATGCCCTGGTCCGCCCGCACGGCGACGGCCGCGTTGCTGTTTGTCGGGCTAACCTGGCTTATCGGCTTCGGCCTGGCCGCGGCCGGCTCGCCGCTCGGCGGCCTGATGATCGCGCTGGCGACCTGGCTGACGGCCGGCTTGATCTACACCGCCTGGCGCGCGCCGAGGAGGTCGCCATCATGAGATCCGCCCTGCTCTACGTCGTCGCGGCGGCCTGCCTGGCCCTGATCATCTCGGTCGCCTGGTGGACCCGCGAGTATATCGGGCCGATGCCGGACCCTGCGGCGATCACGGTGACCTATACCACCACGTCCGAGGTCACCGTCGCCTCGGTGGCCGAGTCCTTCAAAGTCGAGCCCTCGGCGCTGGCCGAGGCGAATGACGTCAGCCCGACCACGACCGTGCCAGCCGGCACCACGCTGGACGTGCCGGTCGCGGAATCCTCCTACTTCACCGTCTGGGGCACGCACGCCGCCGGCCTGGGCGCCGTGATCCTCGGCGTGCTGCTCAGCTTCTGGCTGGGGCGGCTGACCGGCGTGACGCCCAAGATCGCCAGCCGCCAGATCCTGGGCATCTCGCTGGTCATCGGCATCGTGTCCTACGCGGCCGACCACGCCGTCGGCCCCAACCCCGCCTTCACGCCGCAGTTCGTCTTCACCTCGCTGCAAGTCGGCTTCATGTGGGCCGCCGCCTTCCCGATGGCCGCCCGCGCGCTGGGGATGAAGGACCCTAAGGCGCCGGCCACCTCCGGCGATACAGCGGGCACGCCAGGCGGGGTGTCCGTCGAGCCGCCAAGCCCGGTGGCGGTCGATCCCCCGGTGGAGGAGCCGCCGAGCGCGCCGGTGGGGTAATCGCTCCGCAAAACTGTCGCAATCCTGTCACAATCGTGGCGCCAGGGTGCTAGCGAAGCAGCCCCGCGATGCGGTATGCTGGGGGCATGTCAATTCCGGGGTCACGCTGGACCGCGCTTCTCGCCGACAGGCTCCGACGGTGGGGGAGATCCCTTCGACCGGAGTCCGCCCTGGCCAGCCTGGGCGCCCTGGCGCTGGTCGCCAGCCTGGCCCTGGCGCTCAGCCCGGATCTCCGGGCGCGCTCCGGCGCCGCGCTCATCGACCGTGGCGGCGCAGACCTTGACTCGGAACGGGTCCGCGTCTCGCGGGTGATCGACGGCGATACGCTCGTCCTCGAGGATGGACGAACGGTGCGGTTGCTCGGCATCGACACGCCGGAGACCCACAACCCGAGCCTGCGCGGCCCCCAGCCGCTGGGCGAAGCCGCGACCGCGCGGCTGACGGCCATGGTCGAAGGAAAGGTCGTGGCGCTGGAGTCCGACGTCACCGACGCCGACCACTACGGCCGCGCGCTGCGCCATGTGTGGGTCGGGCGGACGCTGGTGGCCGAGGTGCTCGCGCGCGAGGGGCTGGGCCATGCCCTGGTCATCCCGCCGAACACCCGCCACGCCGAGCGCATCCGCGCCGCCGAAACCGCCGCCAAG
>CAZCJG010000333.1:3934-5731 GCA_964498575.1 uncultured Anaerolineales bacterium | reverse complement strand
GCGCAGCGCAGGCGCGTCTCGCGCTCGGGGTGCCAGGTGCAGCGCAAGGCGGTCGGCTCGTCATGCTGCAGCACGCCCTCGCCGTACTTCTGGACCAGGTGCTCGAGACCGGCGGTGGCCTCGAGGTCCCCGGGCCGGAGCGCCAGCACGCGCTCGAAGTGGTCGCGCTTGAGCTGCGGGTTGGTCTCGATCGACGCCAGCCACAGCCAGGCGTCGGCGTTGGCCGCGTCGCGGTGGGTGAGCTCGGTCAAGTAGCCGCGCGCCGCGTCGGGATCGCCGACCCGCGCGGCGGCGATGCCCTCGCGCAGCAGCGCGTCGTTGTCCAGCCGGTCGAGATCGCGCGTCGTCACCATCGGGTCAGGCGCTCCACCAGGGTCTGGTAAAACCGCGTCGGCGGGCCGAGGCTGAGGAAGCGCGCGTGGCGCGGCGCGGCCTGGACGCGCACCGTCGCGCCATGGCGCAGGCTGTAGTGGCGCTGGCCGTCGATCGAGCAGATCGCCTCTTCCTCGGTGCGCACGGTCACGTCGATCACCGCGTCGGGCGGCAGCACCATGGTCCGGAAGGGCACGGGGTGCGGCACCACCGGCGTCAGGATGATCGCCGGCATGTGCGGGGCGACCACCGGGCCGCCGGCGGATAGGGAATAGGCGGTCGAGCCGGTCGGTGTGGCGACGATCAGGCCGTCGGCGGCGAAGTGGATCAGGTCGCGGCCGTTGACCGCGACCTCCAGGCGGACGACGTGCGCCACGCGCCCACGCCCGATGAACACGTCGTTGACCGCGTCGAAGGGCGCGGTGTGGTCCGGCCCGGCGTCGCCGCCGAGGTCGCCGGACGGATCGAAGCCCGCGCGCAGCATCAGCCGCTCCTCGACCTGGGCCTCGCCGGACATGAGCTGCGGCACCGTCGCCAGCGCCTCGTCGGGCGAGACCTGGGCCAGGAAGCCGAGCCGGCCGAAGTTGACCCCGAAGACCGGCACCGCGCGCGTCGCGAGCAGGCCCGCGATGCGCAGCACCGTGCCGTCGCCGCCGAGCACGATCGCCAGGCTCAGGCCGTCGAGTCGTTGTGACAGCAGCCCTCGCTCCTCCCAGGCGTTGAGCAGCCGGCTATCGGCGCCGTGTACCGCCAGCGCTTCGGCCAGCTCGCCGGCGAGCGTGTGCGACTCCGGGATCCGCGGGTGGTGCAACACGGCGACGCAAGGCCGGCCGGGCGGCGCCGCCGGTGCCGCGGTCACGGCCGGTGTAGGCGGGATCGTCGCCACAGCGCCAGGCTCAGGCAAAGGGTAAGAAAGCTCAGCACGCACCCCATTATGATCGTGTTCGGCCGATACGTCCATTCTACCGTCCATGTCCCCGCGGGTAAGGCCACCGCGGTCAGCGCGCCGTAGGCCGGCACGACCTCCGGCGCCAGCACTCGCCCGTCCGCCGCCCGTGCCCGCGCCCGCCAGCCAGGGTCGTAGGCGTTCGACCAGACCAGCCAGCCGGGCCCGGGCAGCGCGGCCTCGACCACCGCCCGGCCTGGATCCAGCGCGGTCAGGCTTGCCGTCCCGCCGGTGACCGCCGGCAGTGGGGCATCGCACGCCGCCCGCTCGGCCGCGCTGGCATACACGAAGCCGATGACATCCAACGGGTTGAAGTCCGGCCGCCGCCAGGGCTCGTCCCGATCGGCGCAGGCCGTCCGCACCGGGACCCAGGCTGGTGGCGCGGGGAGCTGGACCTCGTAGAGCGTCGCGACCTGACCTGTCACCTGACCCGGCGCATCCTGACTCGTCGCCTGACCCGGCGCATCCTGACCTGTCGC
>CAZCJG010000333.1:0-3834 GCA_964498575.1 uncultured Anaerolineales bacterium | reverse complement strand
CCTGACCCGGCGCATCCTGACTCGTCGCCTGACCCGGCGCATCCTGACCTGTCGCCCCGTGTCCCGCGCCCCCTTGACCCGCCGCGCCCTCGTCCGCCCGCGCGATCTCGCGCACCGGCGCGCCTTCGACCGGGCGGTCGGTCAACGCATAGCGCACCGCCAGCAGCCGCCACCACACGATCTCGGGCGTATCCTGGACCAGCCGGGCGGTCGAGCGGAGCTGCAGCGGGCTGTCGCCGGTGGTGTCGAAGAAGCCGTAGACGCTGGCGGCATTGGGACCGCCCGGCAGCAGGCCTTCGCTGGCGACCCGCCCGTCCCGGGCGCGCGGCGCCAGCGTGGCGGCGATCGCGCCGCCGCGGAACACCTCCTGGTAAGGCATCAGCACGTTGCCCCGGTTGACGCTGAACAGGTCGAACAAGGCGAGGAGGATCAGCGCGAGCCCGAGGGAGCGCGGCGCCAGGCGTCCGCCGGCATAGATCCGGAGCAGCACCGCGCCGATCCCGGCGACCAGCGCGGTGAAGGCCAGCGCGCTGGCCACCGCCGCGGGCTCGATCCCGAACAGCCGCGCCTCCGGTGGCCAGGGGCGGACGGTGACGAGCGCGCCGGCCAGCGCGGTGAGGGCGGCCAGCGCGCCGGCGAAAACGGCCGCTTCGCGGCCTCCCTTGTGCCCGCCGTCGGCGCCTGTCGCGATCCGCCCGAGCGCGAGTCCCGCCGCCACCGCGAGGCCGACGCCGACCAGCACGGCGACGCGCTCCTGATGGCGGAACCAGGCCATGCCGGGCAGGAGCTTGACGAGCAGCGGGAACAGCGGGTTGTGCCCTCCCATTCCGATGGCCAGCGCCAGCGCCGCGAGCAGCACCCAGAAGCGGGTGGTGCGGACGCGCCAGACCCCCCAGGCGGCCAGCGGCAAGGCCAGCGCGCCGGCGTAGAGGGGTACCCATTGGCTGCCCCAGGCCGCGTCGGGCCGCCAGACGCGGGCGAACACCGGCGCGACCAGCCCGATCAGCTCGCGCGGGGCGAAGCCGGCCGCCAGCTCGGCCGGGTCGAGCTCGCGCGCCGCCGAGGCGGCGAAGTCCAGCGCGGGCAGCCACTGCGCCCCCGAGAGCGCCAGCGCCCCGCCGAGCCACAGCAGCGCGACGGCGAGCGCGGTGCGCCACGGGAATCGTTCGACAAGCACGCGCCACACGAGCCACAGGCCGCCCGCCCAGACCGCGTACAACGCCGTCTGCGGATGGCCGGCCAGCACCGCCAGGGCCGTGCAGCCGGCGGGGAGCAGGGCGCTGGCGGTGCCGGGCCGGCCGGCGGTGGGAGCGGGCACGCCGACGCCGGCGAGGTCAGGCCGGCCGGCGTCCAGCGCCACCGCCAGCGCCAGCAGCGTCGCCGGAATCCACACCGCGGTATCCAGCACCGCTAGCTGCTCCACCGGATAGCCGGTAAGGTAGCCGCCGAAGCCGAAGGCGATCCCCGCGAAGGCGGCCGCGAGCGGCGTGGCACCCAGCCGGCGGGTCAGCAGGAACACGAACCAGGCGCCGAGCGCGAGGTGCAGCAGCGCCTCGAGCTCCACCGTCCACACGGGCAGCGTCCTGCCCGCCAGCGCCCAGGGGATCTGGACCAGGCGGAAAGGGTAGAGCACGGCCTGCTGGGGGTCGGCCCAGGCGGGCGTGCCGGCATATTGGTGCGGGTTCCACAGCGGCGGCCGCGCCGATCCCCAGGCCCCGGCGACGAAGGCGCGGTAGGGATAGACCTGGCGCATGAAGTCGCCGTCCGCGGGGCCGATCATCATCCGATCGGCGGGATTGGGCGCCCACAGTCGCCAGAGGAACAGCGCGGCGAGGCAAGCGAAGGCGGCCAGGCTCAGCCACCGATCCGCGGGCCGCGGCTTCAAGCGGTGCATGGCGCGGGATTATAGCGGACCGCCAGGCACGGGCCGGCCGCGGCCGAAGATATCAGGCTAGCTGTCCGGCCGGCGCGCTCCAGATCCGGCAATCGCCCCGCCCCCTTTCCCCAAGGTCAGCCGGGGATAAGGAGGCGGGGCGCGGTGCGACGCGGCGAAGGTGACGACAGCTAGTCCGTCGCCAAGCCCCGCTCGGGCCGGCGCGAGATGCCGTTGAGCTCGACCTCGACGCCGAGCACGTCGAGCGTCGCCCCGGCGGCCGGCGACTGGTCGACCCAGGTGGCGAGCCATTCGACTTGCGCGATCTCGTCATCCAGCCGGCGCTCGGTCTTGAGCGTGATCGCCGGCGCGGTCTGTATGCCGGGGCCGGTGGCGACCGGGAAGGCCCGGCCCTGCGGCAGGCCGTTGGCGAACAGGCGCTGCCCGAGGACTTCGGGGCCGTCGGCCGGGCTGTCGGTCGTCCACAGCACGATGCCGCGGGCGTTGGTGTCGGAGCCCGGCAGCGGCTGGATGACGCCGGCCCGCTGCGCCGGGTTCAGGCCGATCGCGATCGCCGGGGCGTAGTCGTCGGCCGCCGATTCGATCACCGGGAAGTCGCCCGCCGCCGCCCCGCCGCGCGGCAGGCCGTTCTCCAGGATGCGCGTGCCGTAGATGTCCTTGTTGCCCTTGCGATCGTCGGTCCACAGCACGAGCAGGCTGTCCGGGTCGCGCAGGTCCGGCGCGACCGCCGGGTCCTCGGCGGTGGCAGGGCCGGTGGCGATGGCGAAGGGCGCGCCGCGCGGCGCCAGGCTGCCGGAGAGGCGCAGGCCCATGATGTCGCCGGAATCGGTGGTGTTCTCGCTCCACACGACGAGCGGCTCGGACGAGAGGCCGCGGTTGACCGCGACCAGGTCGGGGTGCTTTTGGTCGCCCGGGCGGGCGAGGATCAGGCGCGGCGCGCCGCTGGCGCGGCCGTTGTCGAACAGGCGCTGGATGTAGAGGTCGTAGTCCGCCCCGCCGGGCGCCTTCTCGCTCCACACCACCGCGCCGTCGATGATCGCCGGCGTCACCTGGTCGCCTTTCTGGCCGGCTGCGCCGGTCGGGCCGGTGAGCTCCCACTCGCCGCCGGCCGCGCCGCCGACCGGCAGGCCGTTGGGCCGCACGCGCTTGCTGAAGATGCGGTGGCCGGCGCCGCGGTCCTCCGACCACACGAGCTGGTACTCCTCGCGATCGAGCTTGTAGACCAGGTCGGGCTCGGCCTGGTCGCGCGGCGCGGGCTGCGCGCCCGCGGGCCGGCTGCCGGCCCAGAGGACCAGCGCCGGGAGGATGGCGAAGAGGACGGTCAACAGTCGTTTCATCGGATGGTCTCCTGTTGGGCTTGCGAGACGGGGACGGGCGTCCCACGCTTGATCGTGGTCCTGCGGCGCGGGTCGATACCGGGCGTCGCGGACCGGCACATCTGTTCGCGTTAGACGGCGTGATCGCCGGCGTGCTTACCCATTAAACGAATGGGGTGTCGCAATCGTGTCGCAATGATGGCGCCGGATCCCTGGCGAAAGGACCGCCGAATCGGGTAGACTGGGGGCATGACGCAAGACCGACGCATCTGCGACCTGCCGGCCGGCGAGCAGCCGCGCGAGCGACTGCTGCGCTACGGGGCCGGGGCCCTGGCCACCGCCGAGCTGATCGCGATCCTGCTGCGCACCGGGCGCCAGGGCGCGAGCGTGCTGGACATGGCGCAGCACATCGTCGCCCGCTTCGGCCTGGCCGGCCTGGCGCGCGCCTCGGTCGCCGAGCTGTGCCAGGTGCCGGGCTGCGGCCAGGCCAAGGCGGTCGAGATCCAGGCCGCCATCGAGCTCGGCCGGCGGCTGGTGGTGCAGACCCCCGACGATCCGCCGCAAATCCATTGCCCGGCCGACGCCGCCGCCCTCCTGGCGCCCGACATGGGCCTGCTCGAGCAG
>CAZCJG010000332.1:0-5733 GCA_964498575.1 uncultured Anaerolineales bacterium | reverse complement strand
CGACCACCCACACGACGACGAAGCGGAGGACAAGGCGGGCAAGGTTGCGGATGGCGGTCAACGGAGGGACTCCTGCGGTCTGGGAGTTGCTACGGGCTGTCGGCGCGAGCGGCCGATCACACCGTACAGGGTACTTCCGGCCCGCCGATCGGTCAAGTCAGCGCCGGCACCGGGCGCGGCCGCCGCGGCTTGTTCAAGATCCCCCCGCCTCTCGCGGCCGCCACACCCCGACCAAGTCGCCCTCGGCGCCCTCGTCGAGCGCGGACCAGGCGTCGATGCGCAGCGCGATCACCGCCAGCGCCGCGGTCGGCAGCGGCTCGGCGTGGCCGCACAGCTCGTCGACCAGCATCTCCAGGCCCGGGTTGTGGGCGACGAGCATCAGCCGATCGGCGTCGTCGCCCTGCTCGCGCGCGACCGCCAGCAGGGTTTCGGGGTCCGCGCCGTAGAGCTCGCCGTCCAGGATGAGCTCGCCGTCGAAGTCGCTCGCCTCGATCAGCAGCGCCGCGGTCTGCCGAGTACGCTTGGCGGTCGAGCACAGGATCCGGTCGGGCACCTGGTCGAGCTCCCGCAGCAACTGCCCGACCTGCGGCGCGTCGCGCTGGCCGCGCCCGCTCAAGGGTCGGTCGTGATCCGAGAGCGAATCGTCTTTCCAGCTTGACTTGGCGTGGCGGAGGAGGAGGAGGGTTTTCATGAGGCTACATTTGCTCCGGGGCGGTCATGCCCATCAGGTCCAGGGTGCGCGCCAGGGCGATGCGGGCGGCGTCGACGAGCTTGAGGCGGGCCAGGGAGAGGTTCAGCGCTTGCGGGTCGACCACCTGGCAGTCGTGGTAGAAGAGGTGGAAGGCGCGCGCCAGCTCCTGGGCGTAGTGCGGCAGATGATGCGGCGCGAGGTGGGCGACGGTCTGCTCGATCACCTCGGGTAGGCGCAGGATCTGGCGGATGAGCGCGCGCTCGAGCGGGTGGGCCAGCAGCTCGACCTCGCCCGCCTCGAAGTCCGCCAGGCCGCGCTCGGCGGCGACGCGCAGGATCGAGCAGATGCGGGCGTGGCCGTATTGGACGTAGTAGACCGGGTTCTCGCTGGTCTGCGCCTTGGCCAGGCCCAGGTCGAACTCGATCACCTGCTCGTTGGAGCGCGTCAGCAGCATGAAGCGCACCGCGTCGGCGTCGATGTCCTCCAGCACCTCGTCCACCGACACGAAGGTGCCGCCGCGCTTGGACATCTTGAGCTCGTGCCCGCCTTCGACCAGCTTGACCAGGTCGTAGACCACGATATCCAGCCGCGCCGGGTCCAGCCCCAGCGCCCGCATAAAGTAGGGCATCCGCCGCGCCTGGTTCTGGTGGTCGACCGCCCAGACATTGATCACCCGGTCGAAGCCGCGCGTGACGAGCTTGTCGTGGTGGTAGGCCACGTCCGAAGCGTAGTAGCCCGGCTGGCCGCTGGAGCGGATCAGCACCTCGTCGCGGTCGCTGCCGAAGCGGCTGGTCGCCAACCACTCCGCGCCGTCCTTCGCGTAGATCAGGCCGCGCGTGCGCAGGTCGGCCAGCACGCGATCGAAAGCGCCCGTCGTGTAAAGGCTGGCCTCGGAGAACCAGCGATCGAAATGGACGTGCAGGCGGGCCATCAGCGCCTGGATGTAGTCCACGACGATGTCCAGCCCCAAGCGGCCCAGCTCCCGCGCGGCCTCGTCCGGCGCCAGCGTCAGGAAGACGTCGCCGTGCGCCTGGATGATCCGCGCGGCATAGTCCTTCAGGTACTCGCCCGGGTAGCCGTCCTCGGGGACGGGGACGTCCCGCCCCAGCGCCTGGGCGTAGCGCGCGTAGAGGCTGGCGCCGAAGCGCGCGATCTGCGTGCCGCTGTCGTTGATGTAGTACTCGCGCTGAACGCGGTAGCCGGCGGCCTCCAGCACCCGCGCCAGGGTGTCGCCGATCGCGGCGTTGCGCGCGCCGCCGAAGTGCAGCGGCCCGGTGGGGTTGGCGCTGACGAACTCGACCTGCGCCGAGCGCCCGCCGCCGAGGTCGATATCCGCGAAGCGCGCGCCGGCGGCGCGGATCGCGTCGACCTGCCGCGCCAGCCAGGCTTCCGAGAGCGCGATGTTGACGAAGCCGGGCGCCGCGACGGCCACTCGGCCCACGAAGTCCACCGGCGCGACGTGGCGCGCCACCGCCTCGGCGATCTGGAGCGGTGCCCGCCGCGCCAGCCGGGCTGATTGCATGGCGACATTGGTCGTGTAGTCGCCGTGCTCCGGCGAGCGCGGGCGGTCGATATCCACCGGCGGTGGATCGAAGTCCGGCAGGTCGCCGGCGGCCTGGGCGGCGCGGATGGCGTCGGAGATCAGTCGGGCAAGCTGGTCGCGGAGCATGGCGCGCCCATTCTAGCACAGCGCCGGCGGCCTTGGAGGCGGATGAAAACTGCATGATGGTACGGGAGACGCTCCGGAGACGCGGTTGAGACGCCGCGCAGACGCGATCGCAGGTATCCTCATGTTGAATCCTGTATCATCATCGCGCCTCGTCACAGGCACGGGGTCGGCATCCAAACGCCAGGAGGCGCATCATGTCCAACGGTCAGCTCCCATCCAAGAACGCACCGCCCCCCCACTTCCTTGTCATCGTTCCCGGCTACATGGGCAGCAAGCTGCGGGACAAGAAGACCGGCAAGATCGTGTGGCTGAACATCGCGGGCTTGGTGAAAAATCCATTCAAGATCGAGGCGGCCGTCGATGCATTCTTGCAGACGATGGCCTACCCGAACGCCGACCTGGAACCGGCCGGCATCCTGGACCAGATCTTGATCGCCCCGCCGTGGATCAAGCAGGAGGAGTACGGCCGCTTGATCGACAAGCTCAAGGCCTGGGGCTACCAGATCGACCCGTCCACCCCCAAGCCAGGTGATCGGGCGGCCTACACCTTCGCCTACGACTGGCGGCAGGACAACCGGCTGTCCGGGAAGCAATTGGGCCAGGCCATCGACGGCTGGCGCAAACGCCACCCGGGCGCCGAGGCATGGGTCATCACTCACTCCAATGGTGGCATCGTCGCGCGCTGGTACATCCAGCAGGAGGGCGGGCAGAAGCACGTCGGCAAGCTCCTTCACATGGCCTCGCCCTGGGACGGCGCCCCCAAGTCGGTTCAGGTGTTGTTGGAGGGCATCGACGTGCTGGGGCTCAAGAAGCTCAACCTGTTCAACCTGGGACCCCGCTTGAAGGATGTCATCCGCACCTATCCTTCCTTCTACCAGCTCATCCCGAACGCCGAGTCGTTCCTGAGCGACGAGAACAACGCGCGGGTCGACCTGTTCGGCGATCCGCGCTGGCTGGACACGCCCGCCGAACGGGCCTTCCTGGCGGACGGCTTGAAGTTCAACCAGACGCTGGGCGCGGCCGCGGGTGTAGAGACGACCTGCTTCTACGGCACCCGCCTGAGCACCACCACCGCCGGGGTCGTCAGTCGCGGGGAGGCGGGCAAGTTCCAGTCGATCCAATGGCAGGCGACCGAGGCGGGCGACGGCACGGTGCCGGCCCGCAGCGCGCTGCACCCCTGGGTGGACGATACCCACCGCTTCCGCTCGCCCGCCGCCCACGGCGACATCTACGTGGAAGACAGCGTGCTGGACTATTTGCACTTCGATCTGGTCGATCGTTACGACGACACCAGTCGGGCCGTGCTGACCCTGCTCGACTACAGCATCACCTTCGAGCCGGACAAGGACTTCTACAGCCCCGGCGAGACGATCCAGGCCTGGGCGCAACTTGCCACAGACGAGGGTGAGCCGATCGACGAGGCCGACGTCAAGGTGAGACTGGTCTTCCGCGAGCCCTTGCCGGGTTCCACCGTCGCAGCCGCGCCACCGGACACCGCCTGGGTGCGCTTGAAGCCCAATCCTGAAATCAAGGGGCGGTTCGAGGCCAGCCTGCCGGCGCCGGAGGTGGAGGGCTACTACCGGCTGGTCGCCACGGTCGCGCTGCCCCGGAAGCCGAGCGCAACGCTTGAAGAGCTGATCGCGGTGGAAGCCTGAGACCCGCTCGATCCTGAGCCCGAGAAGAGTGGCGGCAATTTCTTGTATGCCTACTATGTGCTCAATGACCTGGTGCCCCAGGCGGATACGATTAATGATCCCGAGCAGCTCGATCTTCCCGAAAAACTGGAGGATTTCTATCGCGAAGACTTCAAGCGGCGGGTAGGCCCGAGCGATTCCGATGGCTGGACCAAGAGCTGGCCCCCCTGACACCCATACGCGTGCCCGATCCCGGCTTCCCATCGCTTCTAGCGGTACACCTCGGCGCGCGCGTGCTGGCGGATGACAGCGTCGCCGACCGGCGCAGCTCGCTCATCCGCCAGCTCGTGCCCGTGGCAGCAGCCAATCCTAGGCGCTCGACACCGTGCTGAGCTATCTGCTGATCGCGGCGGATCCGGACGATGAGGGGTTGCTGCAAGGCATCGCGCAAGAAGCCGGGGAGCCGCGACCGGTCGATGTGGCTGTTCCACCCGCCCACTTTGGCACGACCATCGTGTTGGGCCCGATGGCCGGCCAAACCTATCCGGGACCATAGTCAGGCACCGGCCAGTGCCGGCCCGCGCGGATGGCCCGCAAGCTTTTGCGGCCGTGTCCGGATATAATCATGCCCGCGGCAGGCGCCACGGCGCGGGCGTGGAGCCCGTGCACCCCGCGCAGGACGGCCGCGACACCGTGACCAGGAGAACAACATGGCTGAAAAGCAAGCCGTCGTGACGATTGAGATCCACCGCGCCAAGGGGCAGATCGAAGTGATCACCCGGCGCAAGGGCCAGGGGCGGCACATCCACTACCCCGGGCTCAGCCAGGCGCCGCCGGAGCTGCGCGGCGAGGCGCTCGAGCTGATCCGCACCGCCCTGCAGAACGCGGGCTACGACTCGTTCGCCGAGCTGGACGCGGCGATGACCAGTGAGATCGTCGTGCCGGAGAAGGAGGAGGACGAGGCTGGTGAGGAGGCGGAGACGGACGAGGACGGCTGAGGGTCAGGCTCGGATGCTGCTGGATTGCCGACGACGGAAATCGACAGGACGAACCTCACAAGTCCGGGTTCCAGATCCTGTCCAGATCGAACTCCAGCCCCGGCAGCTCGGGATCACCTGTGAGCGTGTCGGGAGCATCCAGGTGCTCGACCGTCTGACCCGGCCGATAGACGTATACCGTTCGCGTGTCCGGGTCGATCAACCAACCAAGCCGGGCGCCGTTGGCGATATACTCGTCCATCTTGGCGTGCAGGTCGCGCATCCGATCGGTCGGAGAGCGCAGCTCGATCACGGCATCGGGGCAGAGCGGGAGGAACTTGCGCTTTTGCTCGGCGGTAAGAGCGGAAAGACGGCTGCGGCTGACCCAGGCGACGTCCGGCGATCGCGTCGCGCCGTTCGGCAATCGGAACCCGACGGACGATCCGAAGGCCACGTAGCGCGTGTCCTTCTCGGCCCATATCACGCCGGCTGCAATTAGCATGGCATTGCCATAGCCTGACTCACCACCGTCAGGAGGCATGATCAGAATCTCTCCTTTCGCGGTGCGTTCAAATCGGAGCTCGGGATTCGCCTGGCACAGGTCGAAGAACTCGTCCTCCGACAGGTCTGGCATCGGGTAGAGGTTGACCTCCAGTGGCATGTCGGGCGGAGATTGGACGATCGCAATGGTCATGGGTTGGGACCTCCCGTGCCGAGATTATAGGCCGATCGCCTTGCGGATCGAACCCACGCGGAGGCAAC
>CAZCJG010000331.1:0-5735 GCA_964498575.1 uncultured Anaerolineales bacterium | reverse complement strand
CTGTTCTCCAACACCGTGAAGTGGACCACGGCGCCCGATCGGTCGCTGCGGGTGGTCCTGAAACGCTCGGCGGCGATCCTCGTCGAAGTCACCGCCTATGCCGACGAGCGCGGGGCGGTCGAGGTTCCCCTGTCCGCCGCCGGCAGCCCGGTGTCGATCCTCGCCGGTGACAGGATCGGTATCCACCCGGCCGGCGCCACGCCCTTCACGCGGACCGTGCCCGCGCTGTCCGCGACGATTGACCCGATGGCCGACGCGATCGCCGGCACGGCGCCCGCCGGCACCAAGATCGAGGCGCGGGTCTACGACAGGTCCGACGCCGGCGCCCAGGCGGTCTTCGAGACGACGATCACGTGCGGCGCCGACGGTGTGTTCCATTTCGCGCTGCCCGAGGCGGTCGATGTCGATGCCGGATGGTGGGGCAGCGTGACCTATGTGTCGGGCAGCGGCGACCGCTGGGCGGCGCGCTGGGATGTCCTGACCGCCGCGGTGACGCTGGGCGAGTCGATGGTCACCGGCACCGCGAGCCTTGGAACGAAGGTCCAGGCCACCTTGAAGGCGGCGGGAGCGCCGGCCGCCGACTCCGGGGCGCCGGTCCTGGTGACGGGGCGGCCCGACTACGCGCTCGGCTTGCAGCACGACCAGGACGCGCGCGCCGTCGCCGCCGGCGAGACCCTGACCGTGATCCAGGACGACGTGATCCGGCTCAGCACGGCCCTGCCACAGGTGACGGCGGTGATCGACCCGACCTGGAGCCGGGTCAGCGGGCTCGCCCCGGCCAACGCGAGCGTGCGCGTCCTGGTCCAAACCGCGGCCGGACCGACCGAGCTCCCGCCCATCACGGTCAATCCCTTCGGCAAGTACGATGTCGACTTGACCGAGATGAGCGACGTCATCCCGGGTACCCCGGTCATCGCCCGCTATACCCGCGGGCCGCTGACGGTGCGCGCCATCGGGGTGCGCGAGCGGGTCACCGCCACGCTCTACAGCGCGTTGCTGCGCGGCAGCACCGTGCCCAACGCCGCGGTGTCGGCCAGCGTGAACCGGCGCGGCGCCCAAGGGTCCCAGTCGGGCGGCGGGCAAGGCGGCAGCGGACCCGACGGCGTGTTCGAGCTGCCGCTGGCGCGGGCGATTGGCGATGTTCCGATGCCGCTCCTGCCCGGCGACACCTTGGCGGTCGATCTGGGTGGCGTGAGCAAGCCGCTCGTGTTCGTCCTGCCCGGTCTGTCGGCCAACGCCGACCCTGCGTCGGACACCGTCACGGGCATCGCGCTGCCCTCCTCCAAGGTCAAGGTAGACATCGATGGGGCGCCGGCCGCGGGCCTGTCCGCCATCGCGGATGCCAGCGGTCGGTTCAGCGCCGACTTCAGGGGCGGCTACGACATCCGCCCCGGCACCACCGGCACCGTGGTGGCCGGGCTGGCCAGCCCCGGCAACGCGGACGGCGTCGGCAAGCTTGTCCTGGCTTGGGCTGTGCCCTTCGTCCAGGTCGTGCTGGGCCAGCCGGAGCTGACCGGCCTCGGACCGCGCGGCCAGCCGGTGTCGCTCGACCTCTGGCGGGGCAATCGGGTGGTGGCGCGGTCCGAGGGAACCGTCGCCGACGCGGCGGCCGACGGCAGCCCCAACTGGCGCCTCACCGCCCGCGACGGCAACGGCGAGGCGCTGCCGATCCTCGGCGGCGATCGGCTGGTGGTGACCATCGCCGGGCGGGCGCTCGACCTCGACGTGCCGCCGTTGACCGTCGAGGCCAACCCCGCCGCCGACTTCGTCGCCGGCAAGGCGGTGCCGAACACCCGGGTGCAGATCACGCTCCGGCGTGGCGACCAGAGCCTCACGACCGAGGTGCTGGCGGGGCTTTTGGAGGGCCGCTACATGCTCGACCTGCACCTGAACGATCCTCCCTGGGATCTCCATGCCAACGACGAGATCGAGGTGAGGGTGGTGCTCCCGAATGGCCACCGGGCGCTGCTGGCGACGCGCGCGCCCGGCCTGTCGGTCCAGCTCGACAGCGGCCACGTCACCGGCCAGGCCAGCCCCTTCGCGGTGGTCAAGGCCAGCCTGCGGAGCCCGGCCGGCGAACCGCGCGCCGGCGGCAGCGCCAATGCCGATCCGTTTGGTGGCTTCGAGGTCGATCTGATCGACGCGCCGGGCCAGGCGGTGGCGCCGGCGGAGGGCGACCAGCTCGAAATCCTGTACGCCGGCCAGCGCGTCGACATGACCATTCCCAGGTTGGACATGGACATCGACGTGCCGGCCGACACGATCCACGGCCATGCCGAGCCGGGGGGTGAGCTGACCGCGGTCGCTGCCGCCGGGCCGGGCGGCCTGCCCGCCGAGCGCAGGCTGCGCGGCTCGCCGGACGCCGACGGAAGCTACAGCCTGGATTTCGGCGGCGAGCTGGACCTGGCGGCCGGCACCCGGGCCAGCGTCAGCTTGCGCGGGACCGACGGCCACATCGTCTGGCGCGAACGGCGCCTGCCGATGGTGCAGCTTCAGCACGGCGGCAACCTGGTTTCGGGCTGGCTGGGGCCGCTGGCCGAGCTGAACCTCAGTGTCTGGCGCGCCGGCCAGGCGGTGGCCTGGGCCGAGGGCAGGGCCCGCGCCGACGGATCCTTCGACGCCCTGCTGCGCGACGCGGCCAACGCACCGCTGGCGCTGGCCGCCGACGATGCGCTGGACCTGCGCTGGACGGGCGGCACGTCGTGGCTCGCGCCGCCGGCCGGCCAGCTCCGCGTCCCGGTCGCGCCGATCACGGCCACGCTCGACGTCGCCAGCGGGCGGCTGATCGGGCGGGCGGCGCCGGGTGCCAGGGTCTTCGTCCATCCCGGCGGCCTCCAGAACGGCGGCGCCGTAATCCAGGCGCTTGCGGATGAGACGGGTCGCTTCGCGGCCAGCCTGCCGGGCGGGCAGCCGCTGGGCGCCGGGCTGACGGTGGAGGCGGGCTGCCTGTCCGCCGAAGGCCATCGGACCTACGCCCGCGCCAACGCGCCGTATGTCGAGGCCAAGCTCGGTGACGGGCGGGTCGCCGGGCTGGCCGCACCGATGGTGTCGGTCGGTCTCCAGCTCGAGGTCGGTGACCGCTGGCTGGGCGGCGGGCAGGCGCAAAGCGACACCTTCGGCCACTTCGAGGGCTGGCTGCGCGACGCGGACCGCCGGATCGTCGCCCTGGAATCCCATGCCACGCTGAGCCTGGTCGATCCCCAGACCGGCCTGACCAGCCTCCGGCTGCCTCCCCTGTCGATCGCGATCGACCGGGCCCTGGGCCTGCTGCACGGCACCGGACCCGCCGGCACACCGCTCGGCCTGCGGCTGAGCATTGGCGGCCGCCCGGATGTCGGCATCGACGTGGTGGCCGACGCGGCGGGCGACTGGTCCCTCGGCGCCGAGAGCTTGCCGGAGGGCCTCGCGCTGGCGAGCCTGACGCAGGCCGAAGCCCGCGTGCGGGTCGGCAACGGCCATCTGGTGATCGCCGAAGCGATCCGCACCCCCACGCCCAGTCCCGCGCCCACCGACAGCCCTGAGCCCTCGCCGACCCGGCCGCCGGCCAGCGCCAGCCCGACCCCGTCACCGACGCCGAGCGCGACGCTGACGCCGGGCCCGCCGGGCCGGCAGGCTTACTTGCCCTTGGTCGTGAAGCCGCGGGTGCGGTGAGCGCCCTGGGAGCGCGGGTCTGCTAACTCCACCGCCGCCAGCGGAAGTACAGCATCATCATCGCCGGGGTCAGGGCCATCACCGCCAGGCTGATCCACAGCGCGAGCGGGTTGTGGAAGGGCAGGCGGTCGAAG
Organism: uncultured Anaerolineales bacterium; assembly: GCA_964498575.1. GTDB lineage: Bacteria > Chloroflexota > Anaerolineae > Epilineales > Epilineaceae > CAZCJG01. Next base: position 1,950 of record CAZCJG010000331.1, on the reverse strand, counting down.
TTCATGCCGAAGAAGCCAGTGAGGAAGGTCAGCGGCAGGAAGATCGTCGAGATGATGGTCAGCCGGCGCATGATCTCGTTGAGGTTGTTGGACTGCACCGACAGGTAGGCGTCGAGCGCGCTGGACAGCAGATCGCGGTAGGTGTCGATGCTGTCCAGCACGCGCAGCACGTGGTCGAAGATGTTCTGGAAGAAGGGCACCGCGTGCGCCGGTAGGATCGGCGGGTCGCGCCTGAGCAGCACGTTGAGCACGTCGCGCTCGGGCGCGACGATCCGCCGCAGCGCGAGCAGGTCCTTCTTGAGCTGGAAGATCGACTGCAGCGCCGCGGTGTCGAAGCGCTCGAAGATCTGCTGCTCGACGTCTTCCACCCGCTCGGCCAGCGCGTCGATCACGGGGAAATAATCGTCGACGATGTGATCGAACAAGGCGTAGAGCAGCGCGCCCGCGTCCTCGCCGATGACGTCGCTGCGCGCGTGCCAGTGCCGCCACACCTCGTCGATCTCGTGCACCGGCTCGGCGTGCAGAGTGACGACGTAGTTCGGGCCGAGGAAGATCTCGATCTCCGTCAGCGCCAGCGCGTCCGCCGCGTCCACGTCGTGCAGCGCGTAGACCACCAGAAAATAGTAGTCGGGGTAGATGTCGATCTTCGGCCGCTGGTGGCGCCGCGCTACGTCCTCCAACGTCAGCGGGTGGAAGCCGAACTCCGCGCGCAAGCAGTCCAGCGCGTCGTCATCCGGCATCAAGATGTCCAGCCACACCGTGGTCTCCGGGTCGGCGACCAGCTCGCTGATCCGGTCGAGATCGGCGAGGTCTTCGACGTGGTCGCCGACGTAGGCGACGGCGCGGAGCATGGCGCTGGCCTTTCGCCCGAGACCCGGATGGCCCGGGGCTAGCCGCCGGCCGCGGCGGACCCGCCTTCGCGGATGCGCAGCACCTGGTCCATGCCGACATCGCGCAGCACCTGGACCCGGCCGGTGGCGGGCCAGGTGATGGCGATCTCGCGGATCGCGCTGGCCTGGCCCAGCCCGAGCTCCTGGCGCAGGCTGTTGGCGCCGAAGCTGCTGCCGCTGCCGACCGTGGCGTAGATGTCGCGACTTCCCTGCGGCGTGTCGACCGTCACCTTGATCCGGGCGCCGATCGCCGGCCGGTTGGACGTGACGCCTTCGAGGATCAGGGTGATCCAGTGCTTGCCATGCCCGGGATTCTGGAACACCACGCGCTGGTAGGCGTCGCCGGTGAAGGCGCCGCCGATGTTGGCGACGATGTCCTGGTCGCCGTCCCCGTCCAGGTCGCCGAAAGCGACGCCATGCCCCTTTTGGATATGGCCGAAGCCGCCGGAGGCCGTCACCTCCTGGAAGTGCCGTCCGCCATCGTTGCGGAACATCCGGTTGGGCACGATCGACTCGAACAGCGGGTCGCCGGTGCCCAGGTAGAAGTCCAGCCAGCCGTCGTTGTCCAGGTCGCCGAAGTTGCTGCCCATCGTCAACGTCGGGCGCGACAGGCCGACGGACGCGCCCACTTCGGTGAAGGTCCCGTCCCGATTGTTGTGGTACAGGATGGGATGGTTGCCCTCGGTCGGCAGGCCGAGGTAGCTGGCCGCGATCTCGGCCGTCCGGCCCATCTTCGGCATGCCGTAGTCGGCGACGAAGATGTCCTGCCAGCCGTCGTTGTCGTAGTCCCAGAACCAGGTCGGGAAGCTGTACAGCGGCTCGGCCACCCCCGCCCGCGCCGTGACGTCGGCGAAGGTCCACCGCCCGTCGGCGCCCGGGCCCTCGTTGTGGTACAGCACGTTCGGCGGCCCGAGCTGGGACACGTACAGGTCCAGCCGGCCGTCGTTGTCGTAGTCGCCCCAGTTCGCGCCCTTGACATAACCCAGCCCCGCGATCCCGGCCGCGGCCGCGATCTCGGTGAAGGTGCCGTCGCGGTTGTTGTGGTAGAGCTCGGCCGGGT
>CAZCJG010000330.1:0-5753 GCA_964498575.1 uncultured Anaerolineales bacterium | reverse complement strand
CGGCGCGGGCCAGGCCGCGCGCGTCGCCGCCGGGGTTGGGCTCGAGGCCGGCGTCCTCGACCGCGATCACGGCGTGGAGCAGGTGCGGCGGCAGATCCGACAGGCGCACGCGCGTGCGCCGGCCGGCGCGGGGATCCAGCACCTCGAACAGCAGCACCCCGTGGCGATCGTAGATCTTGGTCGTGTCGGGTGAGCGCCGGGTGATCAGCGCATCCGGGCCGGGCAGGTCCGCGGCAAGCTGCCCGGTGGCCAGGATGAGGACGGCCAGCGCGATCGCGATCGGCGCGGCGCCGATCGCGATCCGGCGGCGAGGGGTCCACGCTCGGAAGGCGCGATGGAAGGCGGAGCGGATGGGCGATGACATCGTCCGACATTATAGGCCGCTCTTACGCCGGATTTCCCGGCGGGTAGCGGCGCTTGGGCGCCGCTTGGGCGCCGGGTTACGGATACTCGCTCATGAACCGCTGGAGATCGACCAGGGCCTGCTGGCTGACGTTGAGGAACCCGGCGGTGGGCCGATCCAGATCGGCGAGGAGCGCGATGACCGCGGCAAACGCCAGCACCAAGACCACCAGCGCCAGGAGGCTTCGCTGCCCCGAATAGGCGTTGTGCAACCCGAGCATCAGCATGCACAAGCCCGCCAACAAGAAGATGCACAACCACAGCGGCGGGGGGATGCGCACGCTGACCGCCCGAATTCGTTGCGTGTGCAAGTTGATGACCTCGTTGGCGCTCTCGACGAAGAGCGCGATGACGTCGGAAGGATTGGCCCTGGCCAAGGCCTCGGTCCGCTCCCACAGCTCGATGTGGATCTCCTGGGAACGGGCGATCGCCTGGTCGATCTGCCCCGGGTCGAGCGCGGACAGGCGGACATCGACGTACTCGGCCAGCAGGGGACGGATCTCGGCCGGGTAGGGGCTATCGAGATAGCCGGCGCGCAAGTAGGCCGTCCGAATCGCGTTGGCCTCGTCGGTCACAAGTTGCCGGCGCAGCGCGAAGCGTTCACCCGACGCGCCGACCAGGACCGCCAGAATGAAGGCGAACATCCCCAGCGTTCCGGCGGCCATCGAGCCGAGGTTGCCTTCCTTCTCGTCCCCGTGCCGGCGCAAACGGGCCCGGCCGAGCTGGTAGCCGAGCTCGGTCGCCCCGAGCAAGAACAGGATGAGCAGGAGATAGAGTGCCCATAGTGGCACCCCGTCCAGCACCTGAGTGTTCATGCCGATCCTCCTCGCTGTTCCATTGCCATCCTCTCCTGCGCTATAAGGGATGTGCCATAATGCGCCAGCCCGATGATCCACCTAGCCCCCTGGCCTACCGAACACGATGGCCCGCGGGGCCAAACTCGTCGACATTGCCCAGCGTCCGCCGACCGCCGCCTCTCACGACCCCAATTCGAATCGTTCCGTGTCAGGGAAGATGATCATGTTACACCAATCCCATATCCAGAGCTACCGTCCGGACCGCAAGACGACCCGTCTCCCGGTCATGATCGCCCTCGGCGCGGCCTTCCTGCTCTCCAGCCTACCGCCGCCGGCCGCCGCCGACGAAGCGCCCGGCTATCGCGGCCTCCTGCACGGCAGCTACGACGTCGCCTGGGCGGTCGCGGTCGATGCCGCCGGCAATACCTATGTCGCCGGCTACACGGATTCCCCGGGCTTCCCGGCGGTTCACGCGGCGCAGGCGGACTACGGCGGCGGCGAGTACGATGCCTTCGTACTCAAGCTCGACCCCGCCGGCCGGCTGGCCTACAGCACCTATCTCGGGGGATCGGACGAGGATCGCGCCTACGGCATCGCGGTCGATGGCGCGGGGAGTGCCTTCGTCACCGGCTACACGCACTCGGTCGACTTCCCGATCGCCTGTCCCTGGCGGGCGGAGCTTGGGGGCGAGAAGGACGCCTTCGTCGCCAAGCTCGATCCGAGCGGGCAGCGCATCGCCTGGTCGACCTTCCTCGGCGGGAGCCACCGGGATCAGGGCCGCGGGATCGCGCTGGACGGCAGTGGCGCGGTGTACGTCGCCGGCTCGACCGACTCGCCGGACTTCCCGGTCGCGCGCGCTCTCCAGCCGCGCCTCGCCGGCCGCCGCGACGCCTTCGTCACCAAGCTCGGCCCCGACGGCCGCGCGCCGCGCTACAGCACCTTCCTCGGCGGCAGCGGCAACGAGCTGGCCTACGGCATCGCGGTGGATCCCGCCGGCCGGGCGCTGCTGACCGGCTACACGGACTCCCGGGACTGGCCGCTCGCCAGCGCGCTGCAGGCGGTGCCCGGCGGGGCCAGCGACGCCTTCGTCGCCAAGCTGGCGCCGCGCGGCGAGCACCTGGTCTTCAGCACCTACCTCGGCGGCGCCGGCGACGACCGCGGCTGGGGCATCGCCGCCGACGCCGCGGGCGACGCCTTCGTCACCGGCTACACCGAGTCGGCGGATTTCCCAGTCGCCCACGCGGCGCAAGCCGCCCCGGGCGGCGGGCGGGATGCCTTCGCCGCCCGGCTCAGCCCGGCCGGCGAGGTCCTGATCTACAGCACGTATCTGGGCGGCGCCGACACCGAGCACGCCTACGCCGTCGCCGTCGATGGTCGCGGCAACGCCGCCCTCGCCGGCTATACCCGCTCGGCGGACTTCCCGTTCCGCCAGGGCAACGCGGCCGCCTCGCTGACGACCGGGCGGAGTCAGGTGCGACGCGAGGACGCCTTCGTCGCCTGGCTGGGCGGCGATGGCGGGCGCCTGCCGATGCCGCCGCTGCTCGGGGGCGGCGCGGACGATCGGGCCTATGCGCTGGCGCTGGATCGCGGCGGCACGGTCCACCTGGCAGGCTACACCTATTCCGCGGACCTGCCGGTGGCCCGTCCTGTGCAGCCGGGCTACGGCGGCGGGCGCGACATCCTCGTCGCGCGGCACGCCCCGGCGGAGGCGGCGTGGGGCTACGCCACCACCGTCGCCGGCCGCGGCAGCGGGCCGGGGGTGGCCGGCATGGCCGCGATCGACCTGGGCGAAGTGCGGCCCGCGGAGCTCGAGCATCAAGGCGCCGTGCTGTTCCACACCCCGTTTCTCGCGGTCGCCGAGGCGGAGATGTCGGCGGGATCCGCGAAGTCCAAGCCGGGGATCGGAGAACCGTCGGAGCACATCGTGGGACCGCCGGCACGCCTCTTCGACCGCATTGCCGGCCCTGAATCCCAGGCCTGCGCCGGCTGCCACAACCAGCTCGTGGGGACGGACGGCCTGGTCCGGCTGGTCAGCGGCGGCGGCGGCGACGGCGCGAGCAACGTCCTGGCCGGCGCGCGCCCTCCCGCCGCGGCTCCGGGCCGTGAACGCAATCCCAAGCCGGTCTTCGGCAGCGCGGTCAAGGCGCAGCTCGCGCGCGAGATGACGGCGGCGCTGCAGGCCCAGGCCGCGGCGGCGCGTGCCGAAGCGCGTGCCGGCGGGCAGCCCGTCGCCATCAGCTTGACCGCCAAGGGCATCCCCTTCGGCCGCGCCGTCGCCCGGCCGGGCGGTAGCCTGGACCTGGCGGGCGATGGCGTGGACGCCGACCTCGTGGTCAAGCCCTTCGGCGCAAAGGGGACGATCGCCGAGCTGCCTGCCGTCGTCCGCGGCGCTGCGGCGGCGCATCTCGGCCTCGGGCTGGCAGAGGCGAGCGCGAGCCCGGCCGGGGCCACGGCGCCGGGCGTCGCCCACGATGCCAGGCAGCCCGTGCCTGGTCTGACCCCCGGCGACATCGCCGCCCTGGTCTACTGGGTGGCCAGCCGGCCCGTCCCACGCCGCTGGCCGCCGATGGGGGGAGACGAGGAAGCGCGCTTGGCGAGCGGCGAGCAGTGGTTCGGCGCGCTGGGTTGCGCGACCTGCCACGTACCGTCCCTGACCCTGGACGATCCGATCTTCTCCATCGCAGCTCCGGGGTCCGAGGGCATGGCACTGACCTACGATCTGCGCCGGTCCGGCCTCGAGACCACCGCTTCCGGCGCGATCCAGGTGTCTTTGTACTCCGACCTGCGCCGCCACGCCATGGGCGATGGCCTGTCCGATCCGGCGGCCGAGGCGGGCGTCGAACGCGACGTGTTCCTGACCACACCGCTCTGGGGCACCGGCAGCACCGGCCCCTGGCTCCACGACGGCCGCGCGGCGACACTGGGCGAAGCCATCCTGTGGCACGGCGGCGAGGCCGAAGCGGCGCGTGCCGGCTTCGCGGAGCTGGCGGCGGCAGATCGAGCGGCGGTCCTGGCGTTCCTCGATCACCTGGTCATCGGAGCGGACGGCGTCGGGGCCGGCGAATAGGCCACTGCCCAAAACTGGCACACATGTTCGATTTGCCTACAATGCCTCTCCATGCTCCAGCGCATCGAAGCCGGCCTGCGCTCGCCTTGGCTCTGGCTCGCCTACTTGGTGCTTGCCGGCGGCGCGATCTACGCCTTCCCTGGTCAACGGCGGGTGCTGCTGCTCGCCACCCTGGTCACGCTGGCGGTCTTCCTCGCCTGGCTGATCCTGGCGATCGAGCGCGGGAAGCGGGCGCGGCCGGCGCTCAGCCTGGACCAGCTCGACCAGCTCGACGGCTTCGCCTTCGAGCGCTGGGTGATCGCTATGCTTCAAGCCGAGGGCTACGACTGCACCAACGTGCGGGATCGGGGGGACTTCGGGGTCGACCTGATCGCCCGCATCGAAACGGTGGCGGTCGGCGTGCAGACCAAGCGTTACAGCGGCCATGTCGGCAACGCGGCGGTGCAGCAGGTGCTGGCGGGCTGCGATTACTACGGCTGCGTGGTCGCGGCGGTGGTCACGCAGTCCTACTTCACCCCTGCCGCCCGCGAGCAGGCCGCCCGCGCGCGTTATCCGGTGGTGCTGATCGATCGCGACGGGCTGGTAACGCTGGTCGAACGGGTGCGCGGCGGGGCGGAGGCCGTGGCGACCACCAAGCCATGAGGCGCCGGCGGCGCATGGGCGGGGTTCTAGCGATCCCCGCCCATGGCTGTCACCGCGAGTGCCGGGTCGGTTGGATCAGTTGGGCTCGAACAGGGAGCCGGCCACCCAGTTGTCCGCGCCGGGTGCGGTTCGGTTGCGGCCGCCGCTGACGGACGAGCGGCTGCCTTGCGCCTGATTGCCGGTGCCGCCTCCCACCGCCGACAGCTCGCCGCTGGCGATGTTGAAGTCACCACCGGCGGTGTAAGCGCCAACGCCGCTGGCCGTGTTGCGGTCGCCGCCGACCATGGCCGCGCTGTGGCCGGTGGCGCTGTTGTTGCGCCCGCCGCAAATCGCCGAGAGCTGGCCCGTTGCCTGGTTGCCGACCCCCCCGGCGACCGTGGCGTCGTTGCCCGCGTAGTTGTCGGTGCCGCCGATCACGGCGCCGCCGTCGGTCCGATTCCGCGTGCCTCCGAAGACCGCGCCGTTCGACGCGTTGCTCGTTCCGCCGACGACCACGGACTTCTCGGCCACCGCCTGGTTGAACACGCCACCCGCGGCGAAGGATTCCCGTCCCGGCGCCTGGTTGGAGCTGCCACCGGCCATCGCGGCGATGAATCCCGACGCCACGTTGTTGACACCGCCGGCAACCGCCGACTCGTCGCCTGTGGCTTGGTTGTTCTGGCCGCCGCCGACCCACGCGGCGAAACCGGCGGCTCTGTTGCTGGCGCCGCCACTGATGGATGCTCCTTGGCCCTCGGCTCGATTCTCGCGGCCCCCGCTGATCGAGGATTCGTCACCGACCGCGACGTTGGCGCCGCCCCCGCTGACCGATCCGTAGGATCCGCCTAGGACGGCGTTGCCGTGGC
>CAZCJG010000329.1:0-5851 GCA_964498575.1 uncultured Anaerolineales bacterium | reverse complement strand
AACGCCTACGCCGACCCCCATCCCCACCGCGACCGCGACCCCGACCGCCACCGGGACGCCGACGGCAACCAAGACGCCGACCGCCACCTCCAGCCCGAGCCCGAGTCCGACCGCGACGCGGAAGCCCGAGCCGATCTTCCTGCCGATCGCGATCCACGACCCGGCCTGCCTGCCCGGCTTCCAGCACGCCGACGTGGTCCTGGTGATCGACGCGTCGACCAGCATGGCCGAGCGCACCCGGGCGGGGCGGACCAAGCTGGAGGCGGCGCGCGAGGCGGCGGCGCTCTTCGTCGCGCGGCTGGACCTGGCGGGCGGCGACCAGGCGGCCGTGGTCGTGTTCAATGCCGAGGCCGCGCTGCTCGCGCCCCTCACCGGCGACGCGGCGGCGCTCGGCGCGGCCCTGGACGGCATCGCGATGGCCCAGCGGACCCGCATCCAGCGCGGCCTCGCCGTGGCGCGCGCCGAGCTGGCGGGCCCGCGCCGGAATCCGGCCAACAACGCGACGATCGTCGTCTTGACCGACGGCCGCAACAATCCCGAGCCGGTCGGCGAAGCGCTGGCGGAGGCGGCCGCGGCCAAGGCGGAGGGTGCGCGGCTGTTCACGATCGGGCTGGGCGAGGACATCGAGCGCGACGCGCTGGCCGCGATGGCGAGCAGCCCGGCGGACGCCTTCCTCGCGCCGGACGGCGAGGACCTCGCGGAGATCTACGCCCGCATCGCCCACGCCGTGCCCTGCCCGCCGGGGATGTGGTGGCCCTACCAGCGGCCGTAAGCCCACGGGCGACGTGACCGGCGGCGGGCGAAAGGCTGCCCGCCGCCGGTCACCGCCCGCTCCAGAACGCGCCGGCCGGGCAAGGCAGCGCCACCGCGATCTGCGCGTAGATGCCCGCCAGCGCCTCAGCTTCCGGCGCCGCGAAGTAGCCCTCCGGCCGGCTCGCCATCTCCTTGAGCGCGTCCGCCTCGACGCCCGCCCCCAGTCCGATGGTGTAGATCACCACCCCCGCCGCCTTCGCCTCGCCCGCGCGCGCGACCGCCTCGCCGACCGGCTGGGGATTCGAGCGCCCGTCGGTCATCAGGATCAGCGTCGGCAAGTGGGCGGCGACATGTCGCGGACTGGCCAGCTCGGCCGCGCTGACGTCAACCGCGCAGACGATGCAGGTCTGTTGGGCGGTCTGGATGCCGGAGAGGGCCGCGTCGAGCAACGCGCGATCGCCGGTCAACGGTTGGACCAGTGCGGCCTGGGCGTTGAAGGCGACGATCGCCGCCTGGTCGCCATGGTCGAAGCTCAGCTCACCGAGGAACACGCGCGCGGCGGCGATCGCCGCGTCGATCTTGGTCCCGCCGGCCGCGGTGCGCTCGGTCATGCTGCTGGAGGCGTCGATGGCGAGGACGACGTCGACGCGGCGGACCTCGGGGACGCACTTCTCGCGCAGGAGGAGCGGCAGGTAGACCGGGGCGGGGATCGGCGTCGGCGTCGCGGTCGGCGTAGACGTCGCGGTCGCGGTGGGCGTCGGAGTCGCCGTGCGGGTCGGCGTTGGGCTGAAGATCGGGGTGGGGGTGATGGTCGGCGTGGATGTCGGTGTGTCGGTGGCGGTAGGGACCGGTGTGGGGGTAGGGGTCGTGGTGGGGGTCGGCGTGTCGGTGGGGCAGATGGCGACGGTTTGGGTGATGGGCTGCATCGGTGTGAAGTTGGAGCGGCCGGCCTTGTCCTCCACGCGCAGTGTGCCGGTGATGGCGTGCTGTCCCAGGGCGACGGGTTGGGTGCGATAGGTGACGGTGCGGGGCTCGGGCGGGGCGAGCGGATCCCAGACCCAGCGCAGCAGGGTCCCAGCCGTCCCGGTGATCACCGTGGGCGGCTCGCTGGCCGAGCCGTCGATGTAGGCCAGGCCGGGGGGCAACAGCTCGGTCAGGGCCATCCCTTGCAGATGGCCAGGGCCGTTGGCGGAGCGGACATCGGTGAGCACCTTCTCCATCGGGCCGCGCATGGAGCCGGGGAATCGCCCGAAGTACTGGGGGGTCTTCGCAATCTCCTCGACCACCCTACACCAGTCTTTGATGTGGTCGGGATCAGCATCTCTCAGTGGGCAACCCGTGATGAACGGGACGGCCTCGCTGCGGAGTATCCGACCCGCCTCACGCAGTTGTTGCCATGCTCCGGCGCCTTCTTCCTCAAGACCGCCCGTATGGTAGGCCATGAACACGACGATCTCGCAGGGCTCCAGGCCCGGCGTCGCACCGCGCCGACCTTCGCGCAGCATCTTCAGCACTTCGGTCGCCACTTGAGGGAATGGGGCGCCCCCGTCCCATTGCCCACTCCTTTGGTTGCTGAGCGGGCCTCTTGCCCTCCCTAACTCGTTGGTCAGAGGGAGCGCTACATGGGGCCCACCCCGAGCGCTGTACGCGATGACGCCGACCCTCACATCGTTGCGGCGCAGCGCTTCGAGCATGCCCAGAAGGAGGGTCAGCTCCTGACCCGTCCAATTCTGCCGGCCAGCGGTATGATTGAGATAGGATGCGAAGACCACATTCAGGCCGCCCGGACAGAACGGGCAGTCCGGCTCGACCACCGTTGTCATGCTCCCGGTATCGCACATGCGAATTCGGCTGGCGGAAAGCGTGGTGGAGATCGTCCCCATGCACGCGCCCGTCACCTTGGCGGGCGTGGAGGTCTGAGCCGAAGTAATCCCGAGCGGGGACAATGCCGCGGCGAGGAACAGGGCAGCCGCGATGATGACCGACGAGATGCAGCGCGTTCGCATGGCAACGATCCTCCGATCTGTCAGCAGGCGTGGCTGGTGTTCGCTCCGGCCGAGGCACACCGGGTACCGCGCGGGCGATGACGGGGTGGCGGACGGCGGGGTTGGCGGTGCCGGGAGCAACACACAGTATATAGGCGTTGCCCCCCCCCCCTGTCAACCCCCACTTTCGGGCGGCATCGCTGGCGCTTGCGTTGCTCTGGGACGGAGCTGCGCTCGCTCACTCCGCCAAGAGGTCCAAGACCAACAACGACGCTTCCGGTTCCGCTTCAAACGCCGCCATCGCCCCTACCGCTTCGCGCAACAACGCCCCGATGACGGCCGTCGTCGCATTTCCGACGCTGAGCCACACAACCTTGGGCGGCCCACCGCGCAGAAAGCTCAACTGCCGGAAGTCATTGTCCTTGGACACGATGACAAACTCCGCCTCGCGCGCATGTTGCCAGATCGCTTCGTCCGTTTGAGCGCGAAGCCCTTCCAGCTCAACATGGCTGCTGCCCGGGTACTCAAGGGCAAGCGCCGGCACCAGGCGCCGGCTGAGGTTCTCGTCGAAAAGCAGCTTCATGCGGCATGCGATGCCGCCAGGCGACGCTCACGGGCCGCCGCGAAGGCCAGCGCCGCCCTGATGTGCTCGCGCGACAGGCTAGGAAAGTCGTCCAGGATCTCGTCCTCAGTCATCCCGCCCGCCAAGTACTCGAGAACATCGTAGACCGTGATCCGGGTTCCTGCGATGCATGGCTTCCCGCTGCGAACTCCCGGCGTTATCGTGATGTAGTCTTCCCAGCGCACCTGCGTGACCTCCTTAGAACGAGTGTCCATCATCCCTGGACTATTCCTCTCAGCGCATGGCAACAGGATGCATTGCGATGATCATAGCGGTGTTGCTGACAGCGCACAAGCAGGTTCAAGTGCCTCTCACCTTCACCGCGGCCCCTTGCTTGATGCCGAAATTCCTGCCCTTACCGCCCACCCCAAAACGCCCCAACCGGGCAAGGCAGCGCCACCGCGATTTGCCCGTAGATCCCCGCCAGCGCTCCCGCCTCCGGCGCCGCGAAGTAGCCCTCCGGCCGGCTCGCGATCGCGGCCAGCGCCTCCGCTTCGACGTCCGCCCCCAGGCCGATCGTGTAGATCACCACGCCCGCCGCCTTCGCCTCCCCCGCCCGCGCCACCGCTTCGGTGACCGGCCGCGGGTTCGAGCGCCCGTCGGTGAGCAGGATCAGCGTGGGCAGGTGGGCGGCGACATGCCGCGGGCTGGCCAGCTCCGCCGCGCTGACGTCGACCGCGCACACGATGCAGGTCTGCTGGGCCGTCTGGATGCCGGCGAGTGCCGTGTCCAGTGCCGCACGATCGCCGGTCAGCGATTGGACCAGCGTGGCCTGGGCGTTGAATGCGACGATCGCCGCCTGGTCGCCGCGGTCGAAACGTAACGCATCAAGGAAGCTGCGGGCCGCCGCGATGGCCGCGGCGATCTTGGAGCCGCCGGCCGGCGTGCGCTCGGTCATGCTGGAGGAGGCGTCGATGGCCAGAGCGACGTCGATGCGGCGGACCTCGGGCACGCACTTCTCACGCAGCAGCAGCGGGAGGTAGACCGGGGCGGGGATCGGCGTGGCGGTGGGGGTCGGCGTAGGCGTCGCGGTCGCGGTCGGCGTCGGGGTCGCCGTGCGGGTTGGCGTGGGGCTGACGATCGGGGAGGGGGTGATGGTGGGCGTGGCCGTCGGTGTGCCGGTGGCCGTTGGCACCGGCGTGGGAGTGCTGGTCGCGGTGGGGGTCGGCGTGTCGGTGGGGCAGACGGCGACGGCTTGGGTGATGGGCTGCATCGCTGTGATGTTGGAGCGACCGGCGGTGTCCTCCACGCGCAGCGTGCCGGTGAGGATGTGCTGGCCTATGGCGACGGGCCGGGTGCGATACGTGACGGTGTGCGGCTCGGTGGAGGAGAGGGGGTCCCAGGCCCAGCGGAGCAGGGTGCCGGCGGTTCCGGTAACCACGCTGGGCGGCTCGCTGGCGGAGCCGTCGATGTAGGCCAGGCCGGGGGGCAATAGCTCGGTCAGGTGCAGCCCCTGCAGGCGGCCGGGGCGGCTGGCGGCGCGGATGTCCGAGAGCACCTTGTCCATCGGCTCGCGCATGGATCCATGAGCGCGTAAGAAGTACTGGGGGCTCTTGGCGATTTCCCGGACCACGGTGCACCAATCCCGTGGATCGTTCTCTTCAGGGATTGGGCAAGCCGTGATGTACGGGACACCGGCGCCGCGGAGAATCCGACCCGCTTCGCGCATCTTCTGCCAGGCCCCGGCGCCTTCTTCCTCGAGACCGCCCGTGTGGTAGGCGAAGAACACCATGATCTCACAGGGTTCGAAGCCCGGGGCTGCATCGCGCCGCTCGTCGCGGAGCATCCTCACCATCTCGGTCGCTACTTGACCGAAGCCGGCGTTCCCATCCCAAAGACCGAATTTGGGTTGGCCCATCGGCCCTCTCGCATCCTTCAGGATATTGGTCAACGGTAGTGCCACATGCGGCCCACCCGATTGGCTGTACAGAATGACACCGACCTTGACGTCGGAGCGGTGCAGCGCTTCGAGCATGTTCAGCCCGGCATAAAGCTCCTGGTTCGTCCAGCTTCCGCGCCCCCGCTGACCGTGGTTCAAGTACGAGGCGAACACCACGTTGATCCCGCCCGGGCAAAACGGGCAATCCGGGTCGACTTGCGTCGTGACGCCGCCGGTATCGCACATCCGCATCTCGGTGGTCGACAGGGTCGTGCTGATCGTCCCCATGCACGCTCCGGTCACCTTGGCGGGCGTGGGGGTCTGCGCCGAAGCAATCCCGAGCGGGGACAGGGCGGCGGCAAGGAACAGGGTAACCGCGAGGATGACCGACAAGGTGCAGCGCGTTCGCATGGCAACGATCCTCCGATCTGTGAGCAGGAGTGGCCGAAATCCGTCCTGGCCGCGGCGCTCGGGGCGCGCGCCGTGGGCGATGGGGTAGTGGGTGGCGGGGGTGGCGGCGCCGGGAGCAACGCACAGTATACACGCGTTGCCCCCCCCCCCTGTCAACCCCCAATAGGGCCAAGTCAAAGTCCGTCGCGCGCATCGACGCGG
>CAZCJG010000328.1:0-5854 GCA_964498575.1 uncultured Anaerolineales bacterium | reverse complement strand
ACACGAAGGTCGCGCTGGTGCGCGCCATCAGCGGGTAGTACAGCATGTAGGCCAGGGCGGTCCCTACCACGCCGAGCACGAGCACTGAACCGACCGCGGCCGCGCTCGGACTCGTCGCTGGCGGCGCCTCGAAGGCCAGCGACAGCAGGAGCAGCATGATCCCCGCCAGCGTCATCTGCAAAGTGGGCGCTACCAACGGCGGCAGGCCGCGCAGGCGCCGGCGGGCATAGACATTGGCGCCGCCATAGCAGGCTGCGGCCACGGCGAAGGCGAGGAGGCCGAGGGCACGGGCGGTCGCCGTCGCCTGGGCACCGGAGTCCACCGCCGCACTCGCCAGAAGGTCCGGGCTGAAGATCAGGACGATCCCCGCGAAGCCGACGAGGACGCCGACGGCGGCGTGGACCGTCAGCGGCTCGTCGTGCAGGAAGACCTGCGCCAGGATCACGGTGAAGATCGGCGTCGCGCCGTTGAGGATCGCCGCCATCGTGCTGTCGGCGGCTTGCTCGCCCAGGCTGAACAGGACGAAGGGGATCGCCGTCGACAAGACCGCCATCGGCGCGAGCCGCCGCCAGGTCGCCCCGTCGCGGGGGATGGCCTGCCCTCGCGCGAGCATGACACCCGCCAGGAGCACCGCCGCCAGCACCACCCGCCCCGCCGCCAGCGCCAGCGGCGGGACGCCGCCACCCAGCGCCACCTTGATGAACAGGAAGGACGGCGCCCAGCACGCCGCCAGGGCGATCAGTTGCAGCCAGTTGCGCATCGGGCCCGTGCTCGCGGAGGGTGGATCAGACGGCTTGGCATGGCGGAGTGCTCAAAGTGCCGGCGTCAACGCCGCGCCGATGTCCAGGTCGGCGAGGCCTTCCGCCACGATGTCTTCTCGCCAGCGATCGACTGCCCGGCGATGGTGGAACATCTGGACGATCGCGTCCTCGGGCGCCAGGGACTGCTCGCCGTGGCGAAGGGTCAGGAATGCGACATCGGGGCTGAGATCGACCTGCCAGCCCCGATCCGCCAGGACCACGGTGATCGCCGCCGCAAGGACTTCCGCGGTGGTGTAGAGCATGGCCAGATCGGAGCCATCTCCGCTCTTCCAGCCCATCCGGGCGGCAAAGGCCCGCGGGTTGACGGCGAAGGTCGGCACTTGATCGAGCGTGATCCCGTCCAGCACCGGAAGGGCGGCGAGAGCGCGGTCGCGGAACTTGGGGACAAGAGCGGCTCCGATCGCATCCCATCCGCAGGGCTGGAGCGACCGGGTGCCCAGGTTCGGCCATCTCGCCCCGATCAAGCGCAGCTCGATTTGGTCCAGATCCTCGATCAGCTCAGCCGCGGACTCGCCGCCGAGCACCGGCGGGCCGCTGACGCGGGATTCCGGGGTTGTCGCCGGCCCGATCCCCAGGCCGGGCCGAATCTGGGCGGGCAGGATCCAAGCCGAGATCTCCGGATCCCAGGTCACCACCATCCGCGCTTCGATGGCCGCCCACTGGAGGCGATTGTGCTCCGTGCCCAGGAAGCGCTGCAGGCCTTCCACCAAGGGCGGGCGCAACTCATTCCGGAGGGCTGAGACGACATCCGTGCTCAGGTACCGATCACCGAGAAAGGCGAGCACGGTGCGCTGCTCGGCCGCCTTGACCACGGCTTCGGGGCCGACCGCGGCGGCCGCGCGGCGAAAGGCCTGATAGCCGGCGTGGCGGACCACCGGCACCAGCAGCTTGGCGAGGCGGAGCGATAGTCCCTCGCCCCACCGGGGATTGGGAATGTCGTCGCTCGGCGTCAGGGTCTGCTCAGTCATGTTCTGCACGAGGGTCTCAACCCGGCCGGCGGCCAGGCGGTATACCAGGCGGCTGCGCCGGCGCACATCCTCCATCGCGATCGCCACCAAGGCTGCGAAGGTTTCGGTGTCGCAGGCGGCAAGGATCGGCAGGCCGCAGGCCAGCTCCCAATCCCCACCCGGGCGCCGGCCGGATCTGCTCGGGAAGTGGCGTATGCTCATCTCGGGGTCCAGGTAGAGCCACAACCGCTGGGGGGACGGGGAATCCAGCCGCCGGGCCACCGCGTCGACACGGTCCCACAGGCGCGGCTGGTCCGCGCGCGACAGCGCCACACCGCCCAGAGGCAAGTCCTCACGCTCCGGATCGGGGGCCAGGATGGTCCGCCGCAGCATCGGCGTGAACAGGGCGACGAGCACGGCCACGCCGGGAATCACGATGGCCAGCACGAGAAATTGCCCAGCCAGCCCGAAACGCTGTTCAGCCTCGGCCATCAGAATCGGGTGCAGGAGGGCGAGGCGTACGATCAGGAAGATCAGGACGGCCGCCAGGCTCCATCCGACCGCGCCCTGAATCAACCAGACCAGCGCCAGGCGGGACCAGGCGCTCCCCAGGCTCATGCTTGCCGCAGGGTCGACGGGAAGCTCGGCCGCCTCTCCCCGCACGCCGCCCGGCTTGCCAACCGTCATGCACCGTCATCCGGTCTTCGCCCAGGGTTCGGGTCATCGGGCGCGGTCACGCGAGATCGATCTGCCAGGGGATGCGCTGCCACGGGCTGTCGGCTGAGTGCTTCAGCCATTCGAGGCAAGCGCTGGTGTAGGGGATGCGGAGATTCTCGCCCTGCCCAAGACTCTCGAAGTACCGGAATCCCAGCACGAAATCGTCGCCGAGCGCATGCCAGGATGGATAGATCGAGCGGAGAGCGCGCGCCGCCTTGTCCATCCACGGCCATGCTTCATCCTCACCAAGATAGTCGGCCCGGATGCATTGGCGTGCGACGTCGAGCGCGCGGCACAGATCCCAGGCCGCGATGCCATACTTCCTCAATGCTTCGTGGTTCCGCGCGACGAAGCGGCGCCCCGTGCCGACCTTGTCTCCGAAGTCGAGATCGGCCAGCTCCTCCGCGAGCGGAGTCCGGTGCCCTTGATACATCAACCAGTGCAGGATTTCTTCCGCCTTCCCACGGTCGCGGATGCCCCACCACTCGCGCAGGAGAATGCGGCAAGATGCGCGACTCAGGGCAGGCGAGATCCCGAGCCGGGGATCGCTTACATAGGACGGGTCGATGACCGTCGACAACACCCAGCGGCGCCACGGATCGAGCGTGTCAACGGCATGCCATACGGGGCGGGGCGGCAGGTCGAGCGCGTCCAGGAAAGCCTCCGAAGCGCGGACCTCGTTGATCTTCGGGAACATGATCGACTCGCTCACCCAACACACCGCCAAATCCGGAAGCAGAGCGTCGGTCCGAATCGCGCCGTAGCACTCGAGCGCCAGCTTCACGTCGCGCGCGAGCAAGGCGGGAATGATCGCCCCGAGGCGAGTCCAAGGGCTGTCGTTCGTCCGAATCCGGCGTTTCAGGCCAGCCAGGACGCGGCCTCGAATGTCGGATTCCAACGGCCACAGGATATGATTTGGATGCTGGAGCGCGGTAAGCTTCAACGCATTCAAATAGAGGTCGGCGCGATCGTCCTCGGCGAACTTGCGGTCGTCTCCCGTGGCACTGTGTTTGGTCAAGTACGCGATATAGTCGCTAAAGGCACGCCCACAAGCATCGAGCGCTTCCTCGGTCGGCTCAGTGCCCGCCGCGAGCGCGAGCAGCTCATCGTCCAGCCGCCGCATGGCTGCGCGCAGGTGATGCGGCAACTCCGGCACCGGCCGGCGCGGCATCCATCGTGCGAACATGGCTCCCCCCCGTGGACCAGGCGCCGCTTACTCCCAGCTCAGCGCCGCCCCCACCTGATACTCCGTCACCCGCGTCTCGAAGAAGTTCTTCTCCTTGGCCAGGTCGGTCGCCTGGCTCATCCACGGCAGGGGGTTGGGCACGCCGTATGCCTTCGGAAGGTCGATCCGCTCCAGCCGCCGGTCGGCGATGTGCTCGACGTAGCGGCTGAACTGCTCGGCGTTGATCCCGAGCAGCCCCTGCGGGCAGGCATCGTGCGCGTAGCGCTGCTCCAGCTCCACCGCCCGCCGGATCAGCGCGACCAGCTCCGCCTGGAACTCCGGCGTCCACACCCCCGGGTTCTCGGCGCGGATCGTGTTGATCAGGTCGCAGCCGAAGGCCAGGTGCAGGCTCTCGTCGCGCATGATGAACTCGAACTGCTCGCCGATCCCCACCATCTTGTTCTGCCGCTTCAGCGCCAGCATCATCGCGAAGCCCGCGTAGAAGAAGATGCCCTCCATGATCACGTAGAAGCCCACCAGGTCCCTGACAAACCGCTGGATGTTGTCCGTGCCCTCGGTCGAGAACGCCGGGTCGAACACCACCCGCGTCAAGTCCACCACGAAGTCGTCCTTGTCCTTGATCGACGGGATCGTCTGGTACATGTTGTAGATCTCGTCGGGATTCAGCCCCAGCGTGTCGCAGCAGTAGATGAAGGTGTCGGTGTGGATCGCCTCCTCGAAGGCCTGGCGCAGCAGGTACTGCCGCGCCTCGGGGTTGGTGATGTGATGGTAGACCGCCAGCACCAAGTTGTTCGCGGTCAGCGACTCGGCGGTAGAGAAGAACCCCAGGTTCCACAGGATCAGCCGCCGCTCGGTCTCGGACAGCGCGTGCGGCGACTTCCACTGCTCGACGTCGCGCTGCATGGAGATCTCCTCCGGCACCCAGTTGTTGGCGACGCCGGCCTTGTAGTGCTCCCGCGCCCAGGGATAGTGGATCGGCAGGATCTTGTTCGGATCGGTCTTCGAGCTGTTGATGATGGGCATGGGGAATCCTACTGGCAAGCCTCGCAGTCCGGGTCGTCGATCCGGCACAGCTTGACCTCGCCGCCGCTCGGCGCGATCGCGGCCGCCGGCTCCAGCGCCGCGGCATGGGCATAAGCGGCATGGCCATTGCCATGACCGCGGCCGTTGGCAGGGATGGCGCCATGCCCGTTACTCAACCCCTGCGCTGGCACGACCTCCGCCCGCGTCAGCTCAGCCGGCGCGGGCTCGGCGGCGCCGACCGAGGCATACTCCCGCTTCTGGGTGAAGCCGTACTTGGCGGCGTCCAGGGTGGACTTCTCGATCTGGCTGACCGCGAGGGTGCGCAGGTAGTAGGTGGTCTTGAGGCCGAGGCGCCAGGCGGTGAGGTAGATGTCCGAGAGCTGCTTGCCGGAGGCGCCCTGCATGAAGACGTTGTGGCTCTGGCTCTGGTCGATCCACTTGCCGCGCGCGGCGGTCTGGCGCAGGGCCGTGAGCGGGTCGATCTCGAAGGCCTCCTTGTACTTGGCGCGCAGGGCGGGCGGGATCTCGTCAATCGCCGAGACCTTGCCGTCGTAGTATTTCAGCCGCTCGAGCATCTCCCGATCCCACAGGCCCAGGCGCTTCAGGTCGTCGACCAGGTAGCGGTTGACCACCGTGAACTCGCCCGAGATGTTGGCCTTGACGTAGAGGTTCTTGTAGATCGGCTCGAAGGACGGGAAGCAGCCGGCGATGTTCGAGATCGTGGCGGTGGGGGCGATGGCCATCGTGTTGGAGTTGCGCATGCCGTGGGCCGCCACGTGCTCGCGGACGGGCGCCCAGTCCAGGCGCGCGCCGCGATCGACGTCGATCGGCAGGCCGCGCTCTAGTTCGAGCAGGTCCAGCGTGTCGATCGGGAAGATGCCGCGGTCCCACTTCGAGCCGGCGAAGCTGGGGTAGGCGCCGCGCTCGCGCGCCAGGTGGCTGGAGGCGAGGATGGCGTGGTAGGCGATGTGCTCCATCACGCGGTCGGCCAGGGCCAGGGCGTCGGCGGACTCGAAGGCGAGGTCCAGCATGAAGTAGGCGTCGGCCAGGCCCATGATGCCCAGACCGACCGGGCGATGGCGCAGGTTGGCGTCGCGCGCCTCCTCGGTCGGGTAGTATTTGATGTCGATCACGTTGTCGAGCATACGGATCGCGCTGCG
>CAZCJG010000327.1:0-5870 GCA_964498575.1 uncultured Anaerolineales bacterium | reverse complement strand
TCGGCGCCGCTGAGGATCCTTCGCAATACCCGATAGATGGTTTCAGAGGTGATGATGCTTGTTTCAGACATGGCGGAACACAGTGTAACCCATCCACAAACAGCCATCAAGCGAAGTCGAAACGTATGACTAGGACCGCGGGCTTCCCGTCGTCAATCGATCGGAATCGGCTCCCCCATCACCTCCGCCGGCCAGCCGCGCAGCACTTCCAGGAGTGCGCCGAGCAGCGCCGCAAGCTCACGGTTCTCCGACCAGCGCAGCGAGCGCGGGCCGTAAGCGCGCAGGTCGGCGGGGACGGCGACGACATCCAACCCGAGCTGATCGCAGATGAACAGCGCGCGCGGCAAGTGGAAGGCCTGGCTGACCAGGATCGCCCCGTCGACCTGGAAGATGTCGCGGGCGCGGTAGCAGGTGTCGTAGGTCTTCCGCCCGCCGTAGTCCGGCTGGATCGCCTCTGCCGGCACGCCGCGCGCAATCGCATAGTCCGCCATCCGCCCCGGCTCATTGTACTCGACATAACGGTTGTCACCGCTGAACAGCAGCCGCTCGACCTTCCCGGCTTTGTAAAGCTGCACAGCGGTCTCGACCCGATCCTCGAGCATGGCGCTGAGCCCCCCGTCGCGGTAGATCGCCGCGCCGAAGACGATCGCCACGCGCCGGGGTGGGACGTCGTCTACCGTGTACATCCGCCCGCCATAGGCCGCCTGCACGATCGCGCGCCAGGCGAAGGGCAGGGCGAGCAGGGCAAGAGCGGTGAGCACCAGCGCCAAGGCAAGGCGGCGGCGGTGGCGGCGGATCGCGTGGAGAACTCGCATGAATCAGGGGCCGGGGTCGGATCGGGCGAAGACTATAGACGCGCCCCGGCGGCGGGGCAACTATGCGCAGGACGCCGTTCTACGGGCGGCGCAGTCCAGCGCGGCGGGGTAATGCCCTGGACTGGCAGGCAAGATGGAGGTTATAATCGGCCCCAGGTATCCGCCCCTCCTCTGCCATCGGCTGGTAACCAGGCGGATCGCGGTGAAGGTGATCAACCATCTCGGCGATGAGGTGATGAAGGTCTTCAGGGTCTGATGGAACTCCGAGCGCACCAGGCGGCGCGGGGAATATCCCGTCGGTTCCTATCGGTGCCGGCGCGTAGAGCGCTGGGAGGGTGAGTATTCGATGGTTGGTGTACCGAAGGCGGCGCAAGGCACGTTCGGAGAACTGCTCGAAGGAGTCGAGCCGGATCTGGCCGCGATCGCGTGGAGGCTGCGGGAGATGATCCGGGAGCTCGACCCCGGCGCCGTGGAGACCGTGCGGCTCGGCGACAACGCGGCGACCTTCGGCGTCGGGCCGAAGAAGATGACCGACGGCTACGCTTACATCATGCCGCGCCGTGGCTATGTGAACCTGGGCTTCTACCAGGGGGCCACGCTGGCGGATCCCGAAAGGCTGCTTGAGGGAACGGGCAAGGGGCTGCGCCACGTGAAGGTTCGCTCCCTTGCCGAGGCAGCCCGGCCGGGTCTTCGAGACCTGGTGGCAGCGGCCCTGGCCCGGCGCAGGGGCGGTGGGGCCGGCTAGTTTCACCGTAACAGCTCAGCCGTCCCCGGTGGCTGGCGCGCTGACCTGGCGCTAGCGCATGCGGTAGGCGAGCAGACCCTCGTTGGCGGACGCAAAGAGGATCCGGTCTCCCTCGACATCGAAGCCCGATATCGAACCATGCGGACCTGCAGGGTCGTGCGAATCCTCGTAGGCGCGAAGGGCGAACCCGGCCCGGAACGGTCGGCCTGGATCCACCACGTCCATGATCGAGACGCCGAGGCCTAGCCAAGGGGTATAGAGTCGCTCGTTCGCCACGACGATACCCCCCCCGGTGTTGGCCCGCACCGATCCGAGCCACCGAGGCGCCGTCGGCACGGCGAAGTCGAACACCCTGATCAACCCGTCGTTGGACCCGATGTACACGCGATCCGCGTCGGCTGCTATCGATCCCGTCGAGCTGCCGTTCGGGTCCGGTTGGAGGTTGGCGACTGGGTCGGGCCGGTCGTCTCCGGCCAGCCGGTACGCTTGCAGCCCGTTGTCGGAGACGAACAGGGTTCCGTTCGCGACCGCGAGTCCCCAGACGTCGTTCGAACCCGGAATCGTCGCGCTCAGGCGGGGCCGGGCCGGGTCGCGCATGTCGAACACGAACACGCCGACCGGGTCGACGCTCCCGATACTCGGCCGGTCGGCGATGTACAGTCGGTCGTCCGCGACATCCAAGCCCATCGCTATACCTGGCGTATCGATGGTGGTCAGAAGCCGCGGGGCGGTCGGGTCGCCGATATCGAAGACGAACACGCCGTCTCCCCCGGAGACCACGTACGCCTGCCGGCCGTGGACACTCAAGCCTGGGATCGGCCACCGGCCACTCCGACCGGGCAAAAGGGTCTCCCCAAGCGCGACAGGTGCTTCGAGGCGCGTGACGTCGAGCACCGCGAGCCGCGAGGCGCCCGCGGCCGTGTTGGTCACGACATACGCCTTGTTGCCGACCAAGTCGACCGCATGGGCACCGCCGAACAGCTCGTAGCGCCCGAGGACGCGTGGTGCCGCCGGGTCGGCGGCATCCAGGATCGAGAGCGATCCGCCGGTGACATACACGCGGTCGCCCGCGGTGCGCACCTCGCCTGCCCGGCCTAGGGCATGGGCCGCCAGCACGCGCGGCTGGCGTGGGTCAGCCACGTCCAAGACCCACAGCTTCTCAGGGCCGCTCCCGTCGTAAGCGCTCGACACGTAGGCCCGCCCGCCCGCGACGTACACATCGGCTACCGGATCCAGGCGCGGGCGCTGGACGCCCTGGAGGCGGCCCTCGAGCTCGCCGATGAACCGGGGCGCGCTGGGGTCGTGGACATCGTAGATGCCCGAGCCCCCGAAACCTGTAAGGTAGGCGTAGCCTTCGCTCACCGAGATGTCGTATTGGTCGTAGACTTCGCCAACGGCCATCCACACGACGCGCAGCTCGTCCGGCCCGTCGAACTCGAAGATCCGCAGCCCGCAATCTGCGGCCGCGACGAAGGCGAAGCGCCCGACGGCGTGGACGTCCTGCACTGAACAGACCGATTGCGGCGGGCCCGGGTCGATGATGGCGCCGAGCCGCGGCCCGGCCGGGTTCGAAACATCCACCGCGGCCAGGCCGGCCTGCCCGAGCGCCACGAGCGCGGTCCCGGCGACGGCGGCAACGGCGCGGGGTTGGCTCGGGAGCGCCAAGTGCCCGAGGACGCGCGGGGCCCGCCGCTCGGCAAGCTCCAGCACATGCAGTCCGGCGGCCCCGACGGCATAGCCGCGTGTGCCGACCGCCCGCAGGTGCACGATGTCGCCACCGAGCGGTCCTGTCGTCCCAACCGGCCTGGGCGTGGCCGGATCGCTGACATCGAGCGCCACCACTCGCTCGCCCTGCCCGACCCAGGCGAACTGCCCGCGCGTGACGACGGTGCGCACCTTCTCACCCCCGAAGTGCCCGACGAGCTCGGCGACGGGTGGCGTCCGATCGCGCAGGAGGACCGGAAGGTAGATCGGGATCGATGGCTCCTGCGCACGAAGAGGTGCCGTTCGGCCGGACGCGAGCAGGATCGCGAAGACGGCGCAGGCGATCCTCGATGCCATCGTGCCAAGAGTCTCTCGCGACGAGCGGGTCGCGCTGGCTCGGTTATCCACAGCACAAGTATATAGCGGATCGGCGTTGGAGGTTCCGGCGCCAGGGCAATCGCATCCAAATAGACCTACCTTCCCAATCCGCAGTCAGATTTAGCTGCGACCGCCCTGTCTCAAATCGCCAACCACCGCCCGCCCGAGTATCATTGAACCTTCACACAGCCAGCCCAATCGACCAAGTCAACTATCGCCAATCTGTCCAATCCGCTCGATCCGCGTATCCGTTTCGCAATCCGTTGTGTGGCACCATGTTCAACCCACTCCCCTCCAAACTAGACTTCCCCGCCCTGGAGCGCGACATCCTCGCCTTCTGGAAGACCCACCGCGTCTTCCAGCAGTCGCTGGCGATTCGCCGCGGCGCGCCGCGCTTCGTGTTCTACGAGGGTCCGCCCACCGCCAACGGCATGCCGCACCCCGGCCACGCCTTGACGCGGGCGATGAAGGACATCTTCCCGCGCTACAAGACGATGTGCGGCTACCTGGTCGACCGCAAGGCCGGCTGGGACACCCACGGCCTGCCGGTCGAGACCGAAGTGTCCAAGGAGCTGGGCATCCACACCAAGGCCGAGATCGAGGCCTACGGCGTGGAAGCCTTCAACCGCCTCTGCGTCCAGAGCGTCTTCCGCTACACGCGCGAATGGCAGGACATGACCGAGCGGCTCGGCTTCTGGCTGGACTTCGACGACGCCTACGCGACCTACCACCAGTACTACGTCGAGAGCGTGTGGTGGGGGCTGTCGACCCTGTTCCGGCGCGGCCTGCTCTACCAGGGCCACAAGATCGTCTGGTGGTGGCCCCAGGGCGGCACCGCCCTCTCCGCCGGCGAGGTCGGCGAGGGCTACCGCACGGTCGACGACCCCAGCGTCTACGTCCGTTTCCCGCTGGCGGGCGAGCCCGGCGCGAGCCTCCTGGTCTGGACCACGACGCCGTGGACCCTGGTCAGCAACCACTTCGCCGCGGTCCATCCTGACCTGACCTATGCCCGGGTCCGCGACCCCGAGACCGGCGAGCGCCTCTACATCGCCGAGGCATTGGTCGAGGCGATCGGGCACAAGGTCGGGCGGGCGCTGGAGGTCGAAGCGACGATGCCGGGGACCGCGCTGGTCGGCCGCGCCTATACGCCGCCCTTCGACGTCTACCATCGGGATCTCGGCGAGCGGACGGCCGCGCTCGCCGCCGGCGGGTCGGCGACCCTCGGCTGGCGCGTGCTGGCGGCGGACTTCGTCACGATCGACAGCGGCACGGGCCTGGTGCACGAGGCGCCGGCCTTCGGCGAGGTCGACTTCGACTTGTTCCAGGAAGAGCGGGCGCGCTTCGTCGATCCCAACGCCGTCCCCCTGCTCTGCGCGGTTGCGCCCGACGGCAGCTTCACCGCGGAGGCGGGTCCCGCCTACGCCGGGCGGAACATCAAGGAGGCCGACCGCGACATCATCCACGAGCTGCGCGATCGTGGCCTGCTCTACCATCGCGACAGCTACCGCCACGACTACCCCTTCTGCCCGCGCGCGCCGGAGGATCCCTTGATCCAGTACGCGCGGCGGAGCTGGTTCGTGCGCACCAGCGGCTTCCGCGACGCCTTCCTGCGCAACAACGCCGAGGTCAACTGGCTGCCCGAGCACATCCAGGAAGGGCGTTTCGGCGACTTCCTGCGCAACAACGTCGACTGGGCGCTCTCGCGCGAGCGCTACTGGGGCACGCCGCTGCCGATCTGGCGCTGCGAGGCGACCGGCCACATGGAGGCGGTCGCCTCCTACGCCGAGCTCCTCGCCAAGCCGGGGCTGGACGGCACCCAGGTCTGGGAAGCGGCCAAGGCGGCCGACCCGAGCTTGATCGACGACCTGCGCGTCCACAAGCCCTACATCGACGCGGTTACCTACGACAGCCCCGTGGCCCCGGGCGCCCGCATGCGGCGCGTGCCGGAGGTGATCGACTGCTGGTGGGACGCCGGCAGCATGCCCTTCGCCCAGTGGGGCTTCCCGCACAAGCCCGGCAGTCGCGAGCGGCTGGCCGAACGCTTCCCGGCGGACTTCATCAGCGAGGCGATCGACCAGACCCGCGGCTGGTTCTACGGGTTGCTGTCGATCAGCACGCTGCTCTTCGGCGAAGGCAGCGACGAGGCGGACCGGGCCGGGGCGCCGGCCGCCGTGCCGCCGCACCCCTACCGCAACTGCATCGTCCTCGGCCTCATCGCCGGCGAGGAC
>CAZCJG010000326.1:0-5878 GCA_964498575.1 uncultured Anaerolineales bacterium | reverse complement strand
ACGCCGCCTGCCGCCGAGTGGATCAGGACCCGTTCGCCCGGCTCGACGCGGGCGAGTTGATCGAGCGCATACCAGGCGGTGAGGAAGGCCAACGGCGTGCTCGCCGCTGCCTCGACCGACAGGCCGGCCGGCAGCGGCGTCACGAGCACCGCCGGCAGTGTGGCGTAGTTGCCGAAGAGGCTGACCCTGTTCAGCTCCGGGCTGAGGGCGATCACGGCGTCGCCCTCCCGCAGGCCGGTGACGCCTTCCCCGAGGGCCGTGACCCGCCCGGCGCACTCGGCGCCGAGCGCGGCGGGCACGCCGGGGTCCAACCCCGGGCAAGTCCCCAGGGCCTTCAATACGTCGAGGAAGTTCAAGCCCGCCGCGTCGACCGCGATCTCGACCTCGCCGGGCCCCGGCCGGCGGCGCCGGTCCGGTTCCAGGCGCAGGTGATCCAGCCAGCCCGGCCGAGCGGTCCGCAGGCGATACCCCAGCTCGGGCGCCGCCGCGACCTGCGCCGCCGGCGCCGGCACGAACGTTGTCCGCCGCAAGCGCGCGGCGAAGCGCTCCTCACCGCGCCAGGCGATCTGACGCTCGCCGTCGTCGGCCCACAGCTCGTTCCACAACCGATCGCCGCCGCCCGACCCGGCCGCATTCTCCAGATCGACGCAGGTGCAACCAAGCTCGGGGTGTTCCTGGGCGATCACGGCCGCCATGCCCCACAGCGGGGCGTGGACCAGGCCGGCCAAGTCGGACGGAGCTTCGGACGGACAAGCCACCGGCTGCACACCGCGGGTGACGAACCACAGCCGCGGCGCCGCGGCGGCCGCCTCCGCGAGCAGCGTTTGGACCAGGTGGAGCCCGGACAGGCAGCCGAAGGTTTGGGACGCCATCAGCAACTCGGTGCTGGAGAGCTGATCGGCGGGCGCGTCGGCGCCGGAGCCCGGGTCCGGACCGGGCTCATCCAGCCCCCAGAGATGCACGACGCCACGCAGCGGCGGCCGGCCGGCGGCCACCGCGGTGCGCACCAGCCGCCGGAAGACCTCGATCGTCGGCACGGGGACGGCGCAGAAGACCGTCTCGCCGGCGGCGCGCAGGCGCTGCGCGAGCCGGTCGCCGCGCCCGCCGGCATCGACGAGCAAGATCCACGTGCCGGGGCTCGCCGGCACGGCGCCGGACAGGTCGTCGGCCAAGGGCGCCGGCGCCCAATCGACCGCATAGGTCAACGCATCGGTGGCCCCATCCGTGGCGTCGGGCGCTCGGGTGTCGGGCGTAGGGGAGTCAAGCCTTGGATCGCCAGACCGTGCATCGCCGGTGGATGCGACGCCGTTCGAGACCGCGAGGGGCGCAGCGAAGGATGCGTCCCGAGCCGAGGTCACCGCCGAGGGGTACCAGAACCGCTCGCGTTGCCAGGGATAGCACGGCAGAGGCACGCAACGGCCAGCGGGATACACCCGCGGCCAATCGACCTCGGCACCCCGCGCATACAAGGCACCCAGGGTCTCCAGCAGCGGACCCAGCCCGCCCTCGTCACGCCGCATGGAGGCCACGGACATCGCCGGTGATCCCTGAGCGCTGATCGCCTCGCGGACGACGGCGGTGAGGACGGGATGCGGGCCGAGCTCGACGAAGGCGGTGACGCCCGCGTCGAGCAGGCGCTGGACCATCGGTGCGAAACGGACCGGCTGGCCGAGGTTGCGGGCCCAGTAGGCCGCGTCGAGCTCCTCGCCGTCGATGACCTCGGCCAGGGTGGTCGAGTAGATCGGGACCCGCCCTTTGCGGGAGCGCAGGTCGTCCAGCGAAGCCCCCAGCTCCGGCAGGAGCGCCGCCATCTGTGGCCCGTGCGAAGCGACATCGACCTGGATGCGGCGGGCGAAGACATCCCGCGCGCTCAGCGCAGCCAGGAGCGCCTCGATCGTCTCCGGATCGCCGGAGGCCACCGTCGCACGAGGGCCGTTGATCACGGCCACCCCCGCCCGATCTCCCAGATCGCCCAACTCCCCGAGGGCCGCCTCGGTCTCCGCCGCGCCCAGCTCGACCAGCGCCATCGCGCCCCGACAGCTGAGTCGCTGCATCAAGCGACTCCTGATGGCGATGACCCGCATCGCGTCCGGTAGGCTGAGCGCCCCGGCCACCTGCGCCGCGGCCACCTCGCCGAGGCTGTGGCCGATGACCGCGTCGGGCTCGATCCCCCAGGACCGCAGTTGTGCCGCCAGGCCGATCCCGAGCGCGACCAGCACGGGCTGGATCACCTCGATCCGGTCCAGCCGATAACCCGGCGCGCCGGCTTCCAGGCCGAGCTGCTCGATCAGCGACCAGTCCGCCCACGGCTCCAGCGCCGCGTCGCAGCGTTCGATCGCCGCGCGAAACGCGGGCGCTTGTTCGAGGAGCGCGCGCCCCATGCCGAGCCATTGACCACCCTGGCCGGGGAACACGAACGCGATTTTCGGGGGGTTGGATGTCGGCGGGGCGGCCGGGTCCGAGACCGCGCGCGTCTCCCCGTCCATCTGTGACTTGTCGTCCGTTCGTTGATCGGTCGGAGCCGCCGCTGTTCCGACATCAGCCGGGGCCGGAGGCGCGGCTGCTCCCGATTCCTCCAAACGATCGGCCGCCGCCTGGAGCTGCGCGGCGAGCTCGCCGGCGTCGGTCGCCGTGACCGCCAGCCGATGGGCGAGGTGCGTGCGCCGGACCGCGGACGTGTAGGCCAGGTCGCCGAGCGCCGACGGGGCCGCGGTGGCGAGCGCGCGCGCCCGATCGCGCAGCGCCGCGGGGCTGTGGGCCGAGATCGGCACCAGCCACGCGCGGCGCGCGGCGGCGGGCGGAATGGGCGGGTCCGCCGGCTCGGGCGGCGTAGCCAGGACCAGGTGGGCGTTCGTGCCGGTGATGCCGAAGGCGCTGACCCCGGCCACGACGCGCCCCTCCGGCGGCAGGGGCTCCACGGCCCGAGGGATGTGGAGCGGCAGGTCCGCCCAGGGGATCGCCGGGTTGGGAACCTCGAAGTGCAGGCTGGGCGGGATCCGGCGGTGGCGCAGGGCGAGGGCGGTCTTGATCACGCCGGCGACGCCGGCCGCGCCCTCCGTGTGCCCGATGTTGGTCTTCACCGAGCCGACGGCGCAGGACGCCGCCGCCCGGCGGTCCTCCGCCAGCACGGCGCCCAGCGCGGCGAGCTCGACCGGGTCGCCGACCGCGGTGCCGGTGCCGTGGGCCTCGAGGTAGCGCAGCGTGCCGGGCGGCACGCCGGCGTCGGCATAGGCCAACCGCAGCAAGGCCATCTGCCCCGCGCTCGCCGGCGTCACCAGGTGCCCGCTGCCGCGCCCGTCGTTGTTGACCGCGCCGCCGAGGATCACGGCGTAGATCGGGTCGGCGTCGGCCAGCGCGCGCGCGAGCGGCCTGAGCACCACGATCCCCGCGCCCTCGCTTCTCACGTAGCCATCGGCCCGCGCGTCGCCGAACTTGCAGCGGCCATCGGCGGCGAGCATGCCCGACCGGCCATAGGCGACGCTGATCGGGGGCTGCAGGATGACGTTGGCGCCGCCCGCCAGCGCCAACGTCGTCTCGCCGGACCACAGGCTCCGGCAAGCCAGGTGGATGGCGACCAGCGACGACGAGCAGGCGGTGTCCACCACCAGGCTCGGGCCCTCGAGCCCGAAGGTATAGGAAAGCCGCCCGGCCGCGGCGTAACGCCCGCTGCCCGTGGTCATGTGGAAGTCGACATGCGCGGCATCGCGGAACAGGTGGGCCTCGAAGTCGCCGAGCCAGAGACCGACGAATACGCCGGTCCGGCTGCCCGCCAGTCGCTCCAGCGGCAGCCCCGCATCCTCAAGCGCCTCGAAGGCGACCTCGAGCAGCAGGCGCTGCTGGGGGTCCAGCCGCATCGCCTCGCGCGGCGCGATCCCAAAAAACGCCGCGTCGAAGCGGTCGATGTCGGCGAGGCTGCCGCCCGATCGCCGGCGCCCCGGTGCGAGATCGGCCTCCCGGGGCGGGATCACCCCGGGCTCGGATGGGTCCACACCCAGCCCGTCGCGACCCTCGACCAGCAAGCGCCAAAAGGCCTCCGGGGAGTCCGCGCGCCCGGGCAGGCGGCAGCCGATCCCGACGATCGCGATCGGCTCGCGGGTGGTCGGGTAGGGCGCCAGGTCTTCGGTTCCAATCCGGTTATCGAGCCTGGGCAAGGGAGGCCAATCCAAATCAAAACAAGAAATGGCGCGCGACCGTTACGCCCTTCGCGCCGCGGGCCGGGCGCGAAGTCACGCCGATGCGATGGAAAGGACGATGCCGATATCCGGTTGGATACGGCTATCCAGACGGATACGGCTGGATCAGCCTGGTCGGGGCGGACCACCGAGGAGGGGTCGGGCCAGGGGCAGGCGCAGGAGCTCGGGGAAGGTCCGCTCGACATCCAGCACCCGCCGGTTGAGCCGGAGCAGCGCCAACGAGGCGAACGCGCCGAAGGCCAGGCCGACATAAGCGGGTGCGCCGGTGGCCAGATCGAGGGCGAGCAGCACCGCCGTGGCCAGCGCGATGCCCGCGTAGACGCCGGTATAGCGTGGATCGAAGGGGCGGATACCGGTGCCCAGACCCAGGCCGGCCTGCTTGAGCAGGTTGAACGCGATCAAGGTGGCGCCGGTGGTGATGGCCGCGCCGAGCGCGCCAAAAGGCGGGATCAGCACGAGGCCGACGACGAGGCTGAACACCGCCGTCAGGGCATTGACGACCACCACGTAGCGCACCTTGCCGCAGACCTTGAGGGTCAGGCCGTTCTGGCCGAGCGCGGCGCCGCAGTAGAACCCGAGCGACAGGATCGCCAGGAACGGCGCCGATGTGGCGTAGCGCTCGCCGTAGAGCCACACCGTCACCGGCCGCGCCAGGACGAAGGTGGCGACGAAGATCGGGAACGACATCACGGCGATCCACGTTGCGTTGCGCCAATACAGGTCGTTGATGCCGTCCTGCTCCTGGCGGGCGAACAGGCGCGCGGCGGCGGGGGTGAACAAGAGACCGAAGCTCGCCAGCACGGTCTGGTTCAAGCGGGCCGCCGGATAGACGACCTTGTAGGCCGCGACGGCGGTCGCGGCGTGATAGTGGCCGAGGAGCAGCGTGTCCATCGAGCTGATCAGCACATACACCAGGTCCGAGCTGATCAGCGGAAGGCTGAAGGCCAGCACCTCGCGCGCGGGAAACCGCACCGCGCGCAGCTCGAAGCGCCGGAACAGCCCCGCCCGGGCCATCTCGCGGGCCAGGATCAGGCTGTACACGCAGACACCGGCGAAGCTGGCCACCACATAGCCGGCGGCGAGGAAGACCGCGCCGCTGCCATAGGCGATCAGCGCCACGACGACGCCGAGACGCAAGGCCGGCGCGATGACGTGCTTGCGCATGAAGATCGCCCGGGGCTTGGCGAAGACGGCAAACAAGCCGATGAGCAGGTCGTCGAAGGCCTGGATCGGGACCAGCAGGATCAGCACCAGCAGGAGCTCCGCCGCGCCGGGATCGGCGATCGATCCCCGGGCGATCGTGCCGCGGGAGCCGAGGAAGAGCGCGACCAACAGCAGCCCGAGCCCGAGAACGACCGCGATGACCATCAGGATGGTGCCGAAGAGCTTCGGGTAGTCTTCTCGCTCGTGATAAATCGGGACGAACCGGGTGATCGCACGGTCCAGCCCCAAGGTGACGATGCTCGCCGCCATGCCGACCACGGCGAGCGCGTAGGCGAAAGCCCCGAAGTCGCCCTTGGACAGATGCCGCACGATCAGCACTTGGACCAGGAGGGTGACGACCATCGACAGCGCCCGCCCGGCCACGAGCAGGCTGGACCCGCGGATCTGGCGCAGGGCGGCGCGCGGTTCGACCACCGTTGCGGACCGTTCTATCATCGCCGGATGTTAAGACGTGTCCCGGG
>CAZCJG010000325.1:0-5923 GCA_964498575.1 uncultured Anaerolineales bacterium | reverse complement strand
ACCAGCACGGCGACGGCCACCAGCACGGCGACGGCCACCAGCACGGCGACCGCCGCCAGCACGGCGACGGCCACCAGCACGGGGACCACCCCCACGCCGGTCGACACACCGGTCATCCCGACGCCAGGGAATCCCGGCCCTACGTGCGGCATCGACTGGGACCCCACGGGCGTGGTCAAGGCTTGGCAGTTCGCCAATGGCCCGGGGAACCCCCCGACCGCGATGCAGACCTTCACCGGACCGGGCGCGATCGAGGACGGGGTCAACTTCGCCCAGGCCTTCAACAACGGCGAGGTCCGCGTGGGACCGGGTACCTACTCCGAAAACTCGATCGAGATCACGAAAGACAACCTGCACGTCGTCGGCAGCGGTGGCCGGCCGAATGACCCGACCCAGTCGATCATCGACTTCTCGGCCGATCAGGCCGGCAGCGGTGGGCATCTCGCGGGGTTCCTGACCAGCG
Source organism: uncultured Anaerolineales bacterium (assembly GCA_964498575.1). Taxonomy (GTDB): domain Bacteria; phylum Chloroflexota; class Anaerolineae; order Epilineales; family Epilineaceae; genus CAZCJG01. The sequence continues at coordinate 5,460 of CAZCJG010000325.1, read as the reverse complement.
GCGGGTCCGCGGGCGGCCTGCTCTTGCGGGACTTCGTGATGCAGGGATCGCTGGCCGCCGGGATCGACGCCCAGATCAACCAGGGCGATGTGTGGTGCCACTGGGTCAGGGCGCCTTCCGCGGTCGGCGTGCGAACGGACGGCGCGACGGCCTCCACGCTCCACGAGGTCACCGTCGACGACAGCGGTGGCATCGGCATCGAGCTGTTCGGGGGCAACAGCAACCAGGTCTTCTTCAACGTGACCAGTCGCTCGACGGATGCCGGGATCATGCTCCACGGTCCCAACGGCAGCAACACCAACCAGATCGGTGTACAGGGACCGAACAACGTCAACCAACCCGGGCTGCATGGCATCAAGCTCCAGAACAGCGTCGAGAACCAGGTCGCGAACAACTTGGTCAAGCAGGTGGCGACCGGTGACGCGATCAACGTCACGAACGCCGGCGCGGCCAACACGATCTCGAACAACATCCTGGAGTTCGTCCTAGCGGGCTCGGGCATCCTGGTGGATAACAGCGACGCTCAGGTGCTCGTCAGCAACGCGATCGACGAGGTCAGCGTGGACGGCATCGCCCTGACCACCGGCCAGCCGGGTGGCCATGGCTGCACGGGCTGCATGATCGGCCACAACGCGATCGGCAAGGCCGGGCGGGCCGGCATCGCCCTGGGCAAGAACAGCGATGGCAACACGCTGATCGCGAACATCATCGGCGCCACCGCCGGCAAGGCGCCGCTCGCCGACGGCATTCACCTGACGGAAGGGTCGGACGCCAACTTCATCCAGGACGGCAACAGCGCCGAGCATTGCGGCAGCGACGGCCTGGCCATCGAGGGCGCCAGCAACAACAACGCGGTGTTCGACAACGTGTTCAGCCTGAACGCCAAGGACGGCGTGGTGATCAAGGCCTCGACGGGCAACGTGATCGGGCGGGACGGTCGTCCCAACCTCGTCGCGGAGAACCAAAACAGCGGGATCGTCCTGGATCAGGGCGCGGGCCTCAACGTCATCCGCGCCAACAATGTCTTCTGCAACAACCAGTCCCAGGGTGGTTTCCCCGGCATCCACGATCTCAACGGCTTCGCGAACGACGTGCAGTTGAACTTCGTGAAGCACAACCCCATCACCATCGCGTTGGTGCCGCTCTACCCGAACAACGCGGTCCAGAGCTGCCAGTAGCCGCGGTTGCCGCGCACCGCGGCGCGTGCCCGCACCGTCGAGGGCCGGGGTTCGCCCCCCGGCCCTCGGCGTCCCTGGCGGACTCGGTCGGCGGCGCGCCCGGCGCTAGGCCGTTGCCGGCGGCGTCGCGCTCGCCGGCGCGCCGCCTTCCCCGGAACGGAGTACGCCGATCGCCAGCGCGAGCCAGGCGATGCTCCAGCCGATCCCGAGCACGCCGATGGCGATCAGGGTATAGCCCCAATCCGGCGCCATGTAGGTGACGAAGGACAGCGGCACGCCGAAGAGCCGCGGCGCGCCGACCAAGGCCAGCAGCGCCAGCGCCAGCATCACGGCCACCGGCGCGCCCACGCGCCACGCGATGCGCCATCGGCCGCGCGGTCGACGCGCCGGCTGCGTCCGCCAGCGGCGCAGGATGAACGCCGACCAGGCGATCCACAGCACCTGCATGAGGAGGATCAGCACGGAGACGGCGCGTACCGTGGAAGGTAGGCGGCTCGGCGGCGGGACCCGCGGTGCATCATCGCCCAAGAGCAAATGGGTCACCGCGATCGGCAGGAACGGGATCCGCAGGTCGCCCAGGAGGCTGCCGAGGCGATCGTTGGCGTTGATCAAGGTGACGACACCTAGCTCGGCCTCCGGCACGAGCACGATCTGCGTCTTGAAATCCGCCAAGTCGCCGCCCTTGATCACCCACGGTTGCCCGTCGACCTGTAGGATGCCCCAATCCATCGCATAGGCCTCGTCGCTGTTGGGCTTGGTTCCCACAGGCGCCAGGACCTCGTCCATCGCTTGTGGCGAGACCAGTTGCTTGTCGCCCACGCGACCGGCGTTGAGATGCGGGATCAGGAAACGCGCGACATCCTCGACGCTGGCGATGACCGAGCTGGCCCCCAGGCTCCCGCGATCAAAGGGCGGATCGAAGGCCACGGGTTGCCCGAACCAATAGCGATGGCCGGCGGTTAGACCCTGTTGTTGCGCCTCCGCCTTGGACGTGAAGGTCTGGTCCATGCCGAGCGGTGCGAAGACGTGCTCGCGCATGTACGCTTCAAACGGTTGCCCGGCGACCGTCTGGATCACAAGCGCCAGGCTGTTGTAATCCAGGTTGCCGTATTCGTAGGTCGTGCCGACGGGATGAACGAGCTGGACCTCGCGCAGCGCTTCGACGCGCCGCTCCAGAGCGTCGGGGCGCAGGTCCTCGATCCCGCCGAACGGCAAGCCCGCCGCTTCGGGCAGCCCGCTGGTGTGCTGCAGCAGGTCGCGCACCGTGATCCGGGCCGACGCCGCCTCATCCGCGACGCGAAACCCCGGCACATAGCGTTGCACCGGGGCGTCGAGGTCGAGCCGGCCCGCATCGGCCAGTTGCATCACCGCCAGCGCCGTCATCGGCTTCGCCAGCGAGGCGAGGAAGAACGGCGTTTGCGGGGTCACGGCCCGCCCCGTGGCATCCGCGCTGCCATAGCCCTTGACATAAACGATCTGATCACCGCGCACCACGGCCAGCGCCATGCCCGGAATGTTCAGGCTTGCCATCTGCGCTTCGACGTATGCGTCGATCGCGCCGAAGTCCGGGTCACCGCTTGCCTGCGGAAGGGTTCCGGCGGCGGCCGGATCGAGACACAAGGCCAGTGCCGCGACGGCGAACAGCGCCCGGCATCCGGAGCGGCGACCAGGAATCATCGGAGCACCCCCCGTCACTGCCACGCCAGGGGCAGGAACACCGTCGGCCGCGGCGCCTCGGTCGGGCTCGGCGTCGAGGTGAGCGTCGGCGGCACCGCGGTCGCGCTTGCGGTCGCCGTCCGGCTCGGCGTCACCGTAGCCGTCGGGACGATCTCGTAGCCCGGCGGGAAGCCGGCCGGCATCCAGTCCGGCAGGTCGGCGACCGACGCGCGGGCCTGGTCGGAGGTCGGCACGCCCCAGGCCTGGAAAAAGGGGCCGAGGTCCCGCCCGACCGCGCGGCTGAAACGGACGAGCCACTGGTCACGTTTTTCGGCGTCGGTCCGCGGCCGCTCGGCTTCGCTAAGCTGGGCATATTCCTCGAACACGTCGAAGTACGCCTCCCAACCGAAGGCGTGCTGGAGCTGGACGTACATCGCCAGCGCCAGGAAGGGGTCGGACTTCCAGTGCTCGAAGTCCGGCCGCGACCAGTCCACCTTCGCCAGTTGCTCGCGGACGAAGGCGACCGAGCCGCGTTCGTTGGCCTTGACCGGGATGCCGGAGACCGTCTCGTAGATGTAGAGCGTGAACAGGTTCACCGTCACCTCGACCGTGCCGTCGAAGGTCCAGTCCTCGCTCTGGTGGTTGTGGCCCACCTCGTGGAAGAAGCCCCAGTTGCCGGCACGCAGGTTCGCCTCGCTGACCAGGTTGGCCGCCTGATCGAGATGGCACATCAGCGGATAGCCCGAATGCATGTAGCCGGCCGAGATCTGCTCGTCGGCGACGAAGCGCTCGCGCCGGACGAGCCGGTTGGGGTCCAGCCGCCGCGCCAGGACGGCGGCATTGAGCAGGACCTCGCCCCAGGCGCGCCCCAGCGGCTCGGGATCGTCCAGGTCGCGGACCACTTCCGCGGGCGTCGTCACGACCATGTAGGTGCTTTCGATCTCCGCCCACGGCGCCGGGCTCGCCCGCAGCCGCGCCCGCCACGCCGCGGGGTCCGTCTCGCCCAGCTTGAAGTAAGGCGCCTCGACCGCGCCCGAGACCTCGACGCGCACATCCCCGCCTTCGCTCCCGGCCGGCAGGACGTAGATCAGCCCACCGAAAGGGCTGAACACGCGCGTCTCGGGTGCGGCCAGCGGCCAGCGGCGGACGATATCGGGCATCCGGCGCCAGCCCTCCGCCACACCCCACAGCCTGTCCGTGTGGCTGCCGATCTGGAGCGTCCAGCCGCCGTTCGCCGCGCCATCCGGTATCCGGATCGTGATGACCTCGCCGGGCGGGGCGTAGAGCCCGGACGAGTGCCACTCCTGGGTTGCCGTCGTCACCGTCAGCGCGCGCGTCACCCGCGGCGCGTCCGCGGGCACGGCGCCCGGGAAGCGCGCCGCGGCTGGGTGGGCGCGCGCCTGATCCAGCGGCAGCGCGTCGAAGTCCCGCGTTTGCACCGTCACCGCCACCCGATCCAGCACCTCGTCCGGCATCACCGGATTTTCCGGCGAGGGGACGACGATCTCCGGCACCGCCGCGCGCAGCCGCGGCAGGAGCACGGCGTCGTCCGGCGGCGCGCAGACGGCGTTGGCGACGAGGGTGCGCGAGACCTGTGCGAGCTCGGCCCGGGTCAGACTGCGCCCGCCGATCGAGTGCGCCAGCGCCGCTTCCAGCGCGCCGTCCGCCGCGGTCAGCTCGGACGGCGGGCCGTCGACCGCGTAGCCGCCGGCCGGATCGGTCTCGCCGAGCCAGTCGTCGGCCCACTGGATGCCCGCACGGGCGAGCACGCGGTTGCCCGAAAAGTCCCGCTGCAGATCCTGGTCCGGGTTGAGCTGTGCCCAACCCCAGCCGGTCGCCGCCGCGACGAGCCCGCCGCCGGCTTCGACGAAGTCCATCAGCGCCCGCACCTCCGCCTCGGTCTCGTCCCACGGCTTCAGCACGACGACCTCATGGCCGGCCAGGGCATCCGGGCCGATCTCGTCGACCGGGAAGCCCTTCGACCGCAGGTAAGCCGCGGCGCCGGCCGCGCCGATGACACCGACCCGCGGCCGCGATCGCTCCTTGGCCGCCCACTCCACCGCGTTCTCGAACAGCCGGCCGGTGTCGCCGGTCTCCAGCGTCGCCTGGTTCAGGTAACCGTCATGCCCGAAGGCCACGACGAGACCCTGGCCGATCCGACCGCCGGCCACCACCGGCAGGCGCGTCCCGCCGCCGCCGTCGCCGACGACCACCGGCCGGGTCCACGCGCCCGTGCCAAACACGCACAACGGCCCCGGCACCCCGGGCGCGGCGACACGCCGCACGCCGTCGAGGAGCACTTCGGGCCCCTTCGCGGCAGCCGTCCCCGATTGCGTGGCGAGCGCCGCGCAAAGGATGACGACGGCGAGGCGCACAACCGCGAACGAGCGCGCACCCGCCATCCGACGAATGGCGACCCTGGGGCGCACACAATCGATGAGGCGGGCAAGGCAGTGCATGGGGAACCTCCCTGGGATCGATCAGCGGGAACCCAGGTTAGCATGGGGGAGGTTGGGGTGCAAGCAACCCCAGGGCGCACGCATTCTCGCCCGCGGGAGCCAGGCGGTTGGAAACCGCGGCTAGGGGCGGCGGAGCCGCCGAATGTCGCCCTTCGGCGACAACATAA
>CAZCJG010000324.1:0-5927 GCA_964498575.1 uncultured Anaerolineales bacterium | reverse complement strand
GCTGGCGCCGAAGCCGACCGCGAAGGCGTGGACATGGTGGGTGGCGCCCGGAAAGGCCCGCCGCATCTCGATGATCAGCGCCTTGGCCGCCTCCACCGTCGGGCTGTGATCGGCGGTCGCGATAAAGCGCGACCGCTGAACCACCAGATCGACCTGCCGCCGCTCCGCCGGAATCGGGTAAGGCGCCCTCAAACCTCCGCCTTCAGCCGCTCGTAGGCCCCCTTCCACAGCTCGGACGACCGGGTGAGCTTGGACACATGCACATCCGCGAAGCGCGGCGCGAGGTCCGCCAGCACCACGGGCAGCCGCACCCAGTCGTCGACCCGGATCAAGCTGGTCATGCGGCTCGCGGAGCGCCCGCACCACTCCCAATCCGCGCGCAGCCGGTCCGCCTTGATGTAGTAGTGCCGCTTGTCCCACACGCTGGCGGACTGTTCGACCCCGGTGCTGATCTCGCGCAGGGCGAAGACGATCAGCGCGGCGAGGTCCTTGGCCTCGTCATCCAGCGCGCGCTTGGCCATCAGGTGGTGGAGCGCCTCGGCAATCGTGCGCCGCCAGCGCTGACGCTGGTTGGAGGTGCTGTCGGGTTGGATCAGGCGTGACATCGGATACTTCCTGGGGTGAAACGGACAACGAACAAGTGTTCGGAATTCTATCCGGTCCGCGCTGGTCCGTCAAGCCGTGGAGGTCCGATCACGCTTGGGGCTGCCCCTCCACCACCGCCACCGCATCCCCCACCACTACCCTCCCGGGCACCAGCACGCGCGCCAGCAAGCGTGACCAGCCGGGGTGGGCGTCGTGCAGCACGCGGGTGAAGTCGCCGTCGGAGAAGGCCTCGGCGATCTTGGTACAGGGGCCGGCGTAGCGGGCGATCTCCACCAGCACGGTGTCGCCGAGGCGGAGACGGGTGCCGGGGGTGAGGAGGTCCCAGTCCAGGCCGGCGACGGTGAGGTTCTCGCCGATGGCGCCGGGGAAGATCGGGTGGCCTTCGGCCTGCAGGGCGAGGATGCGCTCCAGGGCGTAGAGGCAGAGCGCGCGGTCCGGCCCGCCGTGGCCGGTGGCGTTGGCCTGGCGGTCGTGCGCCAGGCCGAGCGGGGTGACCTCGTCCGCGCGGCGGGCGAGCTTGGGCACGCCGCCGCCGGAGGTGTTGAGCTGGAAGATGTAGGGAAGGTCGGGCATCCGGGTGGAGGTCATCCGCGCTGCCTTGGGTTGGAGGTGGGGTTTGGGTTGGAGGTGGTTGGGGGCGGCCGGTTCGCAGGTTGAGCGTCGGTGCCGGGCGTGCCCTTCATGCTGCGCAGGATCACGTCCCGCAGGAAGGGATTGGGGGGCAAATCGCGGTCCACCACGCGCTCGGCGGAAACCGCGACGACGGTGGCTTCCTTCATCTGCCCGGCATCGACCAGGTCGGGCAAGCGGGCGTTGAGGCCTTCGCGCATGGTGCCGCGGTCGTCGTCGTCCAGGGTCAGCGCAATGGCTTCGGCGGTGTAAGCGGCCAGCGCGGCGGGATCGTCCGTGGGCGGTGAGCCGAGCTTCTGGCGTACCTTGCGACGGTTGGCGTTGGTCAGCTTGTAGCGGTCGAAGTAGGGGTCGCGCCCGAGCGCCACAGCGACCGCGTCGAATTCCTCGGGATGGGCCTGGAAGTGCTTCTCCCAGCGCTTGCGCTCCGGCGCGAGCTTCTTCTTGGCCTCATCGCTGGCGCGGCGCTGGCGCCAGAGCTCGACGACGCTGGCGCGGGCCTGGTCGGGCAGCGGCCCGGCCGGCGGTGCGCGGCCGGTCAGCTCCTGGTAGAGCACGCGCATCTCGGCGTCGCTGGGGTGGCCGAGGGCCTCCAGCCGCTCGCGGCGCGCCCGCTCGGCCTCGGCCCGCTCGCCGGCCGCCTCGCGGTCCAGGGTGAGATGGCAGTTCTTGTACTTCTTCCCGCTGCCGCAATGGCAGGGATCGTTGCGTCCAAGCGTCGACATGGTGGCATCGCCAAGGGGTGAAAGGATTCCGAAGGGCCGGCCGATCGGGACCCGTGGAAATGTCCCGATGGCCGGCGGGTCGGTATTCTAGTGAGGACGCGGGATTCGGTCCAGGGCAATCGCATTCTCGCCCGCGGGAGCCAGGCGAATGGAATTCGCGGCTAGGGGCGGCGGAGCCGCCGAATGTCGCCCTTCGGCGACATGAATAGTCGGCGAAGGCCGACGCTCGGCCGAAGGCCCCTAGCCGCGGTTTCCAACCGCCTGGCTCCCGCCGGCGAGATTTCCGATCCGACTCCGCCTCGTCAGGGGCGCGCCGCCTCCTTGGCCCCGTAAGGCATGTAGATCTTGCCGACATCCACCGGCTTGCCGGTGGGCGTCACCTCGCCCGGCGGGGTGGGCGTGCTGGTGCGGGTCGGGGTCGCGCCGATGGGGCGGGTGGGCGTGGGAGCCGGCGGCGGCTCATACTCCTCCGGCTCGAACTCGGTGTCGAGCAGGTAGTCGCCGGCCGCGCCGTCGCTCGACACCGCGGCGACGAGGTAGAAGCCGGGCGGTGCGCTCCACACGATTTGGGAGTTGAGGTCGACGCCCGGCACCTTGTCGTCGTTGAACCGCAGCAGGGTCCAACGGGGATCGTAGATCTCCAGGCGCGGATCGAAGCCCAGCGCCTGGAGGTCCACCCCGAGCACGCCGGCTTGTGGGACATGCAGCGGATACCAGCGCAGCGGCAGGCCGGAGAAACCGCCGAGCGGGGAGTCGAAGATCAGGCAACTGGTGGCCTGGTCGAGGTCGCCCAGCTCGCGTGCGCTCAGGCCGAGCGTGTTGCCCTGGCAGGTCGCCGGTGCCGGCTGGGCCGTGAACCGCGTGCTCAAGCGGAAACCGCCGGGGGGCACCCCGCCGATGACTTTCGCCGCGGAGGCATGGATGAGGTATTCGCCCTTGGGCAGGAAGGTGTCGATTTTGGAATCGTAGTCCTGGTTCGCGAAGTCGATGTCGTCGTTGCGCGCGATGCGCGCGTAGGTGATCGGGTCGTAGACTTCGAGCAGGGTGTCCTCGAGGCCGGCCGCGCCCTCGGTAGGATGCTGCTCGATCACGATATGCCCGCGCGCCGGCAACGTCAGGCGGTAGCGCTCGACATATTCCTGGGTCGGGGAGCCTGGGACGAGATCGGTGGTGCGGCAGCTCGCCGTGGTCAGTGCGCCGGTCACGTCGGCGCTGGGCTGGATCGGCTTGATCGGGCAGCTCGCGGGCTTCGGGCTGGGCTGGAAGGTGGTCGTCAGCCGATAAGCGCCCGCCGACGCCGAGATCGAGCTCGCCAGGATCACGTAGGTGCCGGGGTAGACTTCGAGGTCCATCCGCGTGTTGCGGCCGTCGTTGGCCGCCATCTGGCTCAGCAGCACGAAGTTCTCGTCGAAGGACACCAGGTGCGTATCGAAGGCGGACGACGTCATCACCACGCTGAGTTTGCCGTGCTGGCTGACCGTCACGCGGTATTGATCCGCCCGGCTGTCGTAGGGCAGGTCCAGCGAGCTGATGTCGAGCAGCCTGCAGTCCGTGATCCCGAGCTGGCCATCGACGGCGGCGGTGGGACCGAGCTCCGCCACCGAGCAGTCCGCCGGCCCGGAAGGCTTGAAGTCGAGCTCCGCCGTGAAGTCGCCGCTCACGGCTCCGCCCTCCGCGGCGCCGACGGCCAGGATCAGCGTGCTGGCGTCGTCCCAGATCAGGGTCGCTTTCGCGCCGGGCGGCAAGACGAGCGGTCGGCTGAGCGCGTCTCCGTAATGGATGTTGTAGCCGCGCAGCACCGGCACGAAGCCCTGGGCGCGCACCTGGATCTCGTAGTCGCCCTCCTGGGGCAGCACGATCCTATACAACACGACCGGCGACTGATCGTTGCTGCCGTTCGGCAGGTAGGAGAGGTGGCAGCCGTCCGGCGCGAGCCGTCCGGTCACCGTGGCGTCGGCGGGGGTCTCCGCCGGCGTGCAATCCGCCGTGCTCGCGGCGAATCCGGCATTCAGCGTGTAGCCGCCCGTCGCCGCGCTGGCGCTGCTGACGATGGCGACGTAGGTCCCGGCGCGAACGTAGGAGGTCAAGGTCAGCGCGTCGGGGCTGGCATCGCTGGCCCGCCCCGCGTTAAACGCGTTGAGATGGGTGTCGGCCAGGATGATGATCGCTCGCAGCGAGGTCGAGCGCATCTCCAGGTTCAGCGCGCCGGCTTGCGGCACGGTGATCGCGTAGAGCTGGACGTAGGAGTCGCTGAAGACGCCCGGCAGCACGTCGAACAGCCGGCAGTCCCCGACCGCCAGCGCCCCCCCGGCGCTTCCACCCGGCGCCAGCGGCTTCGTCGCCGTGCAGTTCTGCGGCGTCGCCTCGGGCTCGAAGACGGTCGTCAGGCGGTAGGCGCCCTGGGTGTCCGCCGTCGCGCCGGCCGCTCCGACCACCACGATAAAGGTCCCCGCCGGCAGCACCAGGCCGGTCTCGGCCGCGGCGCCGGCGGAGGTCGACTCGGCGATGACGTAGTACTGGTCGTCCAGGATCGCGACGTAGGGATCGAAGTCCCGCCGCCCGACGTTGACCGTCAACCGGCCGCGCTCGGTCAGGTCGACCCGGTATTGATCGACGTAGGACGGGTTGTCGCCGCCGATCACCTGCGGCAGGCGGCAATCGCCGTCGTCCAACAGGCCGTCGGTCGCGGCCCCGGCGGCCAGGCTGCCGACGGTGCAGGTCTGGGCGGCGGGACCCGCGGGCGCCGCCGGGGCGTCGGACCCGGCAGGCGGTTCACTGCGCGCGGCACTCGGAGCGGCGAGGCCGGCCTTGCCCGTTCGGGCGATGCCGAAGATCGGACGGAGCTCGTAAGTGGCGGTCTGCTCAGGCACCGGGAAGCGGTTGGCAGGCTCCGCAAGCGGGTCTGCCGACCCAAGCGGCTGCAAGATCGGCAGGCCGTGGCCTTTGGCCTGGCTCTCGCCCGCCGCGTCGGACCGCTCGACCTTGGCGGTGATCACAGCCTGGGCATGGGTTGTGGACGGGGGTAGAGGTCCGCCGCGCGCGATGACGAGCGCGGCGAGACCGAGGGCGAACAGGGTAAACCAGAAACGCATGCGCATCCGAGTGACTCCTTTTGGCGCTGAATCACGATGGCGATGACATCCATGCCGATGACATCCATGACTTGGTCGGCGCGGATCACGGGGGAGCGGCACGGGGGAGCGGCACCGCCGACCTTGACGAGTCTGACCAGGATTTGACCTGGCTGACCGGGGGCTTAGGATAGGCCGAACGGCGGGCGGAGTCCAGTCCGGCAGGGTGGGGATTCGGCCCGGCGCCGCGACGATTTCGCCGCCCGCCCGGGGCGTGTTACAATCCCGCCCCGAATCGCGCATGGACCTCACCGCTTTCACCCAGATCCTCCTCCGGCGCGGCTGGCTGGTCGTCGTGCTGGGCCTGTGCGGCGCGCTCGCCGGCCTGGCCTTTGCCGCCACGCGCGCGCCGGCCTACGAGGCGACGACCCGCGTGGCGATGCAACCGGCGCGCACGGCCGACTACGGACAGACCCAGGCGGTCAAGGCGCTGATGCAGAGCATGTTGGAGGACATCCGCACCTATGGCATGGCTGACGCGGTCGCCGCGCGGCTGGGCGCGGAGTGGCTGGCGGCGCGGGGGATGGACGCGGGTTCGATGCGCTATATGCTCGACAGCGGCCAGCTCGGCGCGGCATCGGACGTCAACATCTACGAGATCCGCATCACCGCGCGCTCGCCCGACCCCGCCGTGGCGGTGCAGGTGAGCGAGAAGTGGGCGGAGACCTTCGCCGACCGGCGCGACAAGGCCAACCTCGAGCTGGACCGCGACGACCGTATCGCCGCCGTGATCCGCGACGAGCCGGTGCCCAGCCAGTACGCCCCGCGCCGCAAGCTGCTGGTGGCCCTCGGCGGCGTGCTGGGCGTGGCCCTGGGCGTCGTGCTGATGCTCCTC
>CAZCJG010000323.1:0-5945 GCA_964498575.1 uncultured Anaerolineales bacterium | reverse complement strand
CGCCGGCGCTGCTGGCGGAGCTGCGCGCCGCGGTCTTCGACCCGGTGCTGGGGGGGATGCGATCCGAGGGCCACCCCTTCACCGGCTGCCTCTACTGCGGTCTGATGCTCACTGTGCGCGGGCCGGTGGTGATCGAGTTCAACGCCCGCTTCGGCGACCCCGAGACGCAGGTACAGCTCCCATTGGTGGCGTCGGACCTGGCGGAGCTGCTCGGCGCGGCGGCCCACGGCGGTCTCGACCCGACCGCGGTCCGCTTCGACACCGACCGCTCCGCCGCCTGTGTGGTGTTGGCGTCCGGCGGCTACCCGGCCCGCTCCGAAAAGGACGTCCCCATCTATGGCCTGGCCGCCGCGGAATCGATGGCGGGGATCAAGGTCTTCCATGCCGGCACGCGGATCGACCCCGCGACGGGCGAGGCGGTGACCACGGGCGGGCGCGCGCTGGGCGTGGTTTGCGTGCGGGGGACGCTGGCGGCGGCGGTAGACGGGGCCTATGGCGCGATCGCGGAGGGTGGCGCGGAGGACGACGATCGCGTGAGCGCGCACGGCCCGATGGCGGTTGACGGGAGCGCCGCGCCGCCGGGAATCCGGTTCAGCCACATGCAGTATCGTCGCGACATCGCGCACCGCGCGCTGGCGCCCGAGTCGTGAGCCGCGAGACAACGGCCATGCCGCAGGCGCAGCAGCCAGTCATCGCCACCCTCGGCAGCCATTCCGCGCTGCAAATCCTCAAGGGCGCGCGCGACGAGGGGCTGGCCAACGCCGTCATCGCGCCGGAAGGGCGGGACAAGCTCTACCGGCGCTACGGCTTCGTCGACGAGGTGATCGCGATCCCGAGCTACGCGGACTTCGAGCGCATCGAGGACGATCTGGCGGCGCGGGGGGCGGTGATGGTGCCGCACGGGTCCTTCGTCGCCTACCTCGGCGAAGAGGTCAACCAGCGGATGCGGGTGCCCTACTACGGCAATCGGGCGGTGCTGCGCTGGGAGGGCAACCGCGACATGCAGCGCTACTGGCTGGAGCGCTCGCGCGTCCCCGTTCCAGTGGAGTACACCAACCCCGCCGACGTCACCGACTGGCCGGTGCTGCTCAAGACCCATGGCGCGGCGGGCGGGGCGGGCTACTTCCTGGCCCCCAACCGCGGCGCGTTGGAGCGCCGGATCGAAGCCCTGGCCGGTGCGCCCTACGCGATCCAGGAATACGTCGTCGGCGTGACGCTCTACGTGCACTACTTCTATTCGGTGATCCGCGATCGCCTGGAGATCCTGAGCATGGACCGCCGCTACGAGACCAACGCCGACGCGCTGGGCCGCCTGCCCCACACCATCCAGAGCACCCTCGAGCCCCGCCCGAGCTTCGTCGTCGTCGGCAACTCCCCCCTGGTCCTGCGCGAGTCGCTGCTCGAAACCGCCTACCAGATGGGCGAGCGCGTCGTCGCTACCTCGCGCGAGCTGATCGACACGCGCGGCCAGTGGGGCCCCTTTTGCCTGGAGACGATCATCACGCCGGACCTGCGCTTCCACGTCATCGAGATCAGTTGCCGCATCGTCGCCGGCACCAACCTCTTCGTCGACGGCTCCCCCTACGCCGCCCTCCTCTTCGACGAACCGATGAGCACGGGCCGCCGCATCGCGCGAGAGATCAAAGAAGCAGCCGAAACAGGGCTCCTGCCGGAGATCCTCGACAACGTCCACTAGGCCGCGCCTCCCGATTCAGACCCGAACACGACCGGCACCCACCCGCCTAACCTCCCACTCATGTTATAATCTCCCACTAACCGAACCCACTCCACCCAATCCGACCAACTTAATTAATCCGTCCAACTCACCCAACCCACCCAACCCACCCACCCCACCCACCCGACCCAATCTGTCCGATCCGCTCAATCCGCGTATCCGCTTAGCAATCCGTTGTGTGGACCATGCCCTGGCTACAATCCGCCCTCGCCCACCTAGACCCCACCCGCATCACCCTCGCCACCCTCGGCAGCCATTCCGCCCTGGAAGTCTGCCGGGGCGCGAAGACGCTCGGCTTCCCGACCTTGGTCGTCGCCCAGCGCGGGCGTGAGCGGACCTACAGCGAGCACTTCCGGAGCCGGGACGGCCTGGGCTGCGTCGACGAGACGCTGGTGCTGGGCGCCTTCCGCGAGCTGCTCGGGCCACGCGCGCAGGCCGAGCTGCACGCCCGCCACGCGGTCTTCGTGCCGCATCGCTCCTTCGAGGTCTACCTGGACAGCGACTACGACGCGATCGAGCACGCCTTCCGCGTGCCGATGTTCGGCAACCGCTTCCTGCTGCGGATCGAGGAGCGCGGGCAGGAGCCAAACCAGTACGACCTGTTGATGGAGGCCGGCATCCGCCACCCCCAACTCTTCGCCTCGCCGCACGACATCGACCGGCCGGTGCTGGTCAAGGTGCTGGAGGCCGAGCGCGGCTTCGAGCGCGCCTTCTTCGTCGCGCGGGATCCCGACGACTTCGCGCGGACCGCGGCCGAGCGGATCTCGGCGGGCGTCTTCACCCACCCCGCCCTGGAGGCGGCGACGATCGAGGAGTTCGTCCTCGGCGCGCCGGTCAACTTCAACTTCTTCTACTCGCCGCTCACGCGCCGGCTCGAGCTGCTGGGCACCGACGCCCGGCGCCAGACCAACATCGCCGGGCTGGCCACCCTGCCCGCCGACATGCAGGAGGACGTCCTTTCCGCGATCCCCTTGAAGTACGAGGAAGCCGGCCACCTCGCCGTCACCGTGCTGGAGAGCATGCTAGACGCGATCTTCGAGGCCGGTGAGCGCTTCGTCGCCGCCGCGGCGCAGCTCTACCCGCCGGGCGTGATCGGCCCCTTCGCCCTGCAGAGCATCATCACTCCCGGCCCGCCCAGGAAGGATTTCGTCGTCGTCGACGTCAGCCCGCGCGTCCCCGGCTCGCCCGGCATCGCCGCGACCCCCTACAGCGCCTATCTGCACGGCCGGCCGGTCTCGGTCGGCGAGCGCATCGCGATGGAGCTGCGGGCGGCGATCGACGGGGATCGGCTGGCCGAAGTTCTGACCTAGCGTCAGGGCGGATCGCGTGGACGACAACCGATGCTGACCACCTGGCAGTCCGCCCTGGACTACATCTACAGCCTGACCAACTTCGAGACCCGGCCGCCGGGGACCACGCTGACCTTCGAGCTGGACCGCGCCCGCCGCCTCCTCGCCGCGCTCGACGACCCGCATCAGCGCTGGCCGGCGCTGCACGTCGGCGGCACCAACGGCAAGGGCTCGACCTGCGCGATGCTGGCCGCGATCCTGCGCCGGGCCGGCTACCGCGTCGGCCTCTACACCTCGCCCCATCTGCACACCGTGCGCGAGCGCGTGCAGGTCGACGGGGAGCTGATCTCCGAGGCCGAGGTCCTGGCCTGGCTGAACGCCCGCCGCCCGATCCTGGACGCCCAGCCCGGCCTGACGACCTTCGAGCTGCTGACCGCGCTGGCCTTCGACCACTTCGCCGCCCGCGAAGTCGACGTCGCGGTCATCGAGGTCGGCCTGGGTGGGCGGCTGGACACCACGAACGTCGTCCGGCCCGCGCTCACCGTCATCACGCCGATCGGGCTGGACCACACCAAGCTGCTCGGGGACACCGTCGCCGAGATCGCGCGCGACAAGGCGGGCATCTTCAAGCCTGGCGTACCGGCGGTGATCGCGTACCGGCAAGACTCCGCCGCCGCCGCCGTGCTCGCCGCCGAGGCCGAAGCGGTCGGCGCGCCGCTGGTCGCGTTGCGGCCGGGCGGTCCCTGGCCACGGGAGGAATCGGTCAGCGAAGTCGGACAAGTCTTCCGCTTGCGCGCCAAGGCGGCCTGGCTGCGCGCGCTGCCGGAGGCCCGGCCCCTGCCGGTACCCCGGCCCGGCCCGGCCCCGTTCGGCACCTCCGACGATCGGTCCCCGCCGGCGCACCGGACCTTGCGCTTCGAGCTGTGGACGGCGCTGGTCGGTTCGCATCAGCGTTACAATGCCGGGACCGCGGTGGCCGCCGCGCAGGTCCTGTCGCGGATGGGCTGGCCGCTCACCCGCGAGATGGTGGAGGAAGGGCTGCACGAAGCGCGTTGGCCCGCCCGCTGCGAGGCCTTCCCGCTCACCCGTACTGACGCCCTGTTCCTCCTGGTCGACGGCGCCCACAATCCCCATGCCGCACGGGCGCTGGACCTGGCGTTGCGCGAGATCGAAAAGTTCGCCGTGCGCCACTTCATCCTGGGCTTCACCGCCGACAAGGACGCCGGCGGCATCATCGACAGGCTCTTGGTCGAGTCCGACGAGTGCGATCTGGTCCGGACCGTGATCGTCACCCAGTCCGCTCACCCGCGCGCCATGCCGGCCGAAGCGGCGGCCGATCTGGTCCGCGCCCGCGGCATCGAGCCGCGGCTGGCACAGACGCCGGCGGATGCGCTGGAGATGGCCTGCGTGCTGGCGACGGGCGGGCTGATCGTCGCGACCGGCTCGATCTTCCTGGCCGCCGAGGTCCGGATGGCCTGGTTCCAGCGCAGCGGCGCGGACCTGCCGCCGCACGATCCACCCCGGCCACCGATCACGGAAGGGCGCGGGTGAGGTGGAGGAGGCGGGGTGGGGCGTAGTGGTTTTGTGTAGGTTTTGGCGCGATCCGTGTAAGGTTCTTCGGGGTGGGGGCGTCTGAATTGCGGATGGACACGGAGGGCACGGAGCGGGTGGCAAGGGGAGACGGTTGTGGCAAGGGAGTCGAGCTGGAGCCCGAGAGGAGGGCTGGGAATGGCTGAGAGAGGTGTCGAGATGACGATGGGCTTGGAGCCGGTGGATGTGCGGGCGAGCAATGGCAAGGTGTATGTGCAGGGCCGGGGGCAGGACTGGGCGGATGGCCTGGCGTGGCATGGGTCTGGGCCGGGTGTGGCGGGGGGGCCGGACTCGGCGGCGATCGAGGCGGCGGTGCGGCGGATCTTGCTGGCGGTGGGCGAGGATCCGGAGCGGGATGGGTTGGTGGGGACGCCGGAGCGGGTGGCGCGGATGTACGGCGAGGTGCTGGAGGGCTATGGGCAGGACCCGCGGGCGGTGATCAACGGGGCGTTGTTCGACATGCGCTACGACGAGGGTGAGGTGATCACGGTAGCGAACATCCCGTACATGTCGCTGTGCGAGCACCACATGTTGCCGTTTGTGGGCAGCGCGCACGTGGCGTACGTGCCGCGGGACAAGGTGGTGGGGCTGAGCAAGATCCCGCGCCTGGTGGACGTGTTCGCCCGCCGGCTTCAAGTGCAGGAACGCTTGACCAACGAGATCGCGGACGCGCTCTGCGAGGTGTTGGACCCACTGGGCGTGATGGTGGTGGTCGAGGGGCAGCACAGTTGCGCGGCGCTGCGTGGGGTGAAGAAGCATGGCGTGAACATGATCACCACCGCCAAGCGCGGCCGGTTCCGCACCGAGAGGGGCTTGTGCGACGACGTCTACCGGCAGATCGGGAGGTAGGGCCCGTCCGTCCTGCCGGGCGCGACCGCCCGGCGGACAGACGGGCCGCCTGAATAACAGCCTCATGGACGTCGCATGCTGTCGAACGGAGTTCGCTGACATGGATTTGCAGGGCCGTACCGCGCTGGTGACCGGCGGGGGGAAGCGGGTCGGGAAGGCGATTGCGCTGGCGCTGGCGCGGGAGGGCGCGAGCATCATCGTGCATTACGGCCGCTCCGCGGCGGAGGCCGAGGCGACCGCGGAGGAGTTGCGGGCGCTGGGCGTCCAGGCCTGGACGCTGGGGGCGGACCTGGCCGATCCGGCGGCGATCGCGGGCCTGTTCGAGGCGGTGCGCGAGCGGGTCGGGCGGCTGGATGTGCTGGTCAACAGCGCGGCCAGCTTCAAGAAGCAGTCGCTGGCGCGGGTTGGGGCGGCGGACTGGGACGCGGCGATGGCGGTCAACGTGCGTGCGCCATTCCTGTGCATCCAGCACGCGGTGCCTT
>CAZCJG010000322.1:0-5952 GCA_964498575.1 uncultured Anaerolineales bacterium | reverse complement strand
CCGCCGGCCACGTCAAGCGCGACGCGGAGATCCTGGTGGTGCTGGGCAACCCGCCCTACAACGCCTTCGCGGGGGTCAGCCCGGCCGAGGAGAAGGGGCTGGTGGAGCCCTACAAGGCGGGGCTGATCAGCGACTGGGGTATCAAGAAGTTCAACCTGGACGACCTCTACGTCCGCTTCTTCCGCCTGGCGGAGCGGCGCATCGCGGAGTTCACGGGGCGTGGGGTGGTGAGCTACATCTCGAACTTCTCCTACCTCGGCGACCCGTCCTTCGTCGTGATGCGCCGCCGCTTCCTGGACGAGTTCGACGCCCTCTGGTTCGACTGCCTCAACGGCGACAGCCGCGAGACCGGCAAGCTCACCCCCGAAGGAAAGCCCGACCCGAGCGTCTTCTCGACTGACCTGAACCCCGCCGGCATCCGTGTCGGCACGGCCATCGGCCTGATGGTCCGCAAGGCCAACCGCGGCGACCCGCCCGTCGTCCGCTTCCGCCACTTCTGGGGCGCGACGAAGCGGGCGGATTTATTGGCGAGCCTGGACGAGGCCGATTTCGACGCCCGGTACGAAGAAGCCGCGCCGACGGCGGCGAATCGGTGGTCGTTCCGGCCGGGGGAGGCAGGGGCGGAGTATGCCGAGTGGCCGAGCTTGGAGGCACTCGCGAACAGGTCATTCGCCGGAGTTGCTGAAGATCGACGGCGCGCGCTCATCAGCATTGATCCGGACGCGTTGCGCTATCGAATGCAGCTCTACTTCGATTCAAATGTGCCCTGGGAAGTCGTTGCAGCTTTGGACACGGGCTTGACGAATGACGTTCCTCGTTTTGATGCAAGAGTCGCGCGAGAAAAGCTGCTTAGGTCCGAGAAGTACGACGAGAATCGTGTTCTCCGTTTCCTGATGCGGCCATTCGACCTCCAATGGTGTTACTACTCACCGGTTCGACCGCTCTGGCGCGAGCCCAGACCCGACTATTGGAATGCCTACGAACCAGGTTCGCCCGTTCTTGTATCCAGATTCAAAGCTGCGAAGTCGCCCGAAGGACCACCTATTGCGTTCGGGAAGCAGCTTTGCGACTACCACATGATGCCTCCGAATGCATCGGTCTTTCCCTGTTACCTTCGACCATCAGCGAAGCATGCCGCTGGCTCACAGACCGCTCTGTTCGACAGGCAGACCCCTGTCGCCAACCTCTCCCCCACCGCCCGTGCCTACCTCGCCGCCCTCGGCCTTCCCGACCCCGACGCCGATGCCGACACCGCCGCGCTGATCTGGATGCACGCGCTGGCGATCGGCTATGCGCCGGCCTACCTCGCGGAGAACGCCGACGGGATTCGACAGGACTGGCCGCGCATCCCGCTGCCGGCGGAGCGCGAGCGGCTCCTGGCGTCGGCGGCGTTGGGGCGGCGGATCGCGGCGCTGCTGGATACGGAGGCGCCGGTGGACGGGGTGACCTCCGGTGACATCGAGCCGGCGCTGCGGGCGGTCGGCGTCGTGGCGCAGAGCGAGCCGGGGCCGCTCGACCTCGCGGTCACCGCCGGCTGGGGGCATGGCGGGAAGGGCGGGGTGACGATGCCCGGCAAGGGCCGGCTGGTGGTGCGGGCGCCCGAGGGTGACGAGCGGGCGGCGGGGCTGGGGGAGGTGACGTGCGACGTCTTCCTCAACGAGCGGACCTACTGGCGCAACGTGCCGGCGCCGGTGTGGAGCTACACCATCGGTGGCTACCAGGTGATCAAGAAGTGGCTCAGCTACCGCGAGGCCAAGCTCCTCGGTCGCCCGCTGACGGACGACGAGGCGCGCGAGCTGCGCGACATGGCGCGGCGCATCGCGGCGATCGTGCGGCTGGCGGGGGCGCTGGATGCCAATTACGCGGGGGTGAAGGCGGGGGTGTGGGAGTGGGGGCCGTGACGTGGTGCCGGCCCCCATTGACGCAGCCGAAGCCCCGCGGTATACTCAATGTATATTCTGGAGGTCTACATGGAGACGACGATGCGGAAGTGGGGCAACAGTCTGGGCGTGCGCATCCCAAAGGCATTTGCCGAGGAGGCCGGGGTCCGTGAAGGTTCGGCGGTCGACATCTCGATCGCGGGCGGCGACATCGTGATTCGCCGCCTGCGCCGACGATCCGTGAACCTGGATGATCTGCTTGCCAGGGTCACGCCCGAGAACCTTCATGCCGAAATCGATACCGGCGCGCCGGTCGGGCGAGAGGCGTGGTAGTGGCGGAGGCGTACATCCCGGAGCGCGGGGATATCGTTTGGTTGCAGTTCAACCCCCAAGCCGGTCATGAGCAGGCAGACCAACGGCCGGCGCTTGTCGTGTCGCCCGGTCGATACAATCGGAAAGTGGGCTTGGCCCTGTTCTGCCCGTTGACGACGCAGCTCAAGGGCTACCCGTTTGAAGTGGTCCTGCCGGCCGGCCTAAAGGCGAGCGGTGCGATCCTCGCGGACCAGGTCAAGAGCCTCGATTGGCGGGCCCGGCAGGCCGAATTCCTATGCCGGGCGCCCGACGACGTGCTCGACCGGGTGCTGGATCAGATTGTGGCCTTGATCGACAGCCCAGGAGGGTAGGCTGACCGACATGGCGCGGCGCATCGCGTCCACGGACGCGGGCTGCTGGGAAAGTCCTTGACTGGTTCCGCATCCTTCTCCATTACTCCCCGACCGCTTCGCCATCGAGCTCAAGGTGTGGCGGGGCGAGCGGCCCACCACGGCGCAATCGGGCTTGCGCATCAGGGCCCACGTTTCGCGATGTCTTCGCCGGCCTCTGGAAAGTCGGCATTTGAGACAGCGTGCCCGTACCCGTATCTTCCGCCTTCCCTCCGCGTTAACGAGCGTGCATCCCGCCTGCGCCGCTATCACCGGCGGTGCGGGCGTGTCCATATACCGGAGGGCGTGACGCAGCGGGGCTGGCCGTGCCAGGTGACAAGGGACGTCCTCGGCCCGCGTCACCCCGGCGCCTCCGCTTCGCCGAGATGCGCCTCCAGCTCACGGCTCGACAAGCCGAGCATCCGCAGCCCGACCAGGCCGAGCGCCACCAGCACCGCGATCGTCAGGCCGTGCAGCACGATGGCGTAGGACACCGCCACCGCCGGCGGAATCCCGGCGATGATCGCCAGGGTCAGCTTCACCGCCAGGTGGAAGACGCCGATGTAGCCCGGCGACGAGGGCAGGATGGCGAAGATCGCCGTGCCGCACAGCACGAACACCGCTGCGGCGAAGGACAGGTTCAAGTGGAAGGCGAACATCACCAGCCAGCATTGCAGGCCGCCGATCAGCCAGATCAACACACACCACACCGCCGTCTGCGCCGCGTAGCGCGGCCGGCGCAGCATCCCGAAGCCCGCCGCGAAGCCCGCCACGCCCGATCCCAACCGCTCCGCGCGCGCCTCCGACACGCCGACGCGCGCCAGCAGGTCCGCCGTCACCCGGCCGGCCCGCGCGCCGAGGCGCGACATCACCACGAAGCCGAGGTAGACCAGGCCGACCAGGCCCAGCGTCATGGCGCCGAGGTTGGCCGGCTCCGACCAGGGCCCGGCGCCGAGCTGGCCGTGCAGCAAGCGCGAAGCATGGGTGGGGACGAGGACGGCGAGCAGCACCAGCACCGTCAGCAGGTCGACCGCGCGCTCGACCATGACCGTGCCGAAGGCCACCGTGCCGCTGGCCGGGGTGTAGGCGCCGACCAGCCAGGCCCGCACCGGATCGCCCAGCCGCAGCGGGAAGACGCCGCTGACCAGGTAGCCGACCGACAGGATCGCGAAGGCGTCGCGCCCCCCCGGGCGTGGACTATCGCCGAAGAGCACCTGCCAGCGGATCGCGCGGGCGACCTGGCCCAGCACGATCATCGCGGCCGCGGGGATCAGCCAGGCGTAATCCGCCTCGACCAAGCTGGCGAAGAGCGCCCGCCAGTCGACTCCCCGCACGGCGAAGTACAGGGCGGCGACGCTGATGCCCATGCCCAGCCAAAAGCGCGGGTTCCGCGCGGTCGAACGCATGGGGCGGGATTATACATGCTTGGGGGGCGGTACCCCCGACCCTCACCACCGGTGCCCTCTCCCGCAAGCGGCATACCCTTGGATAGAACGTTTGTACCATTGCGGCGAGGCACGGGAATCGGCGCACCGGGCGAGGCAACCGGGAGCGCGGGGTTGTGGGTGCCTGGCGGTGGTTCGTCTCCCGGTTGCCCCGCCCCTACATGGGTTGGTGCCCGATGATTGTATTGTAGGGGCGGGGCAACCGGGCAGGAACCTGAATGTGCACCATGGACCTCAATCCCGGTTGCCTCGCCCTGATGACGACCGGCCCCATCGCTCCCATGCCCTCACACCGAATCCGTTGTCGACGTGAACGTAAAGCCCTCGCTCATCACCGCCGGCAGCTTGGCCCAGCCCCAGCCGCCCTGGCGCTGCGGGCGCGACAGGGCGACCACGTTGTGCAGGAAGGTGAGGGGCGACTCGTTCCAGCGCAGGTTCTTCACGGGGCGGACGATCTCGCCGTCCTCCACCAGGAACAGCCCGTCGCGGGTCATCCCGGTGAGCAACAGGCTGCGCTCGTCGACGTAGCGGATGTACCACAGGTTCTTGACCAGGAGCCCCCGCGGGCAGAGGCGGATCAGGTCCGCCAGCGACCGGTCCTCGCCCTCCATGAATAGCGGGTAGAGCGCGGGGTCGGGATCGACCCCTTGCTGAGCCGCCCAGAAGCGGTCGTGGTACAGCCGGCGCACGACGCCGTGCTCGACCCACGTGGTCGGGCGGACCGCCAGGCCGGCGTCGCCGTAGGTGGGCGCGGGCAGCTCGGGATCGTCGGTGCGCAGGTGGAGGCTGACTTTGTCGCTCATCCGGCGCGTGCCGACCGTGCCGGCGAAGGGCGTCGAGCCCTCCGCCGCGTCGCGCGCCGACATCGCCCACAGCATGTAGGGCAGGAAGGCGCCGACCGCCAACGGCTCGAAGATCACCGTATAGTCCCCGGGCGCGATCTCCACGGGGTCCTGCGCCAGCACCGCGTTCTCCACCGCGGTCCGCGCCAGGTGCTCGACATCCACGTCGTCGTAGCGGTTGCGGACCTGCTCGGCCTTGCCGCTGCCGTTGGGGCCGTGGATCGTGGTCGAGTAGTCGACATGGGTCCGCTGGCCGAAGCCGGCGAGGCGGTGAGTGTTGGCGATGGCGCTGACCCGCGTCGTGGCCTGGAAGAGGCCGCTGGCCTGGTAGCCGCGCTCCCTGGCGCGCGCTACCACCACGCCGACATCGGCGGCGATCCGCTCGGGCGCCAGGCTGTCGGTGGACTCGAAGTGGGCCGGGACGCCCGCGCCGTAGTCCTGCGGGCCGGGCAGCGGCACGGTCTCGGGGTCCTCGGGCGCCTGAGCGGCGATCGTCTCCGCCTGGCGCACGATCGCGGCGAGTGCGTCGGGGTCCAGGCGGTTGCTGGCCGCGCTGCCGCGCCGGCGGCCGTCCTGGATGTCGATGCTGACCGATTCGGATACCGCGACGGTGTTCTGGGTGATCGCGTTCTCGCCCAGGCGGGTGGCGGTCAGCTTGCTGAAGTCGTAGGTGGCTTGTGCCTCGCCGCGGCGGACCTGCGCCAGCACCGATGCCAACAGGGTGTGGATCTCGTCCCGAGTTCTCATTTGCTGGCGTCCCCCACCTGGATCCGGCGGAAGCGGGCGTGGGCGGCGCCGTGGGTCATGCGCATGACCTGACTGGGCTCGCCCTTGCCACAGTTCATCACC
Source organism: uncultured Anaerolineales bacterium (assembly GCA_964498575.1). Taxonomy (GTDB): domain Bacteria; phylum Chloroflexota; class Anaerolineae; order Epilineales; family Epilineaceae; genus CAZCJG01. Next base: position 235 of record CAZCJG010000322.1, on the reverse strand, counting down.
CCATGCGCCCGCCAGTCCGCCGGCCCGGCGATGCCGTCGCAACTGCCCCAGAAGTCGGTGGTCTGCGCCTGGTAGGTCACCTTTTTCAGCGGCCGGGTCAGCTTGCCGCCTTCGATCATCCAGAACAGGTCGCCGCCGAACTGGAAGTTGCGCCGCATCTGGTCGATCGAGAAGCTGCCCTGGCCCTGGATGTAGATGCCGCGATCGACGCCCGCGATCAGGCTTTCGGCGGTCA
>CAZCJG010000321.1:0-5958 GCA_964498575.1 uncultured Anaerolineales bacterium | reverse complement strand
GCTGAAAGCGATGAGGAGGGAAAGGAGCAGGAGCAGGGTGTTGGCGAGGTGAGCAGGGGTGATCGCGCGCGTCGGCCCCCGCCCCCCGGCCCCCTCCCCCAAAACGGCTGGGGGAGGGGGAGCATCAGCTTTTCCAGGTTGATCTTGGGATTCGTGGCCCGTGACCTTGGCCTCTCCCAGCCCCGATTGCTGCGCGAGCACCGCCCGATCGGCGGTGACACCCCCTCCCCCAGCCGTTTTGGGGGAGGGGGCCGGGGGGCGGGGGCCGGTTCGCGGATCAGCCCCCTCAAGCCGCCACACCCCTTCCCCATCCTGAACCACCCGGCCGATCGACGCCACCCGCCCGAAGTCCCGGAACTCCGTGCTGACCTTCATCCGCGCCCCATAGTCGGCGGTCGCGCGCGGCAGGGTCAGGTCCAGCGTCTGGCGGCGGGGCAGGCCGGTTTCGTCCACCCACAGCGTGCCGCTGCCGGTCATCTGGGCGACGAGGGGCACGGGCGAGAGGCGAACGCCGGGGGGCAGCTTGCCGCCGAGCTGGCGCTGCAGCTCACGCCGGAGGTGCTCGGACAGGCGCTCGCCGTCCAGGTCGAACGCGAAGCGGCGGAAGCGGTGGCCGGCGGCGGTCGTCGGCTCGATCTCGCGCACGTTGACCGCGCCGGCGAGGAAGGCCAGGTAGTCGCCGGTCGGCGCGGCGGCCCCGGCGGGGCTTTCCACCGGCAGCAACTTGTCGCCTTGGCGGAGGAAGCTCTTCGGGCCGTCCTGCACGATGCCCATTGCCGCGCTCATCGGCTGCCCGCCGAGCGCGATGCGCACCTCGGCCTGATCGGGCGCCCGCACCGCGCCCTCGGCGACCATCGTGAGCGCTTGATCCTCGCGCCCGATCGCCTCCGCCCCGGCAATGGGCACCAGGGTCTGGTCGACGTCCGAGGTGAAGCGGTAGCCGGGTTGGCCCTGTGCATCCTGCCAGGCCGCGCGCAGGGCTTGCTCGGCCGGAGCCGCCGTCCACGCCTGCAGGGGATCTCGGGCAGCGGCGGCGCCGAGGACCAGCACGGTGATCAGGGCGGCGATCCACTTTCGAGCGGACGAGAAGGGACGGGCGGAGGAACGGCGGTGGGCGCGTCGATGGGCCATGATGGGCGTCTCCAGCGTGCGATATGGTCAGCGATCCGGAATGATGGCCGGGGGGACCGCGCGTGATGACACGGCGACGGAGCGTCGGTTAGCGATCAGACGGGGAAGGAACCCGACCAGGGGTGAGGCGATGGGGTTCCTCCAAGCGATACGCCAAGGTTCACGACAAACAAAAGGTCGCTTGTCAAACGGCTGAAATCGGCCGGCGTGGTAACAGGGGCAGCGGCACCAACGGGCATTTTAGGGAAAGGGCCGTGGGCAGTCAAGGGCGCGGGACCTGAAGATCACCACACCGATCCGGGCCGCCCAGGGGCAGGAGACGGAGCCGCGCCGATATCGCGCCGAGAACTGTCGCAATCGTGGCGCCGACCCCCTTGTCAACGCGCGGCCAAATCGGGTATCCTGATGGGGCGGCGGCCGCAGCCGGCGGGCCGACCTCAGCCGGAACACGTGCAGACCATGAACCACTCCAGCCCATCGCTCTTCGACACGAGCCAACCGCGCCTCGATGCCGGCCACGCGCCGTGGGACGTCGACCCGCCGCGCGACGATGCCGGCCAGGCGCCGTGGGGCTTCGACCCGCCGCGTGACGACGCCGACCCGGCACCCTGGGACTACAGCCCACCGCCGGGGGATCCTGTTCCTACGCGCGCGCCGGCCCCGCCGATCGCCCGATCGGCCGTCGACCCCGCCGAGATCCTCGCCGCCATCCGCCGCACCTGGGGCCACACGGAGCTCCTGCCGCTCCAGGGCGAGGCGATCGCTGCCGGCCTGGCGGGGCGGGACTCGCTGGTGGTGATGCCGACGGGTGGGGGCAAGTCGCTGTGCTACCAAGTGCCGCCCCTGGTCGCGGGGCGGACGGACGTGGTGGTGTCGCCGCTGATCGCGCTGATGAAGGACCAGGTCGACGGGCTGGTCGCCAACGGCTACCCGGCCGCCGCGCTGCACAGCCTGATGCCGCCCTACGAGCAGCAGGAGGTGGAAGCGCGGCTGCTTGCCGGCGATCTCCGCCTGGTCTTCGTCGCGCCGGAGCGGCTGGTGACGCCGGGCTTCCTGCGCCTGGCCGAGCGGCTGCCGGTGGGGGCCTTCGCCATCGACGAGGCGCACTGCATCAGCCAGTGGGGGCATGACTTCCGGCCGGAGTACCGCCAGCTCGCCCTGCTCAAGGAACGCTTCCCCCACGCCGGCATCCACGCCTTCACCGCCACCGCGACCGAGCGCGTGCGGGAGGACATCGTCGACCAGCTCGGCCTGACCGATCCCCTGATCCTGGTCGGCCGCTTCGACCGGCCGAACCTGACCTACCGCATCCAGCCGCGCCTGAACCTGGCCGCGCAGATCCTGGACGTCCTCGCCCGCCACCCGGGCGAGGCGGCGATCGTCTACTGCCTGAGCCGGGCCGACACCGAGACGCTGGCGGCCGAGCTGGCGGCGCGCGGGATCAAGGCGGCGGCCTACCACGCCGGGCTGGAGGGCGGGGTGCGCGAGCGGGTGCAGGACGCCTTCCTGACCGAACGGCTGGACGTGGTCGCCGCCACCGTCGCCTTCGGCATGGGCATCGACCGCTCCAACGTGCGCGTGGTGATCCACGCCGCGGTCCCCAAGAGCATCGAGCACTATCAGCAGGAGACCGGCCGCGCCGGGCGCGACGGGCTGCCGGCGGAATGCGTGCTGTTCTACTCCGCGGCGGACGTCATCCGCTGGCAGAGCCTGCTGCAGCGCAACGCGGCGCAGGGCGAGACCTCGCCCGAGGCGCTGGAGGGCCAGCTCGCGGCGCTGGCGGAGATGCAGCGGCTGTGCAACGCGGTGACCTGCCGGCACCGGGCGCTGGTGACGCACTTCGGGCAGGACTACGACGATCCGAGCTGCGGCGCCTGCGACGTCTGCCACGGCGAGGTCGGGCTCCTCGCGGATAGCACGACGGTGGCGCAGAAGATCCTGTCGGCGGTCGCGCGGGCGGCGGGGCCGACGGGGCGGCGCTTCGGGGTCGGGCACGTCGTGGCGATCCTGGCCGGAGCGGAGACCGAGGGCATCCGCCGCTGGGGTCATGCGACCCTGAGCACCTACGGGCTGCTGTCCGACATGCCGCGCAAGGCGATTACGCACCTGGTCTACCAGCTCATCGACCAGGACCTGCTCGACCAGACCGGCGGCGACCGCCCGGTGGTCGGGATCAACGCGGCCTCGCTCGAGGTGCTGCGCGGCCGGCGCCAGGTCAACCTGCTCGAGCCGGCGACCCGGAAGACCGAGCGGGCGGTGGCGGACGCCGCCTCGTGGGAGGGGGTGGACCGCGGCCTCTTCGAGCACCTGCGCGCGGTCCGCGCCGAGATCGCGCAGGCGCGTGACCTGCCGGCCTACATCATCTTCGGCGACGCGACGCTGCGCGACATGGCGCGCATCCGCCCGGCCTCGGGGCGCAGCTTCCTGCTCGTGCGCGGCGTCGGCGAGCGCAAGCTGGCCGACCTGGGGCCGCGCTTCCTGGAGGAGGTGGCGAGCTACTGCGCGGCGCAAGGGCTGGAGCAGGACGTCGGGGTGCAGGTGGACGCGCTGGGACGGGAGACGCTTTCGTCGCGATCGTCTCCGGATGGCGCGGCCGGCGCGCCTGGCCCGCGGCTGCGCCGGCCGAACCCGGCGCGCGACGCGGCCTTCGACCTGTTCGCCGCCGGCACGCCGGTCCCCGAGGTGGCCGAGGCGATCGGCCGGGCGGAGAGCACGACCTGGGGCTACCTGGAGGAGTGGATCGCCGAGGAGCGGCCGGAGCGCATGACGGCGTGGGTGGACGAGGCGACCTATGCCCGCGTAGCGGAAGTTTTCGCGCGGGTGGGGCGGGGGTATTTGCGGTCGGTGTTCGACGAGCTGGGGGGAAGCGTGCCGTATGAGGTGCTAAGGGTGGTGCGGGCGCACATTCAGGCCCACACAACGGATTGACAAGCGGATACGCGGATTGAGCGGATTGGACAGATTGCCCTGTGTGCCATAATGGGATGAGACAGCGAGACGGACGAAATTAGGGATCAAGGGGCGGGGGTGGGATTCGACAGCTCGGCGGCGATCAAGCTTGACGAGTTGCAGAGACAGCGAACACGGATCGGCACAATGGACTTGAAGATTGCCGCCATCGCTCTGGCACAGGATGCCGTTCTCCTGACCCGCAATCAGAACGATTTCAGCCGGGTTCCCGGCCTGCGCGTCGAGGATTGGACGGCGTAGAATCCAGGAAGCGCATCGCGAACCCGTCCATGCCCGCTCTCCGCATCCCCGGCCTGGTCAACGCGATGAACGAGGTGCGCGCCCGGCTCGGCGCCGGCATCCCGCCCGCCGAAGCCGACGCGTTCCGCGAGCACGTCACGCACATCGTCGCCGAAGTCGAGCGGATCTGCCGCGAGCGGCGCCTGAAGCCGTCGGACCTGCCGGCGCCGAGCTATCGGGCCTACCAGCTCCTGAAGACGCTGGACCTGCGCAGGTTGCCGCTGCTCCCAGCCGGTGCGCCGCCGCCGCCCCCGACCAGCTTCCGCATCACCAACCTCGTCGCGAGCTGCGAGTACCTCGGCGCCGCGGCCCTGGACCTGATCGACGCGCAGGATCGGCCGCCCGCGGCGGGCGACCCGCGCTTGGCGGCACTCCGCACGAGCTTCGCCGACGAGGTCGCCGACACCGAGCGCATCTGCCGGGAAGGCGGCACGCGGCCGGAGGACCTGCCGATCCGCTCGCGGCGCGCCTACCAGTGGACGCGGCTCTTGGCCCAGCCGGGCCGGATCGAGGTGCACATCGCCACCCTGGCGCTGGCGCTCGCGTTCGGCCGGCCGCTCTTGGCGGCGGACAGGCGGCTGCGCGAGCGGGGCGTCACGGAGCTCGCGGCCAGCCTCTACTACTCCAACACGCTCGTCGGCGGGCGCATCGAGGGCGGCGCGTACGTGATCCGCATGCACCAGGGCCTGATGGGCGCGCCCGAGCCGGTCATCGAAGCCGCGGTGCGCGCGGCCTTCGGGGAAAGCTGGCGGCTGCCGATGGTGCGGGACTACGCGCATTCGGCGGCGTTCAGGGAGGTGGTGGCGCGGCTGGAGGGGAGCATCGATCTTGGAGCGAGTCCGGAAGGTACGGGAGCTCGCGGCTTGGACGGCGCGGCCGGTGCCGTGGGAGACGACTCCCCCATCCGCGATCTTGAGGACGACACGACCGCCGGCAGCCTACCGCGGGCCGCCGACCTGCGCGCGGCCGGCCGCCACCACAACCTGAACGCGTCCTTCGACCGGGTCAACCGGGCCTACTTCGGCGGGCGGATGCCGCGGCCGAAGCTGACCTGGAACGCCACGTTCACCCGGCGCAAGCTCGGCCACTACGACTTCCACACCGACACCGTCATGCTGAGCATCACGCTGGACGACGCCAAGGTCCTGAACTACGTGGTGGACTACGTGATGTACCACGAGCTGCTCCACAAGCAGCTCGGCGTGCGGGCGGTGAACGGGCGGCGGCGGGTGCACACGCCGGAGTTCCGGCGGGCGGAGCGGCGGTTGGGGGGTGGCGATGCCCAGCCGGGCCGCCGCGGGTAAGGATGTGGGAGACATCAAGGGGTATCGCCGGTAGGTCGTGGGAGGGAACGACCACCGGCAGGACTATCGCTGGTAGGCTGCCGGCATGCCTCACGCTTTCCGCACGGCGACCGGCACGGGGTCGCCACCGGCTTGGGCCAGGTAGGCGTAGGCCTCTCTGAGCGTCGCCTGACCGCTGCTGGTCGATACGACCAGGCGCCGGCCGTCGGTGCGCACACGCACCAGGCCGAAGGCGGCGCGGCTGAAGGCGAAGAACTTGCCGCGCTTGGCGGGG
>CAZCJG010000320.1:0-5969 GCA_964498575.1 uncultured Anaerolineales bacterium | reverse complement strand
GAGAGTTCGGGATCGAGCGGCTAAGAGCGGATAAGTATAGTCGGGCGGTGCAAGTTGGAGCGCCGATCTGGGAGCGCGGGCCTCCGGCCCGCATGAACCCTGCTGGCGAGATCCCCTTGTGCTAACGGCTCAATGCGGGCCGGAGGCCCGCGCTCCCAGGCTATCCCGCCGCGCCTCGTACAGCAGCAGCCCCGCGGCCACCGCCAGGTTCAGCGAGGACACGCCGCCCGCCATCGGGATCGTCACGCGGCGATCCGCCCGCGCCATCACCGCCGGGTCCAGGCCCTCGCGCTCGCCGCCCAGGAGCAGGGCCAGCGGCGGCGCGCCGAGCGCTCCGGCTTGCCAGAAGGCGATCTCCGCCCGCGCCGAGGTGGCAATCGTCGCGACTTGGCTCGCCGCCGCCCAGGCCCACAGCTCGTCCCAGGTCGCGCGGGCCAGCGGGACCGTGAACAGCGCGCCCAGGCTGGCCTTGACCGCGGTCGGGTGGTAAGGATCGGTCGTGTCCGACCCGACGAGGACCAGGCCGGTCGCCTTCACCGCGTCCATCGTCCGCAGGATCGTCCCCAGGTTGCCGGGGTCCGCCACCCCCTCCAGCGCCACGAAGACGCTGTCCGGACCGACCACCAGCTCGGCCAGCCTGCGCTCGGCGATCCGCACCACCGCGCCGATACCGGTGGGATTGTCGCGCTCGGACAGGGAGCGGAAGACCGCCGCCGAGACCGCCAGCACGGGCTGCTCCGCGGCCGCGATCGCCGCCCGCGCGAGCTCGCTGGTCAGCAGCTCGGGCGCATGGACGACCCGCTCGACCGGCGCGCCCGCCTGGAGCGCCGCCAGCACGCCGCGCGGGCCCTCGACGAAGAAGGCGCCCTCCGCGCGCCGGTGCTTGCGCAGTTTCAGGCGGCGAATGCGCTTGACCTGCGGGTTGCTGGGGCTGGTGATCATGCCGCGGTAGTCCATCATCGCTCGCTCGGAGCGTCGGTCCACCGGTTCCCGAAGCTTCGGCCTCCCCGCCGTATCGGTGGAGGATCGCGCGACGTCCCATCAGCGACAGGTCCCGGCAGCGACCCAATATTAACCGTGCTGCCGCGTTTTGGCCACGCTCGCGCGCAACCGCGGGGCGCCGGGCGCGTAGCCTGACCCGTAAATCGAACCCGAGCCGGCAGCGGCGGCCGAGTGGGCAGGGTGACATGTCGACCCTGGCGCCGAGCGGCTCGTAGATGGAGTGTTCCGATGCCCGATATCCTCACCGCGTTTGGGCTTTCGGCCTCGGCCGGGCTGAACGCCTATATCCCGCTCCTGATCGTCGCGCTGATGACGCGCTTCGGCTTGATCCAGGTGCAGTACCCCTACAGCTTGATCGGATCGGGCTGGGCGATCGCGGCCCTGGTGTTCCTCCTGATCGTCGAGATCCTCGCCGACAAGGTGCCGGTGGTCGACCACGTCAACGACGTCATCGGCACCTTCATCCGCCCTACCGCCGGCGCCCTGCTCTTCGCCGGCAGCACCGGCACGGTCGAAGCGATGCCGCCGGTTCTGGCGCTGGTCCTGGGCTTCCTGGTCGCCGGAGCCACCCATAGCGCCAAGGCGACCGCGCGGCCGGTGATCACCGCCAGCACCGGCGGCGTGGGCAATCCCGTGATCAGCCTGCTGGAGGATATCGCCGCGCTGTTGACCAGCCTGGTCGCCATCCTCGCGCCACTCCTGATCGGCCTGGCCAGCCTGCTGTTCGGAGCATTGTTCCTCTGGTGGTTCGGCCGGCGCCGCCGCGAGCCGAAGGTGGAGGCGGATGCCGGCACAGGCTAGCGCCGGCGAGATCAGCGCCCGCTCACATCCTTGAGACCCGCCGGCAGGAACAGCTTTACCGGATTCGGCCCCAGCCCGGTCGCCGGCTCGAAATCGGTGTCGTCGATCGCGTAGGGCCACCACTTGACGTGATCGCTGACCTTGTCGCCGCCTCCGTTCCACGCGCCCTTGAGGCAGCTCGGCTCGCCGCCGTCGGACTCGTCCAAGGGCCCGTTGGGATTGCCCCAATAGACCAGGGTGGCGAGCTGGCAGACGGTCGGGTCTTCGTTCAGCACCCCCCAATCGCGGTTGCCCGAGACCACGCTCCGGGACAGGTCGAGCCGCGCCCCGGCGCGCATGCGCAGGCCGATGCGATGGCCGGTGACCCGGCCGCCGGTGATCTTCACCCGCGCCTCGCCGCCCGAGGCATCCAGCCCGATGCCCCCGGCCTGGCCGCCGAGATCCACGCCGGACAGGTCGACGATGCCGCTCGTGACCGCCAGGCTCGCGCCGTCGCCCGCTGCGGGCGCGGCGCGCAGCCCCTCGCCGTCGAGCGTGGCGCCGCGCAGCACCTTCAACCCGCCCCAGCCCGCCGTGGGATCGACCGGACCCAGGTCGACCCATGCATCCGGCTCCTCGCGCACCAGCGTTACCACGGCGCGCGCCGAGGCGTCGCCGATCTGGAGGCCTTTGCCGGCGGGGAAGAGGAGCTTCACGCCGCTGTGGATCGACAACGCCACGCCCCCCGCCCCGGCGACAATCGCGTTGTCGTCCAGATCGAGCGGCACGCCCGGATCCGCCCACTGCGCGAGGCGCTCCGCGTAGCGGCCGTTGACATGCACCCGGATGCGGTTGACGGTGTTGTCGGCGAAGCTGTTGCGGCGCAGGTTGTCGAGCTGTTCCTCGCCGATCACCGCCGTCACGCGGGTCAGCGGAATGCGGATCGGGTAGCCGCCCGCCCCGCGCAGCGTCGACTCCGTCAGGACGCCGACGACGTTGCCCCACTCCAGCATCGCCCGCTCGCCCTGGCCGCCGTACTCCAGCCGCAGCCCTTTCAGCTCCGCCACCTGCGTGTTGTCGGTCAGGGTGAGGCCCTTCCAGGCGCCGGGCTTGGCGGAAGCGTTGGTCATGACCACCGGCGCTTGCCGCGACCCGCGGAGGTTCAGCGAGCCGACACCCTTGTCCGGGTCCCCGATCACCATCCCCGCGCCGTCCGCGAAGATCAAGGTGGTGCCGGCCTCGATCGACAGCGTCGCGTTGCCCGTGCGGCCGGCGACGAGCAGGTCACCGTCGATATCGAAGGGCACCCCGGGGTTGCGCCAGGTGGCGCGGGCGGGCAGGTCGACTTCGGACGCCGCGGCCAGGACGTGGATGCGCTGGATGCCGTTGGCCTCGAAGGCCGGGTTCTCGCCCGATCCCAAGCCGTCGACCAGGCCATACACCGCGTTCGGCCGGGCTTCGACCGGGTAGCCGGCGGCGTGGGCGAAGACGGTGTCCACCGCCGAGATGGCCGGCGTATACGCCCGCAGCATCGCCTTGCCGCCTTCGCCGCCGAACTCGATGCGGGTGTTGATCAGGGAGTTGCTGAGCCCCGTCGGATCGGTGAACTCGGTCATCTCGATGCCGTCCCAGGACCCGGGTGTGGCGGACAGACCGGTAAGCAGGACGTGCTCGTCGGGTGCGTCGCCGCCGCTGGCCTCGAGCTGGCCGGGGTTGTCGGCGTCCATGCCCGCGGTGAGGCCCGCCCCCGGGCCGAACTTGACCACCACGCCGGGCTGCAGCGTCAGGCTGGGCGACTCCGTCCCGCCGATGGTCAGCGGCGCCAGCACGTGATAGGGTACGCACAGGTTGTGCCAGCTCTGGCCGATGGTGATGTCGGCACCCGCGCCGTCCGCGGGCAGCGCCTGGATCGCGTTGACGCCGTTGCGGCTGACGATGAAGGGATGATCGTTATCCGGCGGGCAGGCGGCGCGCGCGGCGCCGGCGGGCTCCAGGCTCGGGCCGAGCACGTCCGCCGCCATGGCGAGCGGCACGCCCTCGGCGAACTGGAGCAGCATCTGGGTCATCGGGACCGGGGCGTGGACCTCGAGCATCGGCTTGGCGCCGCGCCCGCCGCCCTTGATCTGGACGTCGCTCAAGCTGCTCTCGGCGGCGCCCGCCTTGATCAGGATCTGCCCCCAGAAGCCGGCGCTGAGCATGCGGTCGTTGGGCAGGAACTGCACCGGCTCGCGCACCGTCGCGTTGCCGGGCGCGACCAGGCTCGCGCCCGGCTCGATGATCAGGCTCGTGCCCTGATCCATCTGGATGGTCGTGCCCGGCGCCAGGGTCAAGGTCGAGCCGCGCACGACGACGTCGCAGGTCACCTGGTGCGGGTTGTCGCCTTGCTGCCAGGTCTGGTTGCTGCTGACCTCGCCGCAGTGAGTCTTGGTCTGGGCCCGCGCCAGCGGCGCCGGCAAGCCGAGCAGCGCGAGCAGCGCGCAAGCGATCGCGATCCGGCGGCGTATGGCCTCTGGCTGGCGCCGCATCGTCGGCAAGTGCCGCGTCGGGGTGTGCATGTCGTCCCTCCTTCGTCGAAGCCGCCGCAGGGCGGGTCCATCCGATCCGTAACCCAAGGATAGCGAAATCCGATCCTTTGTAAACCCGCGCCCGCGCCGGGCCTGCCGAAGCCTTCCGGGCGATGCCGCCGAGCTGGGGCGGGCATCGACCTGGACCCGCCGATTTTGGGATCCGACGAAGGCCGTGGTATACTCGTCGCTCGCGCGGGCGGTTAGCTCAGTTGGTTAGAGTGCCACGTTGACATCGTGGAGGTCACAAGTTCGAGTCTTGTACCGCCCACTGCTTCGACGGCTGGGGCTTGACGGTTGGCCCCCGACGCGCGTATACTGGAACGACCTTGCGAGGCTCACTGAGACGAGTGTTGAGCCTCGCCAGCTTTTATGTGAGGTGGTGCCATCAGGAAGGGACAAGACAAGAAACCCGATCTGGTCGAGGGGCGGCAACGCGTCAACGAAGAGATCGTTGCGCTCAAGGTCCGGCTGATCGATTCGAATGGCGCGCAGCTTGGCATCGTGTCGCTCCGGGAAGCGCTGAACGCGGCGCGGGAGCGCAGCCTCGACCTGATCGAGGTGGCACCCAATGCCAACCCGCCCGTCTGCAAGATTCTCGACTACGGCAAGTACCAGTACTTGCAGATGAAGAAGCAGCGGGAAGCTCGCAAGTCCCAAAAAGTTACCGAGATCAAAGAGGTCCGGCTGCGGCCGAGGATCAACGACTTCCACGCGGGCTTCAAGGTCAAGCAGGCGCGGCGCTTCATCAATGAAGGCATGAAGGTCAAGGTGCGCGTCCAGTTCCGCGGACGCGAGATCACCCACCCGGAGATCGGCCGCGAACAGCTCCGCGAAGTGGCCGAGGAGCTGGCCGACGTGGCCATCGTCGAGCAGCAGCCCAACCTGGAGGGCCGGTTCATGACGATGGTGCTCGCACCGGTCCTCGCCGCCAGCCCTGGTCACCACCCCACCCCGCGCAAGGAGGCCGCGGCCACGCCGGAGCCGGTGGTGGTCGCCGCGCCCGAGCCGGCGATGGCGGACCCAACCGAGCCAGCGCTGCCCGAGCCGGAGCTGTCCGAATCGGAATCCGTTGTCGAGCTGGAATCATCCGTTGTCGAGCTGGAATCATGAGACGCCGAGGTATGTTTCGATGCCCAAGATGAAGACACACAAGTCGACCGCGAAGCGGTTCAAGGTCACCGCCACCGGCAAGCTGATGCGGACCAAGATCGGCAAGAGCCACCTGCGGCGCAACAAGTCCAAGCGCGTACGCCGGCTTTTCGACGAGTACATCGAGGTCAGCCAGCGGAGCAGCATCAAGCGGGTGAAGCGGCTCGCGCCCTCGCTTTGGAAGCATCGCTAGAGGAGAGACCGAGATGTCGCGCGTCAAGGGCGGTCCCCAGACCCATCGCCGTCACAAGAAGATCCTGAAGGAAGCCAAGGGCTTCAACCAAGGCCGGCGGCGCCTGTTCCGCCGCGCCAACGAGTCGGTGCTCAAGGCGCGCTCCAACGCCTACCAGGGCCGCCGCGTCCGCAAGCGCGACTTCCGCAGCCTGTGGATCCAGCGCATCAACGCCGCGGCGCGCCAGCATGGCCTGTCCTACGGCCGCTTCATGCACGGCCTGTCGCTCGCCGGTGTGA
>CAZCJG010000319.1:0-5980 GCA_964498575.1 uncultured Anaerolineales bacterium | reverse complement strand
ATCGAGCGCGCCAGGACGCTGGCGGTCAGGCGGCGCGCGATGTCGGCGTAGATCGCGTCGAGCTGGGAGCCGTCGGGCGCGTAGTAGCTTTCCTCGGGGCTGCTGGCGGCGCGGATCATCACCATCGGGTCGATCTCGCCGAAGCCGATGGTGAAGATGCGCGCGCCGCGGGCCTTGAGCATCGCCGCCGCGGCCAGCGCCTCGGCCGGCTCGTCGTCCTTGCCGTCGGTGAGCAGGACCAGGACCGGCTGCATCGCCGGCCGGGCGCGCGGGCCGGCCAGCTCGGCCGCGGCGACCTGCATGGCCGCCGCGATGCTCGTCCCCCCGAGCGGCACCAGCCGCGCCACCGCCTGGCGCGCCGCGTTGCGATCCGCGGTCAGCGGCTGGGCCAGTGTCGCGCTATGGTTGAACGCGACCACGCCGACATGGTCCTGATTGACGTCGACCGCATTGATAAAGCTGGTTGCGGCGCGGATCGTGTCGGTGATCTTGTTGTTTGCCGCCATCGAGTAGGAACGGTCGATCGCCAGGATGATGTCGGCGCCGGGCTTGGCGCTCGGGCAGTCGCCGCCGACATCCAATGTCACCGTCACAGGCGTGTTGACGAGGACGCTGACCGGCGCCGCTCGTTTGTCGCCGCGCAGCCGGCAAGCGCCGCGCCGGACGAGTGGGGGTTCCGGCGTCAGCGCCGGATCGACGTCCCACACCCGCACCGTGTCGGCCGCCCGGTCCACCGTGTACACGCGGCCGGCGGCATCCACCGTCAGGTCGGCCACCTCCGAGCTCGCCGCCGAGAAGGCGCCGGCGTCCCAGGCCGCGATCACCGTTCCGTCCCGCGCGTGCTTGGACACGATACCGTCGGTGGTCAGTACGAAGACGTTGCCCCCGGGCCCGGTCGCCAGCCGCGCGGGGATGCCATCGACCGGCCAGCTCGCGGTGAGGGTCCGGCCGCGGTACACGCCGATGGTCCGCGCGGTCCGGTTGACCGCGTAGACCAGGTCCATCGGGGCGCCCGGGGAGGCGCTGGGATCATCCAGCGGCACGGCCAGGTCGCTGTAATAGGCCCAGCCGGCGCCGCCGAGGTCCAGCGGCCAGCTCGCCCGCTCGCGGACCGTGCGGGTGATGCCGTAGTCGCGGGCGCGCACCGCCGTGCTGTCGAGCAAAACGGCGCGGGTGCCGGCGTCGCGCAGGGCCAGGCCGGTCAGCCAGTACTGCTTGGGTTGATTCGGGTCTGGCGGGAAGGGGCGCAGGGTCACCGTGTCGGAGAGCGTCCCGTTCGCGCCGAAGCGCAGGAGCCAGCTCGGCTCGCCGACCAGGAGATCGCCGTTCGCCGCGCCCGCAATATCCACCGGCTCGAACAGGCGCTTGGGGGTCAGGCTGGGCGCGAGCTGGCTCCGCGGCGTTCCGTCGGGATCGAAGCTCTGCAGCCGCGGCCAGCCGTCCAGCACCCAGATCCGGCCGTCCTGGGCGGCGTGGATCGCGTGCGGGCGGTTGAAACGGCCGGCCGGATAACCGAGGAAGGAGATCGCGGCGATCTCGTCGTTGCCGCGCGGGCGCCACGGGTAGACCAGGATGCGATGCTCCTGGCGCGTATCGGAGGCCAGCGTGGCGTAGATGCGGCGCTGGGGGACGATCGTCACCGCCTGCAAGTCGTCGCGATACATCGCCTGGCGGCTCGCGGTCTCGCCAGCCGGATACCACAGGACGGCATTTCGGGACTGCACGTACAGGTCGCCCGTGTCGTCCACCGCGACGTCCCGCGGCGCAAGGTCCCGGTTCGGCTGGCTCAGCGTCGCCTGGACCCTGCCATCCGCGCCGTAGGTGACCACCGCGGACGCCGTCGGATCGGCCACGTAGACCCGCCCGTCCGGGCCAACGTCGATGCCGCGCGGATCGCTCGGCGCGCTCCAGCGGGCGACGACCGATCCGTCCCCGCCCGCTCCCGCCCCGAAGACGATCACCTCGGCGGTCTCCGGCGACGTGACGTACACCCGCCCGCCGCGCGCCGTGATCCCCCAGGGCGCCACCATCCCCGGCGCGGTCCACGCCGCGACAGGGCTGCCCTCCAGCGTGTATACCCCCACCCGCCCGTTGCCGCGGTCCGTCACGTACACGCGATCGGCATCCACCGCGACATCCTGCGGGTCCCTCAGCTCCCCCAACGCCTCACCGCGCCGGCCCCAAGCGCGCAGAAACTCGTCCGTAGGGCTGAACACCTCGATGCGATCGTTGCCGCGATCGACCACGTAGATCCGGTCAATGGTCGCGTCGACACCGGCCGGATAGAGCAGCGTGCCGGGCGCGCCCTGCACACCGGCGCCGTCCCAGGTGTCGACCAGGGTGTAGCCTTCGCGGAGCGTGGATTGGGCCGCGGCGGGGGTTGGATCGCGGTCGGCGAGGGCGCCCAGCACCAGCAGCACGGCCGGGCCGGCGAGGGCGCCGAGGAGGATGGCAAGGGGGCGGCGGTGGGGGGGTAGGCGCATTGAGGATAACCTAGTCCGAGGACACATCACGCTGGGCCATCGATTGCCTGGCCGTCCTCTAATGTGTAGATGTCTTCAGCCGGATCGGAAAGGAAGTCGAAGGCGGGATACACGGCTTCATGAGGAAACAAGATGATCACGCGCACACGTGTCGGCCCGATCGGCGGAATCGGACCATCAAGGTGCAGATGGTGTTGCGCATCGACTTCACCCGCGATCTCGACAGCCCTTGTGAGCATGTGCATGGATCAGGTCCTTCGCAAGCCAATCGGCGAGGGCATAGCCCGAACGTCATGTGTTCAAGTGATGGTTCGTACGCGCCGGGTAGGCGCCTGAATGATCTCCCGAGGCACCGACGCATTATAGCAGCCCGCCCCACCTCGCCCGGATCATGGGATTGCCGGAACAGCCCGCTCCTTACCACCCCCGCACGGCAGCTCCCGCGCGAGCTGGGCGTACACCCGCGCCAGCTCCTCGGCGTCGGGCGCGAGGATCACGTCGCCGCGCTCGGAAGCGATGCGGCCGAGCAGGAGCGGATCGACGTCGTCGCCCAGGCCGATGGCGTAGAGCCGCGCTCCGCCGGCCTTCAGCGTGCTCGCCGCGGCTTCGACCGCCGCCTCGGTCGTGCCGCTCGGACGGCCGTCGGTCAGCAGGATGACGGCGGCGAGGTTGCCCGGCGTGCGCCCGGAACCCGCGAGCGCGGCCCGCGCCGCGTCCAGCCCGAGGTCGATGCGCGTCCCCGAGGCTTGCGGCAGCCCATCCAGCGCCAGGCGGAGCGCGCCGGGGTCGCGGGTGAGCGGCTGGCGGAGCGCGGCGCCGCTGTTGAACCACACCACCGCCGCCGCGTCGCCGCCCGCCAGGTCCAGCAGCCCGACGAAGGCGCCCGCCGCGTCGACCGCCGCCGCCAGCTTGGTCCGCCCCGTCCGCGTCGGCGCCAACATGCTGTCGGAGGTGTCGATGACCAGCACGACATCCGCGTGCTGCCGCCGCTTGTCGCAGACCTCCTTGCGCAGCACGGGCAGGTAGATCGGCCGCGGCGCGACGGTCGGCGTGGCGGAAGGGACGGGCGAGGGGGTCGCCGTTGATGTCGGGATCAACGTGGGGGTCGGGGTGGGACTCGGCGTGGCGCTGGGCGTGTCGGTCGGCGGCGGCGTGCCGGTGAGGGCGACCACGACCACGGTCGGGATCGGGAAGTCCACCCGGCCGCGCCGCCCGAGGCCGTCGGTGCCTTCGCCGAGCGCGGCGATGTTGGTCGGGTGGGTGCCGAGCTCCAGCGGCCGGACGCGGTAGCTCAGCGTGGTGCCGGTCAAGGGGACGTCGACGAGCTGCCACACCAGGGTCTGGCCGTTGACCAGGGGTGCCGGCACGCCGCTGCCGGCGACGTAGGCCATGTTCGGCGGCAGCTCGTCGGTCACCGTCAGCGCGCCATAGAGCACCGTCGCCACGATGCGTTGCGCGATCGTGCGGTAGATGCCGCCGAGATCGGCCGGGACCGGCGCGGCGTAGAAGTCGCCCGGCGACGAGGCGATGTCGCGCAGGAGCGCCGCGTTGATGCCGCCACCGACGCCGATGGTGAAGACGCGCGCGCCCTCGAGCTTGGCTTGATCCGCCGCCCGCAGCGCCGGCGGGGCGGCCGAGACGCCGTCGGTGAGCAGCACGATCACCGAGGAAGCGGAAACGCGCCGGCGCGGGCCGACCAGCTCGATCCGCGCCTCGTCCAGCCCCGCCGCGATGTCCGTGCCGCCGCCGGCGGCGAGGCCCGCCAGTGCCTGGCGGATGTTGACGGCGTTGCCGGTCAGCGGTTGGATGAGCCGCGCCGCCTGGTTGAAGCCGACCAGCGCGACCCGATCCTGCCCCAGGTCCATCAGCTCGACGAAGGCCTCGGCCGCGAGCTTCGCCGCATCCAGGGGCGGGCCCGCCATCGAGCCGGAGTGGTCGATCACCAGGACCACGTCGGACTTCGAGCCGACCGGCGGGCAGTCGCCGCGGACGGCCAGGGTAATCGTCGTCTCCTCGCCGAGGTAGAGCCGGGTGGGGTCCGCGCGCTTGTCGCCCAGCGCCTGGCAAGACGGCTCGAAGTCCGGCAGCGGCGTGGGCGTGCCGCTGGGATCAAGCTCGAAGACGTCGACACGGTCCAGCCCGCGGTCCGCGACCAGCACCCGGCCCGCGGCATCGACCGCCAGGTCCGCCGGCTCGGAGCGGTCGTCGCCCGGCGCCTTGGCGGACCAGGCCGCGCGCAGGTCGCCCGCCGGCGTGTACTTGAGCACCCAGCCGAACCAGTTGAGCACGAAGGCGTTGCCCGCCGCGTCCGCCGCCACCCGCACCGGCCGCCCCGGCACGCGCCAGGCGGAGAGGAGCCGGCCGCTCCCGTCGCGCCGTTCGAGCGTGTCGGCGTTGCGGTTGACCATGTAATAGCCGTCCACCGCCCGCGCCAGGTCCCACAACGACACCGACGCGCCGGGGGCGGGCCGGAAGGACCAGGCGCCGCCGGCCGCGCCCGCGCCGCCGAAGGAGACCACCCGCTGCCCGCCCAGGTCCAGCACCGCCAAGCGGTCGCGCGCCGTGTCGTAGTCCAGCGCCACCGCCCAGGCATAGTCGCCGCCGCTGGTCGGCAAGGTCTGCCGCCAGGCGGTGGTGCCGTCCGGGCTCACCCGCAGCACGTCCGCGTCCGCCGCGACGAAGGCGCCGCCGTCCGGGGCCGGCGCCATGTCGGACAGGCGCCCGGCGGGCAGTTGGGCCAGGGCGAGACCCGCGGCGTCGAAGACCTGCACCCGCGGCCAGCGATCCGCCACCTGCGCGCCGGGCACCCCAAGGCCGGCGGCGACGCGGAAGGGCAGATCGATCCGCCCGAGCGGCGCCGGCACCCCGCCCCATTCGAGCCGGGTGGCCGGCGGCGCGGGCGGGCTGCCCTCCCAGCGGTGGACGCCGTGGAACGGGCGGGTGTCGTCCTGGAAGGTGGCGTAGATCACGCCGAGCGGCCGGTCGTCGCGGCTGACGGCGATGCCGGTGACGCCGGCCAGTGCCAGCCCCGCGCCGACCTCCGGCAGGCCGAGCTGATCGCGGTAGCGCCGGATGCGGCCGTCGGCCTGGGCGACGAAGGCGTCGCGCGTGCTCGGGTCGATGTCGAGGTCCAGCGGCGCCGCGGCCAGCGCGGCGGTCGCGTCGACCTGATCGGCCCGGCCGCCGTCGGACTGGTAGACCACGACCCGATCGTTGCCGGCGTCGGCGACGAACAGCCGGCCGTCGGCGGCGACGGCGGCGCCCTGGGGCCGGTTGAGCTGCACGTTGCCGGTGCCGAAGCCGCCCCAGGTAGCGATGGCCGGCCGGCTGCCGTCGCTGTTGAACAGCGAGATCCGGCTCGCGCCGTTCTCCACCACGTAGACCTGCCCGGTCTCACCGGCCGCGATGCCCCAGGGATCGTCCAGCCCCGGCCACTCGCCGACGTAGTCGCCGTCGACGGTGAAGAGCGCCACGCGGTCGTGGCCGGTATCGGTGAC
>CAZCJG010000318.1:0-6028 GCA_964498575.1 uncultured Anaerolineales bacterium | reverse complement strand
CGGCTCCGCCGCCCCTAGCCGCGGTTTCCAACCGCCTGGCTCCCGCGGGCGAGAACGCGTTCGCCCTGCATCCGATTGCCCGATATCGCGCCCCGCGCTATACTAACCCCGCACGCACGGGGAGCTGGGTGAGCCCGGCTGAGAGGGTGGCCGTCTTGCCACCGACCCGCTGAACCTGATCTGGGTAATGCCAGCGCAGGGAGACCACGGCACGTCCGCACGGCCGCACCCTGCCCGGGGCGCGGCCGTTTCGTTTCGCCGCCCCGGCGCATCGGCCGCGGCGTGGGACTTCCTCGGTCGCTGGCCGACGCACGAGAGGTCCGCATGAGCCGCATCCTTGGCGTTCAGTCGCCGCCCGAATGGGGGATCGAGCCGGTGCCGGTGGCCGATCGGCGCCTGCGCGCGCGCGATCTGGCCGTGCTCTGGGGCAGCCTGGGCGTCGGCCTCCTGGTCATCGAGACCGGCACCTTCCTCGCCGGCCTCGGCCTGGCGCGCGCGCTGGCAGCGGTGGTCGTCGGCTCGCTCGTCGGGGTTACCCTGCTCGCCGCCGCCGGCCGCATCGGCGCGGCCGAGGGCCTGCCGTCGATGGTGCTGGTCCGGCCGGTCCTGGGGATTCGCGGCGCCTATCTGCCCTCCGCGCTGAACGTCGTCCAGCTCGTCGGCTGGGCCGCCTTCGAGCTGTGGGTGATGGGCACGGCGGCGGCGGTGATCGGCGAGCGGGCGCTGGGCGGCCGGGCGGCGCTGCTCGGCCAGCCCCGCCTGTGGATCCTGCTCTTCGCCCTCGTCGCCACGCTCCTGGCTCTGGGCGGGCCGCTCGCCGTGGTCCGCCAGTGGCTGGAGAAGTTCGGCGTGTGGGTGATGCTCGCCGCCTCGCTGTGGCTCACCTATCACCTGCTGGCCTCGCTGGACCTCGCCGCGCTGTGGAACCAGCCCGGTGATCCGGCCGGCTTCTGGTCGATGGTCGACCTCGTGATCGCGATGCCGGTGTCGTGGCTGCCGCTGGTGGCGGACTACAACCGCTTCGCGCGCACGCCGGCGGGCGGCTTCCGCGGGACCTTCGCCGGCTACCTGGTCGCCAACGTCTGGTTCTACCTGCTCGGCGTGCTGGCCGTGCTGGCGGCGCGGCTGGACCCCGCGCCGAGCCCCGCCGCGCTGGCCGCGGCGCTTGCGCTGCTCGGCGGGGGCGGCCTGGCGCTGGTCGCGATCCTGGTCGACGAGATCGACAACGTGTTCGCCGACATCTACTCGGCTGCCGTCTCGATCCAAAACGTCGCGCCGCGGCTGAGCCAGCGCGCGCTGATCGTCGCCATCGGCGCGCTCGGCGCGCTGCTCGCGGTGGCGGTGGAGATCGGCGACTACTTCAACTTCCTGCTGCTGGTCGGCTCGGTCTTCGTGCCGCTGTTCGGGCTGCTGCTGGCGGATTACTTCGTCGTGCGCCGCGGCCGCGGCTACGACCCGGCCGAGCTCTACCGCCCCGGCGGGCGCTACTGGTTCGCCGGCGGCTTCAACGGGCCGGCCATCGGCGTGTGGCTGGCCGGCATCGCGGCCTTCCATTGGGCGGCGGGCGCGCTGCCGATCGGCGGCAGCCTGCCGGCCTTCGCCCTGACCGCCGTGCTCTACGTCACCCTGGCCCGCTTCGGGATCACCGGCACCGGGCCCGATCGCCCCCCCACCCCGCCAACCCCTGTCGTTTCGGACAACCAGGAGGATCCAAAGAACCCCGCATGAACCCCTACAGCCAGCCCGCCGCCGCCGCGCTCGCTCGCCTGCGCGAGACCCGCCCGCTGATCCACCATATCACCAACGACGTGGTGACCAACGACACCGCCAACGTCACCCTGCACATCGGCGCCGCGCCGGTGATGGCGGTGGCGGCTGAGGAAGTCGAGGAGATGGTCGCCCATGCCGGCGCGCTCCTGCTCAACATCGGCACCCTGACCGAGCCGCAGGTCGAGGCGATGCTGATCGCCGGCCGGCGCGCCAACGCCTTGGGCATCCCGATCGTGCTGGACCCCGTCGGCGTCGGCGCGACTCGTTATCGGACCCGGACCGCCGAGCGGCTGATCGAGGCCCTGCAGCTCGCGGTGATCCGCGGCAACGCCGGCGAGATCGGCGTCCTGGCCGGCGCCGGCGGCGAGGTGCGCGGGGTCGACAGCGTCTCCGGCGGCGCCGATCCCGCCCGCTCCGCCGCGGCCCTGGCCCGCCGCACCCACGCGGTGGTCGCGCTGACCGGGGCGACGGACATCGTCACCGACGGCGCGCGCACGCTAACCGTGGCCAACGGCCATCCCCTTCTTGCCGAAATCACCGGCACCGGCTGCATGGCCACCACGGTCGTCGCCGCTTTCGTCGCCATCGAGCAGGATCCCGTCCTGGCCGGCGCGGCCGCCCTGGCCGCCTTCGGCCTGGCGGGCGAGCAGGCGGCGGCGGTGGCGCAAGGTCCCGGCACCTTCAAGGTCCACCTGCTGGACGCCCTGGCCAACCTGGGGCCGGACGATCTCGCGGCCGGCGCGCGGATCGCATAGCCTGGGAGCGCGGGCCGGAGGCCCGCGCTCCCAGGCTGGCTGACCTCGACGGCCATTGTGGGGTTAAGATCCGTGGGGACGAAAATCACCATGCACACCACCATCGGCCGGCTGGGCGAGTTCGCCTTGATCGATCGGATCACCGAGCGGCTCGGTCCCGCGCGCGGCGACACCGTGATCGGCGCGGGGCTGGACGACGCGGCGGTGCTGCGCCTGCCCGACGGCCGCCTGCAGCTCGCCACCATCGACGGCCAGGTCGCCGGGGTGCACTTTCTGCTGGAACGCACGCCGCCCGACCTGATCGGCCGCAAGGCGGCGGCGGTCAACCTCAGCGACATCGCGGCCATGGGCGGCCGGCCGACCCACGCGCTGGCGGCGCTCGCGGCCCCGGCGGACTTGCCGGCCGAGCTGGTGCTCCAACTGGTCGACGGCCTGGCAGGCGAGCTGGCGCGCTGGGGGGCGGACCTGGTCGGCGGCAACCTCAGCCGCCACGACACGCTGGTGCTCGATCTGGCCTTGCTCGGCGAGGTCGAGCCGGCCGCCTTGCTCACGCGCGCGGGGGCACGCGCGGGCGACGCGCTCCTGGTCACCGGCGCGCTCGGCGGGGCGGCGGCGGGCCTGGCGCTGATCCTGTCGGAGCTCGAGGGCCGCGCGGTGGCGATCGCCGCCGCGGACCAGCGGGCCGTGCTGGCGCGCCAGCAGGCGCCGGAGCCGCGGCTCACCGTCGCGCCCCTGCTCGGCCCGGCGGGGGCGACGGCGGCCGTCGACATCAGCGACGGGCTGGCCGCCGATGCCGGGCACATTTGCGACCAGAGCCGGGTGGGGGTGCGCATCGAAGCCGCGCGCCTGCCGATTGGCGCGGCGACCCGCGCCGTCGCGGCCGCCCTGGGCCGCGATCCGCTGGCCTGGGCGCTGGGCGGCGGCGAGGACTACGAGCTGCTCTTCACCGCGCCGGCCGCCCGCGCCGAGGCCCTGGCCACGGAGGTCCTGGCCGCCACCGGCATCCCCATCACCCGGATCGGGACGATCACCGCCGGCCCCGAGCGCAGCCTGATCCTGCCCGACGGCGGCACCAGGCCCTTGGCCGGAGGCTGGCGGCACTTCGGTTGAGGCCCGCGCGGCCGGGTCGTTCGGGCCCGCCGCCGCGCATGTGATCTGGTGTCGCGCATCTGATCCGGTGCCGCGCCCGTGATCCGGCGCCGCCGTATCCCCCGGCCGTCAAACGAGACGGCGGTTCGCGACAGATCACGATCACGAGGTACAACCCATGGCATCGTCGTTGGAATGGCGGCAGTATTTCGAGGAAAACGCACGATCGCTGCTGGACGTCCCCTGGCAGCTCGGCCCCGATCTCACGCCGGAGGAAAGGGCCGCGATTGCCCGGTCGCTCAAGGAGTTCCAGGCCGGGGAAAGCTCCGAGGGCAAGCAGCTCTTCCGGTCCGCCCAGGCCTACGCCGCGCGCACGGGCGATGGGGACTACGTGCAGGCCGTCCGGCTGTTCATCGCGGAGGAGCAGCGCCACGCGCGCGACCTGGGCCGCTTCCTGGCCCAGAACGGCATTCCCCTCGTCCGCACCACGTTCACGGACCGGGTCTTCCGCAAGCTGCGGCACCTGTTCCGAGGGCTGGAGGTCTCCGTCGCCGTCCTGATCACGGCCGAGCTGATCGCCAAGGTCTACTACGCGGTCTTGCGGGAGGCGACCCAGTCCCCGATCCTGCGGCGGCTGTGCGAGCAGATTCTGCACGACGAGCTGAGGCACGTGCAGTTCCAGGCGCAGCAGCTCGCCAAGCTCCGCGCCGGCCGGCGCCGCCTGCCCCGCGCCGCGACGATGGGGCTCCAGCGCTTCCTGTACCTGGGAACCGTGCCCGTGGTCTGGGCCGTCCACCGCCCGGTGATCCGCCGGGGCGGGCTGTCGCCGGTGGGCTGGTGGCGGGCCTGTTGGCGGGAGTTCGACGAGGCGTTCGCGGATCCGTCGCCCGACCGGGCGCGACCGACCCCGGCGTGGAGCACGCCGGTTGCTCCGGCGGCCTCCGTCGTCGAGACCCGGCGCGGGGGCTGAGCCGTCGCACGGTGCCGGGATGAATTCGGCGATGCGAGAGATGGACTCACCACAGAGACACGGAGACACGGAGAATGCCTTTCTCCGTGTCTCCGTGTCTCTGTGGTGAGTCCATGCCGGTGCGTTGTTGAACTCAGCATGGTGGCGGCGCGCGCAAGCTCGCCTCCAAGGCACCCCGCAGCGCCGCCCACTCGGCTTCGAGCGCGGGCATGTCATCGGTCGCGCCGGCCAGTCCCCGCTCGGCCACGGCCGCCTCAAGCTGCTCGCACCGATCGGCCAGCACATTCGCGCCGATGTTGCGGCTGCCGCCCTTGAGCGAGTGCAGGGCCAGCCGGGCTGCGGCCGCGTCGCCGCGCGGGATCGCCGCGCGCAGCGCCGCCATGTGCCCCTCGCCGTCCGCGATGAAGGCCTCGACGATGTCCGCCACGGCCGCCGGATCGACCAGCCCCAGCCCGTCGCGCAGGCGCTCGCGCACCGCTGCTTCGAGCGCCGGATAGGGGGGGGAGGCTGGATTCACGGCGGGCACCGGGTCTGGACCGGGGAGTATGTCGTCGACGGAGGGTGCGTCCGCTGCGTCTAGGGTCCTCCGGGGATGATGCCGCAGCAGCGCCGCCATCACGTCGGCGATCTGGACCGGCTTGTTCAGGTAGTCGTCCATGCCCGCCGCGAGGCAGCTCTGGCGGTCGTGCTCCAGCGCGTAGGCGGTCAGGGCGATGATATAGGGCTGCCGCTCGGGCGGGAGCAGGGCGCGGATCTGGGCGGTGGCCTCGATCCCGTCCATGCCGGGCATCTGGACGTCCATCCACACCACGTCGTAGGCCTCGCGCCGCACGGCGTCGATGGCGTCGGGGCCGCTCCCGGCGATGTCGGCGGCGTAGCCCAGGCGCGCCAGGATCTTCTGCGCGACCTTCTGGTTGACCGGGTTGTCCTCGACCACCAGGATGCGCAAGGGATGCCGCGCGGCCAGGCCGGTGTCGATGCGCGGGCGCGCGGGCGCCGTGGGCGGCGCGGGCGGCGCCTGGGCGACGGCGGCCTGCAGGGCCAAGGCGAGCTGGAGGAACTTGACCGGCTTGTTGAGCTGGGCGGCGACGCCGATGTCGTCCAAGGCCGGCGCGGGCAGGCCGGCGGAGCTGAGCATGACGAGCGGCAGCGCCTCACAGCCCGCCCGCGCGCGGATCGCATGGGCCAGCGCGGCGCCGTCCATGCCGGGCATGTGCAGGTCCAGGATCGCGACGTCGACGTCCGCGCCGGCGTCGAGCAGGCCCAGGGCCTCGGCCCCCGAGGCGGCGACGCGCGGCGCCATGCCCCAGGACTGCGTGACGCGCGCCAGGATGCGCCGGTTGTTGGCGTTGTCGTCGACGATCAGGACGCGCTGGCCGACCAGCCGCGGCTGCGGGCCGGCGATGTCCAGCGCCTGGCCGTCCGGGGCCGCCTCGACCTGGAT
>CAZCJG010000317.1:0-6059 GCA_964498575.1 uncultured Anaerolineales bacterium | reverse complement strand
AGGGTGCACTCGTGCCTCTCGTCGCGAGCTATTGGCTGTGCAAGAAGCGCGGGAAGCTCGCGTGGGTCGAACCAATCGTGGATAAGGCAGGCCGAGAATGGCGGTTCAGAGTTCGGACGGGCGATCCTCTTACAACTACGGCGATCGATACTGGTACCAAGGTAGGGCGCGGCGACTTTCGGTGCCTGCTCAGTGGTGCGCCGATCACGGCTGAGACCATCCGCAGACAGGGTCGGGATGGCGCAATCGGATACCGACTCGTGGCCATCGTAGCCGACGCAGGTCGAGGCAGAGCCTACATCTCGGCGACCGAGGATCATGAAACATCTGCTGATGTGCCTGTACCCAATGACGTTCCGATGAGCGACCTTCCGAAGCAGGCGCTTGGCTTTCGTGTGCAGAACTACGGCTACACCACGCACGCCAGCCTCTTCACGCCTCGGCAACTCACCTCTCTCGACACGCTGGCATCTCTCGTCGCCGAGGCGCGTGCTCGGGTACTCACGGACGCAGGCGCCGCGGGACTCGACGAAGGTGCTTCCCTTGACCGAGGCGGCACGGGCGCCCGAGCCTACGCGGATGCCATCGCGATCATGCTCGGGATCGCGGTCAGCCGACGCCACGATAGATGGACGGCGTTCACCATTTGGTACACGGAGGGAGAAAAGCTCCAAAGTCTCATCCGCCTCTCCGCCGTACCCATGACGTGGGAGTTCGCCGAAGGCAACCCATTCTCCGACAGTACCGGCAACTTCGTCGACGGAGTTGCACTGACCGCCAAAGCAATCGAGGGGCTTGGCGTTGGATCGCCCGGTCATGCCGGGCAACTGGATGCGCGCAACATCGCACACGATGGCGCCGCGGTCATCAGTACAGATCCGCCTTACTTCGACAATGTCCCGTACGCCGACCTCTCCGACCTGTTCTACGTGTGGCTTCGGCGCACACTGCAGCCAATTCTCCCCGAGCTCATGGCCACCATGCTCGTGCCGAAGGCGGATGAGCTCGTCGCAGACCCGGCGCGACATGGCGGCCGTGAGGCGGCCGAGCGATACTTCCTAGATGGGATGCGTCGCGTGATCAAGGGCTTGCGTGAGCGTGCCCTACCCGTCGTTCCTGTCACGATCTTCTACGCGTTCAAGCAGAGCGAGTCCGACCATGCCGGCATCGTGTCGACGGGGTGGGACACCTTTCTGTCTGCTCTGAACGAGGAAGGGTTTTCCGTCGTCGGAACCTGGCCGATGCGTACTGAGCAGTCCGGAGGGTTGCGCAATGTCGGGCGCAATTCCCTGGCAACGAGCATCGTCCTTGTCTGCCGCCCGCGCCCCGCCGACGCCCCCACCGCCACCCGCCGCGAGTTCGTCGCCGCGCTCAAGGCCGAGCTGCCGGCGGCGCTGGCCAACCTGCAGCGCGGCAACATCGCGCCGGTGGACCTGGCGCAGGCGGCGATCGGGCCGGGCATGGCCGTGTACACGCGCTACGGCCGGGTGCTCGACGCGGCGGGGAAGCCGCTCGCCGTGCGCGAGGCGCTGGCGCTGATCAACCAGACGCTCGACGAGGCGCTGGCCGACGAGGGGATCGCGCATCTGGTGAGAATGGTCGGTGCGCTCAAATGCAACAGGCCAACTGGCAGCGACCGATGCGGAGAGCGCTCGACTGAGTCGGCGGTTCTACCCCGCGATGGCGGGCTGGCGGATGGCTTCGTCGATGATCTCGACGGCACGGGCGATCCCGTCTTCACTGCGGATCTTGGCGCCAAGCACAGCCGCTCGCTCGGCCATGCCGGGATCGGTGGTGGCGGCGGTGATCGCCGCGGCCAGGTTCTCGACCGACAGCTTCTTCTGCGGAATCGGCTTCGGCCCGATCCCCGACGCGTGAACGATCCTGCCCCAGAAGGGCTGGTCGGCGATGAAGGGGCAAATCACGGTTGGCCTGCCGGCGCGCAGGCCGGCCGCGGTGGTGCCGGCGCCGCCGTGATGCACGACGGCGGCCACCCGCTCGAAGAGCCAGTCATGGGGCGCGGATTCGATCACGAACACCGTCTCAGGCACATCTTCCGCCCTCAGGCCGCCCCAGCCGCTGGCGATCAGCCCGCGCCGGCCGGACCGTTCCAACGCGCCGAGCGCGATCGCGGCGCGCCGCGCGGCCTCGCTGCCCCCCATGCTGCCGAAGCCGATGTAGACCGGGGGAGGTCCAGCTTCGAGAAAGCGGAGCAGGTCGGGCGCGGGCTGCCACACCTCGTCGCGGCCCAGGAACCAATAGCCCGTCACGTGGACATGCGGCGGGAAGTCCGCCGGGACGGGCAGCACGCTGGGGCTGTAGGGATAGAGGATCGGCAGGGGCCGACCGTCCGATGCCATGGCCGGGCTGGCGAAGCGCGGGCGTTTGGGCAGGCCGAGGCACTTGGCGCGGAAGGCGTTGATGTCGCCGGCGTACATCGCCGTCGCCCAGGCCATCGGCCGATAGCTCATCCGGTTGACCCAACCGCCCAGCCTGAGCCTGCCGAAGAAAGGGTTGGGGAAGGCCGCCGTCGGCGTGTAAAACGGCAGCGGCAAGGAGAGAAAGACCGGGATGCCGAGCCGCTCCGCGATGTGAACGGCCCCGAGCGCCTTGGGGTGGAAGATCATCAGGTCCGGCTGGACCGCCTGCGCCGCCTGCCATTCCTCCTCCATCGACCGCCGCATGATCGGCCGGGCCGCACGCACCAGCTCAAGCATGTTGCCGCGGCCTTCGAGGGCAGCCTGGCCCGCCTGCGCCTGCATGAACTCGAGGATCCCGTTGTTCATGTAGGCATAGTCGATCCCGTGGGCCTCGATGAACGGGCGAAAGCCTTCCGCCGTGCAGATCGCCACCCGGTGCCCGGCCGCCCGCAGCCCCTTGCCCAGCGCTACGAAGGGCTGGACATCGCCGTGCGTGCCGAGCGTGTTGATCAAGATGTTCATCGTGCTGTACCGCTATCAATCAGTAGCCTGCCGCTGTGCTCTCGGGTCACCCCGGTGGCCGTCACGAGCAAGCATACATGCCTGCCCCGCTCGGCCGTGATCTCCGGTCCGGCCATGTCGAGTCCCATCTCGGCGTAAGCTGCGGCGAGCAGCGCCAGCAGGGCGGATCGTTCGACCTCGTCGACGCGAGCAAGCGCCGCGGATCGCGCCGCAGGCGCCTCGGTCAAGGTATCAAGCGCCGCGCTCACGTCCTCCAGCTCCTGGCGGATGTGCGCGATGCGGGACTTCAGCACGTCGACTGTGATGGCCATGTTCAATCTCCACGGGCCGACCTATGCGCCGGCGGATCGCATTACCCAGTGCTTCCTTGGCGAGCGTAGACGGTGCGAGCGCAACTATAGCCTGCAGAGCGATGACCCCCAAGGCGTGGCGTCGCCGGGAACGGTCGCCGGGACCTCCCCGTCGGGTCTCCGCGGGGCGCCTACCGAGTCATTCGAGACGGTGCCTCCCTGTGCCAATCGCTTGCGACGCAGCGGCGCGGTCGAGGCGCGTTTCGAGCCATGAGATTTGCCCCCGCCGCCTGTCCAACATTTTGGGGGCAACCTCACAGCCAATGGACATTTCGCGCCGGGCGTGGCTTAATTCAGCGGTTAGGAGAGTTCGATCAACGGTGAGGTCGGCAATGTTAGGTCACGGAGCCAGGACCGATGCGCGCTGAAGACATCACTCCCGAGACCGTCAAGGCCACGCTGCGAGCGATCCGCTACGGCAAGCGGCTCGCGACGAACCCGTTCCTGGACCACGGCGCCGTTCGGCTCCGCCTGCGGGACCTGGGTCACGCGGATACACCGGTCAACCGCGAGTGGATGCTCCAACAGTACTTTCTTGCGTTGGTGTCGGATACCCTCGCTGCGCTCCGGGCCGAGCTCGGGGTCGCAGGTGTCGCCGGTGGTGACCTCGCCCAGCTCGCGGCCGACTACCGCGCCGGCAGCCAGACACTTGAGGCGTGGAGCCTGCTCTACGCGCGCTACCTCGCCCCGGCCGAGCCGCCCGAGGGCAAGGTCCTGGCCGAGCGGCTCGGCGCCACGGTCAAGACGCTCACCCGGCGCCTCGATCGGGGCCATCGTCTGCTGTCGGACAGCCTCGGCGACGCCGATCGTGCGGCGGCGCGCGATCTAGCGGTCCGACCCGGCGCCCCGGCGGCCGAGCGGATCGTCGTAGCGCCGGCCGGCGGGGCGCGGCGCCCGCCCCCGCCCGCCGGCGGTCATGCGAGCCGTGTTCCCGGCGCCGGCCCGCCTCCCTCCGCAGGCGACCCGGTCGACGCACTTATCACCGCCATCCGCGACGACGCCGCGGTCCTCCACACCACCGCCGGCGAGCTGGACGCGCTGGCGCACGCCGCGGCGTCGGATCTCGACGCCTACCGCGCCGCTCGCGTGGCGGCCTGGGCCCAGCCACGCTACGCGCTGGACCGCCGCTTCGTCTCGCTGACCCTGCTGATGGACAGGGGCGAGGAGGCCACCGAGCGCTGGGCGGTGCGCGAGCAGCGCTACGACGACCTGGGCGCCGTGCTGGCCGAGGCACGTGACCCGGCCATCGTCCTCATCGGCGCGCCCGGTTGCGGCAAGAGCACGCTGCTGCGGCGCCTCGAGCTCGACATCGCCGCCGCGGGTCTGCGCCGTGAAACCGATGCCCTGCCGTTCTTCATCGAGCTGAGCCAATATCGCCCGCAGGCGATGGACGCCCCACCCCCCGCCCCGCTGGCCTGGCTCGCCGACCAGTGGGCGCTGCGGTTCCCGAAGCTGCCGCCGCTGCCCGAGCTCATGGCCGGCCACCGGATGCTGCTCCTCCTCGATGCCCTCAACGAGATGCCCCATGCCTCGCCGGCCGCCTACCGCGAGCGCCTGGGGCTCTGGAAGCAGCTCGTGCAGACGACGGCGGCCGGATTCGGGCGCACGCGCATCGTCTTCTCCTGCCGCAGCCTGGACTACAGCGCCTCGCTCTCGACCCCCAACCTGCCCGTGCCGCAAGCCCGGATCGAGCCGATGAGCGATGACCAGGTGCGAGCCTTTCTCTGGCGCTACGTGCCGGCTTGGTCGGAGGCCTTGTGGGCCAGCCTCCAGGCCTCGGCCCAGCTCGACCTGCTGCGGACGCCCTACTTCCTGCGGCTCCTGGTGGAGCAGGTGACGGCGACCGGAGGCGAGGTGCCGCAGGGGCGCGCGGCGCTGTTCACCGGTTTCGTGCGGCGGGCACTGAGGCGCGAGGTGGAACGCGACAACCCGCTGTTCCAGCCGGACGGGCTGATCAACGAGCGGGACTACCAGCGCATCGCCAGCGCGCGCGCCTGGCGCACGCCTTGGGAGCTGCCGGAGCGCGGGAAGCTGATCCCGAAGCTGGCCGCGCTGGCGCACGGGATGCAGCGCGTGCACCGGGCGGGCGAAGGCGCCCAAGTGCGCGTACCCTATGATGACGCGCTCGACCTGCTCGACGACCCGCAGGATGCGGCTATCCTGGCGGCGGGAAGCTCGCTGGCGGTGCTGGACGAGGACCGCGATCGGGACGAGGTCGGCTTCTACCACCAATTGCTGCAGGAGTACTTCGCGGCCCGCCGCCAAACGCGCGAGCCGGAAGTGGAGCTGGTGCGACGGGAGTGGCGGAAGGACCGCGTCTCACCGGGTGTGCGCGAGCTGATCGGCACGCTGCCCGCATCCGAGGCGCTGCCGCCCCTGCCTCAGACCGGCTGGGAAGAGACCATGCTCCTCGCGTCGGCGATGGCGGCCGAGCCGAGCGGGCTGATCCATAGGCTGAGGGAGCCAAACTTGGCATTGTCGGGGCGTGCGGCGGGCCAGCCCGAGGTGCGGGAGCGCTTGGAAGGGACCTTCCTCGACGCGCTGCGCTGGTCGCTGGTCCGGCGGAGCCGCGACCCCGCAGCGGACCTGCGGGACCGAATCGACTGCGGGCTGGCAGTCGGGGAGCTCGGCGACCCACGGTTCGGGTGCCGGGCGGGTCCGCAAGGGGCCTATCTGATGCCACCGTTGGCGGAGATTCCGGGCGGGAACTATCCGATCGGGGAGGATGAGCCACTCTATCTGCCCGACCAGGATGAGTACGACAGTA
>CAZCJG010000316.1:0-6060 GCA_964498575.1 uncultured Anaerolineales bacterium | reverse complement strand
CGCGCCTCGATCGTATCGCCGCCCCGCAGGTCGAAGCGGCCGGCCAGCGTGGCGGCGAATTCCCCGCCGGCCTGAACGGGCACCTCCGTGTCGAAGGTCATCCCGACCCGAGTCGGGTCGCCGGGCACCCGGGTCGACACGTGGACCTGTAGGCGGTGATTCGGCGAGACGAGGCCCTGAATCTCATCCGTGTCCGCATCTGCGTGCAGGTCCAACGCGGGGATCACCAAATCTGCCGCCTCACCGCGGCCTTGCACCGAGACGACCGCTCCCGGTCGGATCTCTTTCAAGGCCTCATGGGGGTGGAAGGCATCGCGCAAGAGGAAGCTGCCCCAGCGCGGCGGACGCGACCAAGAAGGATCGGCGAAGGACAGCACGGCGCTGGCGCTGTCTTCGCCCTCGATCACCGTCGTGCCGGCCGCGTCGCGCAGTGTCACCCTGAAGGTCTCGTTGAGCGCGCCGATGCCTTCCACCCGGCCCGTGTTCATGTCCAGGTCCAGCCGCTGCGCGGTCCAGACGCCGTAGAAGGCCACGGGCGAGGCCGGGGACCAGGTCGCCGCGAGCCCCCACATGCCGGGGCGCAGGTCGACGCGCCCGCCGAGCTCGACCTGGAAGCGGCCACTCGCGTCCGCCTTGGCCTGTACAGGCGGGTGGAGGGGATCGGCGAGCCGTGTGCCGGCGAAAGTGATCACCAGGTCGGAACCTGGCGGGGCGGTCCCGCTGATCGCATCGTCGGCGGCGTCAACGCCAGCGACGATCTCCGGCACATCCAGCGCCACCGGCGCCTCAGCCCCGAGCTGCACCTCCAAGCGGTCGCCGGGCTCGGCGGCCAGCCCGCGTCCGGTTCCCCTGAGATCACGCCACTCGCCAGTCCAGGGCGACTCGCCCAAGGTGCCCGACAGCGTCAGGTACTGGTCGCTCTTGAACGTTCCGCCGGCGTCTGTCAGCGTCAGGCCCAAGCCGACAGGCTCACTGGAGCTGCCGCCGAACGCGGCGAAGACGGCGTTGTGGAGCCCGACCAGCACCGTCGACAGGCGAAAGGTCTGCTGGACGGTGAACCCGTCTTGGGCGCCCAGCCGCACGGTCGCGACCGCGCCGGGCTCGGTCGGCGCCGGCAGGCTGAACCGCCCTTGCGCGTCGGTCTGCACCGTTTGGCGCTCGACCGCGCGGACGGCGGAACCGAGCGCGACCTCCAGCGGCCGATCCGGTGGGCCTTCGCCGTGCACGGACTGGGCGAGGAGGTCGAAGCTCAGGCTGAGATCCGGCACCTGCAGGGTGACGCTGGGCGGCAGCCCCGGCACGAGGAAGCCCGGACCCATGGCCAGCGTGACGAGATCGCCGGCCAAGACCGGTTCATCGGCGTTGCCGCCTTCATTGGCCCTGCCGCAGGCGAATTTCAGCCGTCCCTCTGGGTCTCGCACCTCGACGTTCAGTTGCCCGTCACGCCAGGAAATGCAGCGCACCCGCTGGCCCAGCTCGATGTCGACGCGCGGCGCGACAAGGGACCCGCGAATGCGGTGCCCTTCGGGATCGGTGTAGATCACCTCGCCGGCGTCGGTATGGCGCAGGTCGATGCCCGCGCCGGTCGCCAGCAGAAAGCCGCCATCGGCAGCGGCGTCGATCTCGCGATCCAGGCGCACTGCGCCAGTGCGGGGATCGCGCAGGGTGACGCGAACGCGGCTGCTCTGAGGCACCACACCGCCGACGCGATCGCCGGCCGCGTCGAGATCCGCCGCGACCAGCGGGAGGGTGACGGTGATGGGGGCGTAGCCCGCGGCGATGACCACCACGTCATCCTTGGGCCGCAGTATGCCGCCCGATCGCCTCAGGGCACCGGGCTCGGTGGCGCCGTCCAAGCGCATGTGTGCGCGCCCGTTCTGATCCGAGACCACCTGATATGCACGCCCGACCGCCAGGCCATCGTTCACGACCGAGGCGTACACCAGGGTCCCCGGCTCGCCGTACCAGTCGAGACTCGACCCATACAAGGTCACCGAAATCGTGGCGGTGGCATGCGCTTGGCTGACGCGATCGGGCGGCGGAACCTCGCGTGTGTCGACGGCTAGCCGCCGCGTCGCGCTCCCTGCGCGAATGCTGTCACCCGCGGACGCCGGGGAGTGACCGACCGTGGCGAAGAGCGGGAGACCAGCGAGCACGGCGGCAGCGAGGACCGCGAAGGACAAGGACAGGCGTGCGGGGGGGGGGGGATGGCAAGAACCTGTTTGACATTGGGTCACCTCACTGGGCATCGGCACTTTGGCGGGCATCCACCGACCCGGCCACTTAAGGTTCCCCCATTGTTTGGACAACGGGAGGAATGTCTGACTGGTCATGGTCTTGGCTACTCGATAAACGGCAGCTTCAGCTTGAGTTCCTTGCTCCGCCAGTGCGAAGGCGTTGGCCGGGTAGAGCGCGAGCAGGCGGATCGGCTCGCTGCCCTCGGCCGGATGATCGACGACCAGGCCAGGCCGGTCGCGGAACGTCGGCCGGGGCGGGATGATCGGGCAAAATTACCACAGGCGGGGGGTGGGGGGCAAGAAATCGGTTCTTCGCCCGGGGATCCCGCGGCAAGCTGTACGCGGCCGGAGGACAATTCCCGCGGCGGAGCGCGCGAGGCGATCAGGGGATTGGAGGCTCGTCCTGCTCCACCCAACCCTCTCCTTTGACCCAGCGCACCGGCTTGCCAGCGGACATGTCCACAAGGTCGGTATCGGCCGCTGGCACACTCGCCGCCCAATCGGCGAACCCGCGTCGGCCAGCTCCCATGCCGCCGGGTGGGGAGTTCTCAACGAGCGCAACAATTCTTCCCGGCGGCGACGAACAAGCTCGCTTTCGGCCGCCTCCAAATTGGTGGCGATCTCAGCATTAGACATGAGCTGCTCCGGTATGGTGATAGGTGAAAGGAGAACGCCCGGCATGGGACATCGTGCCTACACCTAGACAAGCTCAACCATCTCGTCAAACGTCAACCCTGCTTCTGATTCGATGATCGGCTTCATCTCGCGCCAGAGGTCCGAAAACGCCCCTCGCCGCCTGTCGAGATCATCGACTGAAAACGAACGGACCAGCATCGTGTCTTGCATTCGCTCTCGAAAATGCTGGGGCAAGCGCTCCAAGCGTTCCGCGCAGTAATATCGCCACTTCACATCGGCCACCAACTGGTTGTTCAGCCCAAAAAGCATGTCGAAGAAGTGGTTCAGCCCGTGATCGATCATGTGGTGCGCGCTGATCAGGTTGCCGCGCTCCACCCACAACCGGCTCAAGTCGCTGATGTACCACTCCGACAGCGTCAGGCCGGACATCATCAGCCACTTCCGTTCGTCCGGCCTCAGCGGCACCTTGTCTTGGAGCAATTGCGCGATCCTACCCGATGGATCAAAGTGCACGTGCCCCTGTGAATACGTCCAGCGCTTCGACATCTCCCATGGTGTCACGACCTCGCTTTCGTAGTCCGACGACCAACATTGGACCTCGAAGCCATCGATCTTGAGGAATCTGGGGGGCAATGCAAGCTCAGACGCCTGTGCCTTGAACAACCCGATGTCGATATCGGCGGCCTGGTCGAAGTAGTCGCGGGCGATGGCTCCCAGGAAGACGATGCCCACGACGTCGTCGCGCATGTATGGCTGCGCGAACGCTTGGGCGACCCGCGTGGCCTGTTCAAGCAGAGCCGGATCTGAGGATTGGATCTCGAAAGGTGCACCGCTCAACATCTGCGCAGCCTGCCGCCTACGCCATCCGTCACCCCTCCGGCGCCACCCCCAGCGCCCGAAGCTGCGCCTCCAACCGTTCGGCCCGCTCGCGCTCCACCCCGAGCTGTGTCTCCAGCGCCACAGCCGTCTCGAACCGCCGCCCGTCCGGATGGAACAGCTCCAGCGTGTCACCGTCGAGCTCGAAGCGGACGCCCAGCCGGGGGCTGACCCAGCCTTGCAGGTTCTCGATCGGCTCCAGCCACTCGCCGCCGCGCAGCCAGCCGGCGAGCTCGCCGCGGTCGGGGTCGTAGAGGTAGTACTCCTCAATGCCATAGCGCTCGTAGAAACGGAGCTTGCGCGCCATCTCAGCCCAGGTGTTGCTCGGCGAGAGCACCTCGAAGACCACGTGCGGGGCGACGCCGCCCTCCTGCCACTGCAAGTAGCTGCGCCGGTGGCCCCGTGGCCGCCCGAAGGCGACCATCACATCCGGCGCGGTGCAGGTGCGGTTGTCGCCCTCGACCGGGTACCACAGCAGGTCGCCCGCGACGAACACGTTCGGATCGTCCTGGAACTGGGCGGCGATGCCGGTGTGGATCTTGACGATGTACTCGAACTGGAGCGTGTTCTCGGCAATCGATCGACCATCGCTTTCTGGATAGACCACGTCGGTCGCGCCGGAGCGGGCCGGGGTGATCATCGTTGGCAAGGAGTGGACGGTTGTCATGCCTGACCTCCTGGCTGCCGGATGGGTGTTGGACGTCTCAATGATAGCTCGGTACGGTCTCGGTGTGCGCTACCCTCGTCTGCCATGGCGCGGACTTTCTCCGATCACCGCCGCTGCCACATGAAGGGCAGGTAGATCGCCGGCGGCGTGCGCACCGCCCAGGGGTCGATGATCTCCGCCATGCCGTGCTCCGCGGGAGCGGAGGCGTTGGTCGGGTAGAGCGCCAGCAGGCGGATCGGGTCGCTGCCCTGGGCGGGCTCCAGGGCGATCTCGGTGCTTCTGCCGGCCTGGACGCCGCTCAAGATCACCCGCGGCCGCCAGCCCCAGGACGCGGGATCGACCCGGTACCAGGTATGCCGCGGCTGGTTGGCGCCGTCGGGCAGCACGTCGACCGCCATCGCCTTCCACCAGTCCTCGGTGATGCCGCGGTGGATCACGTAGAAGTCGAAGGGCGCGAAGAGATTGTCCATGCCGAGCGCCGCGCGCGGGACCGGCACCTGGATCACCGAGCTGAACAGGTCGCTGGGCAGCTCGCGCACTTGCGTCTCCGGGCCGGCGAGCGCGCCGGCCGCGTCGTCCCAGGGGCCGACCATCAACAGCATCCGGTCGTCCCTACCCCCCCGGATATAGTGTGCCGGTCCGGTGCGCACGCGTTGGTCGATCTTCCCGTCGCGGTCCAGGTCCAGGTAAATCTCCAGGCTGGTCGCCTGCGGGATCGGGGCGGTTTCGTAGCGCGAAAAGCCGAAGACCAAGTTCTGGGCGCCGTCCGCGATAAAAAAGTGCTGCACGCCGACCGCCTCGAGGTCGAGCTCGTAGCCGACCTCCGGCTCGTCGGGATCGCGATCCGGTGCGCCCGCCGGCAGCGTGAACAGGCCGATCTCGCCTTCGTAGCCGGGGTTCCCGAAGCGCAGCCTGCCCTGGCCGCCCGGCTGCGGCGCCGTCGTGGCCGCAAGGTGGACCGCCGAGGCGCGGCGCGGGAGGACGTAGAAGGGCACGCTCGGCGCCGGGACGTCCGGCAGCGGCGTGCCGTCGGCCTCCACCGGTGCCAGCGTGACCAGGCCGTCGATCTCATACGTGTCCATCGTCTGGGCATCCGCCGCCGACAGCGCGCGCACGGGCGTCCAGTCGCGCAGCTTCTCCGGCGTGAAGCGGAAGGTCACCGGCACCTCGGCGGTGCCGTGGGCGGGGACGGCGATCGGCTCGTCGGGGAGCTCGACCGTCACGCCCTTGTCCTCGTCGTCGGGGTGGATGAAGCGCGCCGCGGGCAGGACGTGGATCATGGCGCCGGTCAGGTTGCGGACGGCCAGCGTGGCTTGGCGAACCGGCGGCAGCTCGGCATCGCCACCGCCCAGGTCGCCCGCGGTCAGCGCCACGGGACCGATGTTGAGGCTGGCGATGTCGCCCGCGCGCACCACCAGCGGGGCGGTGCCCGCGGCGAAGACGTCGATCCGCCCCGTGCCCTGGCGCGTCACGCCGACCGTGCCGCTAGCGGAGGCCACCTGCGGCAGGGCGTAGTTCATCAGCAGCGCGGCCAGGTCCGGCGCGCCGAGGCCGAGCGCCTGGGCGCGGTTGCGCGAATGCAGCAGCGCCGCGGCGCCCGCGACGTGCGGGCTGGCCATCGACGTGCCGCTGAGCGGCTTGCCG
>CAZCJG010000315.1:0-6071 GCA_964498575.1 uncultured Anaerolineales bacterium | reverse complement strand
GTCCGAGCACCCCGGCCCATGCTGGGACCCGAACAGCTCCTGGCGGGCCAGCGCCGCCGAGCAGGCGGGATACCTCTGGCAGGCCTTCGCCGAGGGTCTGGCGGCGTCGGTGGAGGTGATGCTGCACTTCCAGCTCTACGACGACTGCGGCAACGGCCCGGCCAGCTACGACGCCTTCGGCATCGTGCGCAACCATGCCTCCAACCAGTGCTGGACGCCGCCCCAGGGCCAGTCCTGCTGGCGCTTCGATCCCGCCCTGGCCGGCACGCCGCGCCCGGGCTTCGACGCCTTCCGCGTCGCCGACGCCGAGCTGAATGGCGCCGAGCCGCTGTGGCGCCCGCCGCGGGAGGCGGACTTCTGGCAGCGCGTGCTGCTCTACCGCCCGCCCGACACGCGGGTGACCGTGGTGTGGAACCTCCTGCGCGCCGACCGCACGGTCGAGCTCTACGCCACCGGACCGGAGGCGACGATCTACAGCCTGGACGCGGCCGGTGCGCTCCAAAAACGCAGCGCCGCGCCGTCCGCCGGGAAGCACAGCGTGACCCTGCCCGGCGCGACCAACCGCAACAATCCCGGCAACCAGTCCGCCGTGATGGGCGGCAGGCCGGTGATCCTGGTCGAGCGCGACACCGCCGCGCCCTTCCGCGCCCAAGTCGAGGCGCTGCCGCCCGAGTCGCCGCCCCGCTTCGACCTGACCGTGTCCGCGGCGGACGGGGGCACCGGCGTCGGCGCCTACCAGGTCGTCGTCGCGACCACGCCGCCGGCGCGGGTCGAGGACTGGCAACCGCTCGGCGCCGAAACCACTTGGCCGGCCGCGCCGCTCAGCGCGTCCATCCCGGTGCCCTTCACGGGCCAGCCCGGCCAGACCTACTACTTCGCGGCCCGGGCGCGGGACCGCGCGGGCAACTGGAGCGCGCTGCCGCTCGCCCCGCAAGCCCAGACGCGCATCGCGGGTGACGTGCCGACGCCAGGCGGGCAGACGCCGACGACGGCCCCGACGGCGGTGCCGACCACTGTCCCAACCCCACCCCCCGCCCCAACCGCCACCCCGACCACCGTCCCGACCGTGGCCCCAACCGCCACCCTAACTCCCATGGCACCGACCCCGACACCCAGCATCACCCCCACGTCGAGCGTCACGCCGGAGCCCAGCCTGACGCCGACGCGTCCGCCGATGGTCGACACGGCCTTCCTGCCGTTGGGGCTGCTCCGACATCTCTTCCCGGGATTCCCCGAAGCCGCGGCGACGCCAGACTGCACGGTGGTCCGGGTGGACCTGCGCGGCCCGCGCGGCGAGGACCTGAACGGGCGGGCGGGCGGCGGGTGGACGCTGGTGTCGCGCGGCGCGGGCGGGAGCGACCAGGAGCAGCGCGCGGCGATCGGGCAGTCGATCTGCGCCCCGCGCTCCGCCCTGCGCCGCGAAGCCTGGGCCGAGCTGCCGGGCTATCAGACCTATCCGCCGCAAGACCTGGCGCGATCGACGCGGCTGTACCTCTCGGCGCTGCCCGGCGTGATCAACGGCGGCGCGTTCGAGCCGGAGACGGGCGGTCTGGCGGCCTGGACGCTCGGCGGCAGCTCGCATCCCAGGCTGGCCGGGGCGGGCGAGGCGCTCGGCGGCCAGGCGGCCGTGGTGCTGGGGCAGGACTTCGTCGGCCAGCCCGAGCTCGGCGGCGGGGGCAACAGCACGCTCAGCCAGGAGCTGGTGCTGCCGGCGGACGCGCCGACGCTGTCGTTCGAGCACCGCTTCGACAGCCGCGAGACCTGCGGCGGCGGGCGCTGCCAAAGGCTGGACCGGATCGAGGTGATCTTGGTCGAGCTCGAAGACCCGAACCTGCCGGCGCGCTATCTCTCGGGGCCGGACGGCCTGCGCGCCCCGGTCGAGGCGTGGACGCACTTGTGGTATGATCTCTCGCCGTGGGCGGGTCGGCGGGTGCGGGTGATCCTGAACCTCTACCAGCCCGACGCGGACAACCCCAGCCGCGCCTGGTTCGACAACGTCGCCGTCGGGCCGGCGGCACGGTAATCGAGCCACATCGACGTGACCAGACGCAAGCCTCAGCCCCAGCCTTCGCCCGCGGAGGGCGGCACCCAGATCGAGATCGGGCCCGGCGCGCTCGTCGCCGCCCTGGCGCTGGTCGGCGTCCTGGTCGCTGCCGGCTGGTGGTGGCAGCGCGGCAGCGGCACGGCGACCGCGCCAGCGGTCCCGGCCGCGGCGCCGGCAGGAGCCGCGGAGGCGGGCGCGGCCCCGCCGGCGGGGGGTGTTCCCTCGACCGGGGTAGCGGTCGCGCAAGCACCGTCGTCCTCACGCGGAGCCGGGGTGACCGCCGAGGGCGATCCCTTCCTCGGGGCGGCGACCGCGCCGGTGACGATCGTCGTGTACACGGACTACCGCTGCCCCAACTGCCGGCAGTTCGCCACCGAGGTGCTGCCCTGGCTGAAGCAGGGCTGGCTTGCCCAAGGCTTCGTGCGCGTGGTCTACCGCGACTTCCCGATCCGCGGCGACGCTTCCTACACCGCCGCCCAGGCGGCCCACTGCGCGGGCGAGCAGGAGCGGTACTGGGAGATGCACGACCGCTTGTTCGGCGAGCTGTTCAGCGTCGACTTGGCCAAGCCGGAGATCGCGGGCGACAGCCTGCGCCAGGTAGCGGCGGGCTTGGGGATAGATGTGGGCGCCTTCGATGCCTGTATGGCGGCCGGCCGCTATCGCCCGACCATCGAAGCGTCGGACCAGAGCGCGCGGGCACAGGGCTTCGAGGGCACGCCGACTTATCTCGTCAACGGGCGCAAGACCCAGGGGGCGATCCCGGTCGCCGACTGGGAGCGGCTGTTCAGGATCTACCAACAAGAGCTCGGCGCCGCGGTGCCGCCGGCCGCGCCGACTTCGCCGGCGAGCGGGGCAGACGGGCCGTGAGCGCACCGAGGCGCCGCTCAGCGCTCCCCATCGCCCGGGCTGCCGGGGTCCAGCACCAGGATGCGCAGGCCCGCGCAGGCCAGCTCGGCGTCGGCGGCGGTCTGCTCGACGAGGGCGAGCGCCTCCTTGAGCATGCGCAGGATCTCGGCTCGCGACGCGGATCCGCCGTAGGTTCCACTGTGATCGATCAACACCGCATCCATCGGCATCGGGTCCTCCCTTGCGGCGATTCTAGGGTTGCCCGCGGCGGGAGGCAAGTCGTGGGCTGCCCGGCGGATTACCGCGCGCAACCCGCGGCGGATACTTGCGTATAGACCGCGTGCTTCCGGCAAGGGGGAACGAGAGATGGAAAACGAACGGACTTGGATTGACGCCGCGCGCGCAGGTGACACGCAGGCCTTTGCCCATCTGGTCCAAGCCTATCAGCGGCCGGTATTCAGCTTGGCCTATCGCATGCTCGGCAGCGCCGCGGACGCCGAGGATGCCGCGCAGGACGCGTTCTTGAAAGCTTATCGGGCGCTGGGCAGCTACGATCCGGGCCGGCCGTTCTCGACCTGGCTGCTGTCGATCACGGCGCACCATTGCATCGATCGGTTGCGCCGGCGGCGGATGGTCGAGGTGTCGCTGGACGGCATGCCATCCTGGCGTTGGGGGCCGGTGGATACGATCGATCCACAGCTCGCGGTCGAGCACGCCGATCAGGCCGACCGCATCCAGGGCTTGCTCGGCAAGCTACCGGAGGATTATCGGCTGGTGATCATCTTGCGTTACTGGCACGATCTGGGATACGAAGAGATCGCCGAGGTCACCGACCAAACCGTGTCGGCGGTCAAGAGCCGCCTGCACCGGGCGCGGCGCCAGCTCGCGGCGCAGCTCGCGGTGGACACGGATCGACCACAGGATCGTCCCTCGGGGGACGGGAGGCGGGCGGCGAGCATCGCCGCGCCGACGGGAGGGCTCAAGGCATGCAGTGTGACAATGCCCGCCGGTTGATGGCGGAAGCTCTGGACGACTGCGCCAGCGCGGCCGACGACGTCGCGCTCGACGCGCACCTGGCGCAGTGCCGCGATTGCGCCGCGGAGTGGCAGCAGTTGCTCCTGCTCGAAGTCTTGTTCGACGCCCAGGATCTCGACGAGCCGCCGGCTGATTTCGCGGCCCGGGTGACCCGGCGCCTCGAGGCAGAGCTCGGGCAGATGCCGGCCTGGCAGCACAGCCTGATGCAGATCGGCCTGATCGTCACCGGGTTGCTCGCGGCCCTGACGGGTGTCGCGGCCGTCGTCACCGGCTTCGACGTATTGGTCTACGGCCCGATCGTGCTCGTCTGGCTGGGCGTGCTGGCACGGGGTGCGCAGACCGCGCTGGCCGGCATGTGGGGCGGTTGGACGGATGGCATGATGGCCTGGCCGCTGTACCTGACACTCGCGCTGGCCATCGCCCTGGCCTGGTTCGGCGCGCTGGTGATTCCACGCGCGGCCACGTCGGCCCGGCGTGTCAAAGGCGCCTGAGGGCGCAATCTTGCGGAGGTTGACCCGGTGATGGTTGTCACCCGACATCGACTGCGGCTGCCGGTGGTAGCCGCCTGCTGCGCCCTGGCCTGGGCCGGCCTCGGCGCTTCCGAGGCATTGGCCCAGCCAGAGAGCTGTCTCAAGATCGGTGATGTCACGGTGCAAGCCGGCGAGCGGCTGGACTGCGACCTGAACGTCATCGGCGGCACACTCGTCATCGAGCCGGACGCCGAGGTCGCCGGCAGCGTCAACGCGCCGCTGGGCGACCTGGTCATCGACGGCGTCGTCGGTGGCGATGCCTACGCCGGGGGCGATTTGACGGTCACCGGGCTTGTCGGTGGCAATGCCTTTGCCGGGGGCGACCTGGCGATCGATGGCGAGGTCAAGGGCGATGCCCGGTCGCTGGGAAACCTGAACGTGATGGGCACGGTCGAAGGCGACGCCGAGTCGCTCGGCGGCGACGCCGAGGTCAACGGTGCGGTCAACGGCAGCGCGCGCGCCGAGGGCAACCTCAGCCTCGGCGCGACCGCCGTGATCCGGGGCAGCACCCGGTCCGGCGGGGCGATGCACCGCGATACGGCGGCACAGGTCTTCGATCAGGCCGACCCGGCCTCCGCTCCGGCCGCCGCCGGGCTGCGTGGTGCGGGCTTCGGGTGGCGCTTCTTCCTGGTGTTCGCGATGGTCGCCTTCGTCGGGCTCTTCGCGGCGCTGACCGTCGCCGTCGCTCCCGACCCGGTCGCCCGCGTCCGCGACGCCGCCGGCGAGAGCGCCCTGCGCTCGATCGTGGTCGGCGGGCTGCTACTCCTGGCCTTCCCCTTCGTCGCCTGGTTGATCATCCCGATCTTCCTCTACGGCGTCGGCGCCTGCCTGGGCGCCGTCGGCCTGGGTGAGCTGCTCGGACGGCGCCTGCTCGGCGATCGATCGCGCATGGCGCGCACCGGCGTGGGCACCGGCCTCCTGGCGCTGCTGGGGGCGCTGGTCTTGCTCGTCGGCTACACCAGCGTCCTTCAGCTCTGCCTGGAAGTCCTTCTGGCGTCGCTCTTCACGACCATCGTCGTCGCCTGGGGCCTCGGGGCGAGCACACTGACCCTCCTGGGGACACGCGCCTGGCCACCGGCCGGCACGCCTGAGACACCTGGGGAAGCCGTGCCGACCGCACCGACCAGCGGCGAGACCCCACCCGCGGCCGAGCCTGACGGTGTGACGGCGGGGGATGGCTTTGGCGTCGCGAGTGCCGCCGCGGGCGGCAGTGAGGAAGCGGCGGGAGCCACCTCCGTGGTGGACGCCGGCGTCCCTCCCGGCGCCGCCACGGCCTCCGCCGCGACACTGGCGGTGGAGGCATGGCCCGACACCACGCTGCCGGACGACTTGCCGGCGGTCGGCTTCGACGCGCCTGCAACGGCGGAGATCACCACCATCGCAGGCACAGCCGAGCTTGCCAATGAAGCCGCCGCGGCTGATATCGCCGCCGCGGCAGATGTCGCCGGCGGCGACGCGCCTGGGCCGGCGGCTGAACCCGCCATGGCCACCGGCACGGCCGATTTGCGGCGCGTCCCTGGTGTGACGCCGATCTATGCCCAGCTTTTGT
The DNA here is from genome assembly GCA_964498575.1 of uncultured Anaerolineales bacterium. Taxonomy (GTDB): domain Bacteria; phylum Chloroflexota; class Anaerolineae; order Epilineales; family Epilineaceae; genus CAZCJG01. The sequence continues at coordinate 67 of CAZCJG010000315.1, read as the reverse complement.
ATGCCGCCGGACTGATCACGGTCGGGGATCTGGCACGCGAGACACCCGAGCGCTTGGTGTCGATCGC
>CAZCJG010000314.1:0-6105 GCA_964498575.1 uncultured Anaerolineales bacterium | reverse complement strand
CCTGGATAATCCGCACGTTGAGCTGCTCGCCCGGCAGGAGCAGGGTCTTGACCGCGTTGACCAGCTCGTTGAGGTTGAGCACGCGGATGCCCTGGATCTCGGCCACGCGGTTGAGGTTGTAGTCGTTGGTCATGATCGCCGCGTTGAGCTGCTCGGCGAGCTGCACCAGCTTGCGGTCGACGTCGCCGATGTTGGGGAAGTCCTGGTCGGAGACCTCGAGCACGACCTTGGTCGACTGCTGCAGGCGGTTGAGGATCTCCAGTCCGCGCCGGCCGCGGTTGCGCCGCAGGGAGTCGGCGGAGTCGGCGACCTGTTGCAGCTCGTTGAGCACGAAGCGCGGCACCAGCAGCGTCTTGTCGATGAAGCCGGTCTCGGCCAGGTCCGACACGCGCCCGTCGATGATCACGCTGGTATCCAGCAGGATGTAGTCGCCGGCCGGCTTGCCGCTGGTCCCGCGCTGGGCGAAGAGACCGCGCAGCAGCCCGAGGTAGACGCCGGGGTTCGAGCCAATGGTCACCGTACCAAGGTAGGCGAGGATGACGGTGACCACGATCGGCAGGAAGCCGCCGAAGGGGTGCTGCAGGAAGGATAGCGGCACCGCCGCCAGGGCGCCGAGCAGCAAGCCGGCGGCCAGCCCGGTCGCGGCGCCGAGCAGGCGGATCGGGGGGATGTGCGACAGCTCGTCGCGCGCGTTCTCCAGGGGCCGTAGGACCAGCGGCGTGACCGCGTAGCCGATCGCGAAGCCGAACATGGCGAAGGAAAACGAGACCATGAAGCGCACCAGGGTGATCGACTGGATGTCGGCGAGGCCGGTCGAGCTCGAGATCTCGGGCCACAGGAAGCTGCCCGCGCTGTAGCCGGCGACAGCCAGGAGGCTGCCCCCGATGAAGCGCACGACTCTGGTCCAGCGGTTTGGCATGCTGGCCTCCGATGGGTTGGACCACCGCAGCGTCGGCCGTCGCCGGGGCTGGTCCCGGCAGCGGTGCAAACCATCGACCGAAGAGTTCAAGGACGGGCAGGTGGTGAAAAGCTCCCCTCGACGTCCCGCTCAGGGGTGTTCAGGCGCTGGCGCTGCGTCGGTCGGGATGAGTTCAAACGGGCGCACGGGCGCCGATATCGGATAAGTCCTTGACCGAATCGCATGAGCGTGGCGATGCTCTGACGTGCGCTAGTCTATCATAGGTGGTGGGCTGGGACAAACCGGCGCTGCGGCCGGCCAGGGCCGGAGGTGGGCATGGCGATCAGACGGGGAGGCGGGTACGGGGTCTGGGCGGGCGTTGCGCTTGTCGCCCTGGTCCTCGCCGGCTGCCGGTCGGAGCCGGGGACCGCGACCGCGCCGCCGACCGCGGCGGTCCGTGAGCACGGGGAGGCCGGTGGTGCCGCGGGAGTCGGTAGCGGCCTGGAGTCCAGCGAGACCGCGGGAGTCAGCGACAGCCTGGAGGCCGATGAGACCGCGCCGGAGCCGATCCCGCGTTTCGTCGAGGTCGACTACATCGACGCCGCGGCCATCGCGCGTATTTCGAAGTTCCGCTCGGGAGTGGGGCACGACTACGCGGATGACTTCGAGCGCTGCCGCAGCATGAAGCACTACTTCCAGCCGCGCGATGGTGTGGACGCCGCGTCGATCCCGATCACCGCGCCGGTCGGCGGGACCGTCGCCGAGGTCCGCCCGGAGTGGGCGGGGACGCAGCTCGCCATCCGCGCCGACGCTCAGCCGGATTTTACGCTGGTGCTCTTCCACATCGCTCCTGCCCACCCCTTCGCAGCCGGCGACCGCGTGGCCGCCGGCGAGCGCCTGGGCACGCACATCGGTGATCAGACGATGTCGGACATCGCCGTACGCCGGGCGACGCCGGAGGGGATGCGGCTCGTCTCGTACTTCGACGTGATGACGGACCGGCTGTTCGCGACCTACCAGGCGCGCGGCCTGCGCCAGCGGGCGGACGCCGTGATCCCACGGGCGGAGCGCGACGGGCAGCCGCTGCGGTGTGACGGCGAGCGGTTTGTCGGGGGGGAGCCGGCGGGGGACTGGGTGGAGCTGCTGGGCAAGCGGCTGCTCTCCGATCCGGTGGCCTTCGCCGATTCCGGGTGGCGCTTCCGGGCCGGCCAGGCGGCGGGCGAGGACGAGTGCTGGCACGGGGTCGCTGGGCACGGGTCGGTCGATAACAGTCTCGGGCAGTGGAAGCCGGGTCCGGTGGAACGGAATGGCGGCGGGGGGCGCCCTCACGACACCTACAACACGTTGCGCGCGATCACGTGGCGCAGGATCTCGCTGGTGCCTTCGCCGATCTCGGTCAGGCGGTTGTCGCGGTAGTAGCGCTCGACCGGCAGCTCACGCGAGTAGCCCATGCCACCGTGGATCTGGATCGCCTCGAAGCAGGCCTTCTCGGCGGCCTCGCTGGCGAAAAGCTTGGCCATCGCCGCCTCGGTGGTGAAGCGCCGGCCCTGGTCCTTGAGGAAGGCCGCCTGGTAGATCAGCAGCCGCGCCGCGTCGAGCTGGGTGGCGCAGTCGGCGACCTTCCACTGGATCGCCTGGAAGTTCGCGATCGGCTGGCCGAAGGCCTCGCGCTCGTGGGCATACTGGATCGCCGCCTCCAGCGCGGCCCGGCCGAGGCCCAGCGCCATCGCGGCAATCGAGATGCGCCCGCCATCCAGGATCGTCAGCATCTGGTTGATGCCTTTGCCGACCCGGCCGAGCAGGTTCTCCTCGGGGATCTCGCAGTCGGCCAGGAAGAGCTGGCTGGTCACCGATCCCTTGAGGCCCATCTTCGGCTCGTTCTTGCCCGGGGTGAAGCCCGGCGTGCCCTGCTCGACGATAAAGCAGCTCACGCCCTGGTCCGCGCCATCGACGATCGTGCGCGCCGTGCAGATCACGGTGTCGGCCAGCGCGCCGTTGGTGATCCACATCTTCTGGCCGTTGAGCACCCACGCGCCGTTGCGCTTCTCGGCCGTGGTGCGGGTGTTGGCGGCGTCCGAGCCGGTGTGCGGCTCGGTCAGGCCGAAGGCGCCCAGCCCGCCGGAGCACAGCCGGGGCAGGTACTTCTGCTTCTGCGCCTCGGTGCCGAAGAGGTAGTAGGGCGAGGTCCCCAGACTGACATGCGCGGCGTAGATCAGGCCGGTCGAGCCGCAGGCGGCGCTGATCTCCTCGACCACCAGCGCGTAGCTGACGGTGTCGGCGCCGAAGCCGCCGTAGCTTTCCGGGATCGGCAGGCCCATGAAGCCCAGCTCGAACAGCCGGTCGACGTTCTCCTGGGGGAAGCGCGACTGCTCGTCGATCTCCCTCGCCCGCGGCGCGAACTCGTTTTGCGCCACCTCGCGGATGGTGTCGCGGATCTGGCGTTGCTCGTCGTTCAGCTCGAAGTCCACAGTCTTCCCCTCCCAGGTTCCCGGCAGCGTAAGGCGCGATGTCGAACGCGCCCAGAGGATAACACCAAGCCGGGCGGGCCGCAAGCGGCGGGCTGGCGGCGCCCGCGGCGCGCCCCGATCCCGCCAGCCGACCTCGCCCGTCGACCTCGCCCGCCGACCTCGCCCGTCGACCTCGCCCGTCGACCATGAGCGATCTCTTAAACCGCCGGCGCGTATCCATCCGGCCCCGCCATGCGTTTAAATCAGCGTGCCGGCTCTGGTCCCGCGACGCGGTGGGCGAGAGCCGCCCCGGTCCTGTTGAGCCCCGGTCCTGTTGAGTAGAACGGTCGCCTTGAAACCCACCCCTCTCGCCGGCTTGATCTTGTGCGGCTTCACCGCCGTCGTCTGCGGCTGCCGGGCGGCCGGCGCGACGACGGAGGCGGATGAAGCCGCGGCGCGCGCCACCGCCCGGGCGATCGCGCGCTCGGTCCACGCGTCGGTGGAGACCAGCTCGGTGCCTGGCGACGCGGACGACCCGGCGATCTGGGTGCACCCGACCGACGATGCCCGGAGCCTGATCATCGGCACCGACAAGGACAACGGGCTGGAGACCTGGGACCTGGCGGGCCGCCCGGTGCAGCGCATCGGCAGCGGCGAGCCCAACAACGTCGACGTGCGCTACGGCTTGCCACTCGGCGGCCGGCCGGTAGACATCGCCGCCGCCGGCAACCGCGAGACCGGCGCCATCGACGTCTACCGGATCGACCCGGCCAGCCGGCGACTGACCCTGGCCTCCGGCGCGGGCATCGTGCCGGCCGACCTCAGCGAGATCTACGGCTTCTGCATGTACAAATCGCCGGCCAGCGGCGAGATCTACGCCTTCATCAACGACAAGGACGGCGACGTCGAGCAATGGCGGCTGTTCGACGACGGCGGCGTCATCGCCGGCGGCCTGGCCCGCCGCTTCGACGTCGGCACGCGCACCGAGGGCTGCGTGGCGGACGGGGAAACGGGATCGCTGTTCATCAGCGCCGAGCGGCACTCGATCTGGCGCTACGGCGCGGAGCCGGACGACACGGCGCCGCGCGTGCTGGTCGACGGCTCCAAGGTCGAGAACCTCGGCGACCACCTGATCCCGGAGGTCGAAGGGCTGGCGATCTACCACGGGCCGGCGGGCAAGGGCTACCTGATCGCGTCCAGCCAGGGCAGCGACGACTTCGTGATCTACGACCGGCGCCCGCCCTACCGCTTCGTCGGCCGCTTCCGCGTGCTGGCCGACCAGGGCAGCGACCGCGTCACCCACACCGATGGCATCGCGGTCACCAACGTCGCCCTCGGCCCGCGCTTCCGCCACGGCCTGTTCGTCGCCCAGGATGGCCACGACGAGGACGCCTACAACAACTTCAAGCTCGTCGCCTGGGACGCCATCGCCGGCGCCCTGGACCCGCCGCTGATCATCGACACCGAGTCCTTCGATCCACGCCATCCCGCCCGCCTCCACCCGCGGTCCCCAACGTCAGCCGGACCGTCGGGGCAGTAGCAGGGACCAAGGATTGCGCAGGGCGGGTCACCGCTCCTCGACCGGGACGTTCTTCCAGCCCGCCGGCAGGTAGGCAGGCGCCGGGGTCGGGGCCGTAGAGGGCGTCGGTGTCGCGCTGGTCGGGCTGGGGCTCGGCGTGGCGCTCGGGGTCGGCGTGGGTGTGATCGTCCGGGTGGGCGTCGCTGTGGGCGTCCGGGTCGGTGTCGGGGCGCCGAAGGACGCATCGGTGCTGACCACCAAGCTGAGGCTACCCCCCGTGACTTGGCCCATCAGGAAGAGCGTGTGGACATGGCCGGCCTTGAGGGTGGTGCCGGGCGCCTGCAGCAGCGTGCTGCCGGAGCTGTTCGACCAAAACTGCACGCTGTGTTGGCCGGCGCGGACCTGCTCATAGTTGCTGTCGAAGCGATAGGGGATGTTCTCGAACCACAGCTCCTGCCGCGTGCCGACGTCCACCGCGCCGGCATCCGGCGAGGCGTTGATGACGCGGATGTTCGCCAGGCCGGCCGCGGGCGCGGTGTTGTGGTCGGTGACGATGATCGCGCTCGGGGCGGTGAGCGTGCCGAGCATCACCACGGTGTACTGCTTGTCGCTCTCGACCGTGATGTCGCCGTCGACGAGCGGCGTGCCGCCGCCGGCCGGCACCACCTGGAAGGGCTGTGTCCCGGGCGCTACCGTGAAGTAGTCGGTGACGTCGGTGTACTTCTGCATCTCCGCCCGCGTAAAGCCGCCCATCAGCACGTCGACCACCGGCCCGGCGAACAGGGCGTGCGCGAACCGCACCTGGGCATCCGCGCGACCCTGCGCCCGCGGGGCCCACAGGACCAGCGAGCCGAAAGCCAGACCGACGATGACAACGATCCACCCCCACTGCTTGCCGCGCTGCATGGCGCTCCCCCCTCTCGTGGCTAGACTCCGAAACCAAGGCACGATCGGCGCATCCCGCGCCGGGGTCCATTTTGCCACGCGTTGGATGCGGACGCCAGCCAGTCGGGGCAGCCGTTGTGGCTACCCCGACTACGCGGGACCGTTTCCCCCCTTCACCCGATGGTCCGCCACCAGGCGCTCGACCACGTCCGGGTCCGCCAGGGTCGTGATGTCGCCCAGCGCGTCGTACTCGCCGGCGGCGATCTTGCGCAGGATGCGGCGCATGATCTTGCCGGAGCGGGTCTTGGGCAGGCCCGGCGCGAACTGGATCAGGTCGGGCGAGGCGATCGGGCCGA
>CAZCJG010000313.1:0-6136 GCA_964498575.1 uncultured Anaerolineales bacterium | reverse complement strand
ACGACCTGGACAGGTTCCGCTCGGTCCTGTCCGGGGCGCTGGCCTCGCGCTTCCTGACAGGGGTCGTCCTGGTCACGGGCCTGCTCGCGCTGATCCTGTTCGCCCTCGCGCCCTGGCTGATCGGCGCGGGCGTGCTCACCCAGGGGTCGCAGTTCGCCCCGCCCGGCCGCGGCTTCGCGCTGACGACCCTGATGCTGCGCATCCAACTCCCCAACCTCGTCCTCGCCGCCGTCGCCGGCGTGCTGGCCGGGCTGCACCTGGCGCGCCATTCCTTCGCCCGCCCCGCCGCCGCGCCGGTGGTGCAGACCCTGGGGATGCTGGCGGCGATCGTCCTGCTCTATCGCCCGCTCGGCGTGGTCGCCCTGGCGGTCGGGTCGGCGCTCGGCCCGCTGGCGCAAGTGCTGCTGCTGGCGCCGGTGCTGCGGGGGAGCTTCCGCTTCCAGCTCGGGCTGGGCGATCCCGAGGTCCGGCGGCTCGCCCTCCATCTCTCGCCGCTGGTCGCCGCGGCGCTGGTCGGCAAGGGGGCGGACCTGGTCGAGACGCGCGTCGCCTCGGGCCTGGCGGTGGGGAGCCTGGCGATCATCGGCTTCGCCAGCGTGATCAGCGACCGCATGGGCAACCTGGTGGCCCAGGGCGTGGGCCTGACCAGCTTCCCCGAGCTCAGCCGCCACGCCGCGGGCCGCGACACGCGCGCTTTCCGCGCCCGCTTCTCGCTGGCGGTGCGCTTCACCTTGCTCGTCGCGATCCCCACCGTCGTCGGCCTGGCGGTGCTGCGCGAGCGCGTGATCGCCCTGCTCCTGGAATACGGCCGCTTCACCGCCGAGGACACGCGGCTGGTCGGCTGGACCCTGGTCGGCTTCCTGGGCACCTTGCTCGCGGCGGCCGTCGGCCGGGTGGTGACCAACGGCCTGTACGCCCACCAGCGCGCGCGGGTCGTCGGGATCATCGGCGTGGTGGGAATGGTGCTCTACATCGCCCTGGCCAATACCCTGCCGGCGCGCTTCGATCCACCGGTCGCCGGCCTGGCGCTGGCCTGGTCGCTGACCAACGCGGCCAACCTGGCGCTGGCGACCTGGGCGCTCCGGCGCCAATGCGGGCCGCTGGATGGGGGGCGCATCGCGCGCGCCGCGCTGCGCATGAGCGGCGCCGCGCTGGTGCTGGGCCTGGCGGTCTACGCCGGCGATCGTCTGGTGTCGGGTTGGATCCTCGGGCTGTCGGGCTGGACCCGGAGCCTGGCGCTGGCGGCGGAGCTGGCGCTGCTGGGGGCGCTGGGCTTCTGGCTCTACGCCGCGCTTCTGCGGCGGCTGGGGGCAACCGAGGTCGCCGGGCTGATCGCGATCGCCGGGCGCCTGGCCGTGGCGCTGCGGCGGCTGCCCGGGTCGCTCGGGCGACCGCGGCGGAGGAGCGCGTGAAGCTGGACCACCGCCCGGTCGGCTGCCCGCTCTGCGGCGGGATGGCCGGGACACGGCTGTGGCGGCGGCACGGCTTCGACTGGCTGCGCTGCCCGGCGGACGGCATGGTCTGGGTCAGTCCCCAGCTCACGCCCGAATCCGTCGCTGCCGTTTACACCGCCGGCCATGCCGCCAAGGCCGGCGGTCTGGGCGCCGCCGAGCGCCCGGTGCCCGCCCGCTACCGCCACATCCTCACGCGCCTGTCCGGCATCACCGGCGGTCCCGGACGCCTGCTCGAGGTCGGCGCCTTCGACGGTCTCTTCCTCGAAGCCGGCCGCCAGGCGGGCTGGGAGGTCGCCGGCACCGAGATCGACGCCGCGGCCGCCGCCGACGCCGAGCGCCGGGGCATCGCGATGCACATCGGAGCGCTGGACACGGCGCCCTTCGACCAGGGCCAGTTCGACGCGATCGCGCTGCGCGACGTGATCGAGCACCTGGCGGACCCGTGCGCCGACCTCGCCCGCCTGGCGGCCTGGCTGCGGCCGGGCGGGGCGCTGTACGTGTGGACGCCCAACTTCGACAGCCTGACGCGGCGCGTCTACGGCCAGCACTGGGGCGCGGTGGTCTTCCCCTGGCATTTCAGCTACTTCACGGCCCACACGCTCGATGCGATGCTCGCGGCCACCGGCTTCGGCGTGGTCTCCCTGGCCAGTCGCAACCTCTTGCTCCGGCGGGCGGACCCCTACCTCGCGTTAAGCGGCCAGGCCCCGCCGCCGAGCGGGCCGACCGCGCGGCGCGCCGAGCGCTGGCTGGCGCGGGCAGCCAACCCGGCCTTCGCGGCGCTGGACCGGGCGGGCGTGCATGGGGGGGCGCAGTTGGAAGTGTTCGCCGCGCGGCATGCTCCACAGACGAGCGAGGCTGTGACTTGACCCATGGACTGGCCAGCCATATACTGGTTTTCCGGAGCTTACGTAACACTAGCATGTTCAGCCGAGGAGCCATCGGGATGACGATCATCAACGCGACGCAAGCTCAGAAGATGTTCGGTCAAGTCTTGGACCAGGCATTGGCCGGGGAAGCGGTGGTCGTAGAGCGCTACGGCAAGCCGCGCGCAGTGGTCCTGGACTTCAGGCGCTACCGCCAGCTCGTCGAGAGCGAGCAGGAGCTGCTGCGTGCTCGCCTGGCGGCGGCGTCGGCCGCGGCTTCGGCGCGGGCGACGGGGTTGTCTGAGGCGGAGATCGAGGAACGGATCGAGCAGGCACGCGAGGAGGTTTTCGCGGCGCGGAGCAGGCGGTGATCCGCGCGGTGATCGACACCAATGTTCTGATCCGCTATTTGATCCGGCCCGGTGCCGCGACCCGCGCGCTGGTCGAGTCGTTCTGGGTATCCGGACGCTTCGAGATGGTCACCGCCCCGGCGCTGATCGCCGAGCTGGAAGACGTGTTGGCGCGACCGCGGATCCGAGCGCTGGTCCAACCCGAGGAAGCCGCGGTGCTGATGGCCGCGATCCGATCCCTGGCGCGACTGATCGCCGTGGACCTTGACGCGGTGCCGGCTTACACGCGCGATCCGAAGGACGATCGATTCGTCGCCTGCGCGATCGCGGGCAACGCACACTTCCTCGTTACCGAGGATCAAGATATCCTCCTTCTGGACTCGTTGTCCGATGTCCGCATGGTTACACCTTACGCGTTCGTCGAACTTCTACGCGAGCTGCCTCCAGAGATCGGCGAGATCGAGGCGCCCTAGCCGACTTCCCACCTGCCCGACCCCTTGGTCATCGACCCAAATGAGAGCCCAACCAAGACCCCAACACCGCCCGGCGGGAACCTGACCTTGCCCCCCCCCCGCCTGCGCATCCTCACCGTCTCCCCGACCTTCCTCCCCGTCCAGGGCGGCGCCGAGCGGTTGCTTTACCAAGTGCTGCGGCGACTCGCGGTCCACCACGACATCACCCTGCTAACCGCCCGACCACCCGCCCGGCTGGTAGTTGTGTCGCCGGTGCCACGGGTTGCGCCCGCCACTGCGAGGACACCGTTCGCGGTATATCGTTATGTCGACAAATGGTCGATGGAACACCTGCGCGGCCGGCGCTGGCATCAAGGCTACGCGCCCCCGTTCAGCCTGTCCGCGACCCATGCGGCAGTCCGCCTGGCGCGCGCGCTGCGCCCGGACGTGGTCCATGTCCACTACGCCATCCCGACGGGGCTGGCGGGCCTCGCGGCCGCGCGCGCGATCGGCGCGCCCTCGGTGCTCAGCTTCATCGGGCGCGACATCCCCGGCCCCGGCGTGCCGGCCGGCTGGGCGGCGTGGGACCGGCGGCTGATCGCCGCGGCGGACGAGGTGACGTACGTCTCGGACTACTGCCGGCGGGTGTTGTTCGCGGGTTCGGACGATACAGGCGGTTGGGCCACGGGCGTCGGTGTGCCCCTGGGCGCCGCTGCGCCCACAAGCAGCGGCACTGTCATCGGCGCCGGTGTCACGCTATTCCCTCCCGTCTCATCGGCAACCGTCGCCGCGCTGCGGCAGCGGCTGGGGATCAGCCCGGGGACGCCCGTGCTGCTGTGCCTGCAGCGTTTGGTCGCCTATAAGGGCGTCGAGGTACTGATCGAGATGATGGCGCAGCTCTCCGAGATCCCCGCTGTCGCCGAGCGCGTGGGATCACTGAACGACAGCGCACCGATCCTCCTGATCGCCGGCAGCGGACCCGAACGGGACCGGCTCGCGCGGCGCGCCGCCGAGCTGGGGCTGGCCGATCGCGTGCGGCTCCTGGACTTCGTGCCGGATGTGGACATGCCGGCGCTGTGGGCCCTGGCGGACCTCTTCGTCTTCCACTCGCGCTACGAGACCTTCGGCATGGCGGTCGCCGAGGCGATGGCCGCCGGCAAGGCGGTGGTCGCGGCGCGCACGACGGCGATCCCGGAGGTGCTGCGCGACGGCGTCGACGGCATCCTGGTGGCGCCGGACGATCCGGAAGCGTTCGCGGGCGCGGTCGCCGCGCTGCTCGCGGACCCCTCGCGGCGGGCCGCGATGGGCGCGGCGGGGCGCGAGCGGGCGCTGGCGGAGTTCAGTTGGGACGAGGTGGCGGAGCGGTATCGCGCGGTGATCGAGCGGGTGGCAGGGTGCCCTCGTCCGGACTGAAGCCTGTCCCGGCATCCGTAGCGGCGGCTGCATCAGCAGCGGCAGCCTCCAGCTTGCGCGCCTTGGCCCAGTAGGCGACGGGGAAGCCCGGCGTGCTCTCCTCGATCGCGTCAATCCGCAGGATCTCGTAGTCCGCGCCGAGCAGCCAGCGGATGCCGTGCTCGGTGAAGCGCCAGTAGTCGTGCGGCGCGCCGTGGATCGCCTGGCGGAAGGGAAGGCCGAGGAGCAGGACGCCGCCGGGCCGCAGGATGCGGGTGATCTCCGCCAGGCCGGCGCGGAAGTCGTCGACATGCTCCAGCACGCCGCTGCAGTAGATGCCGTCGAAGGCCGCTTCGGCGAGCTCGGGCATGGCGCGCACGTCCAGCATCAGGTCGCAGCCGAAGTCCGCGCTGACCTCGGAGGTCGTGTACGAGGCCGCGCGGGCGAAGTAGTCCCGATAGCGCCCCCCCTCCTTGTCCCGATCATGCCCGCTGCCGATCGACAGCACGTGACCCTCGACATCCGCCGCGTGCTCGCGCAGCCAGGCGTTGGAGAGCCGCCGGCCGCGGGAGGGGGCGGCCCAGAGTCGAAAGTACAGGCGGACCAGCCAGGGTGGGGCGTAGGGCTTGAGGCGGGAGGGGAGGGTGGAGCGGTGGCTGGTGTTCATGGCGCGGTACTTGTCGAGCCGGACGGGTTATGGCGGCCAGGCGAGGGGTCGCGATCGTGCGGGTCGTGAGATTGTATCGGCGCAGCGACCGGGTCGCAAGCGGGACGGCATGATCGAACGGTGTGATAGAATCGTGAGCACCGACCATGCCCCACCCGCTCAACGACGCCTTCCAGCTCTACTACCCGCCGCGCCGCGGTCTCCGCCGCTACGCTTTCCGTGCGCTGTCCTCGGGCCTGGAGGCGGGCGAGTCGCTCCGGCGGCGGGCCTTCGGCGGCCGGCTGCGGGTCAACGAGCGCATCGTCGAGTACCCACTGGTCTTCCAATGGCTCCCCCCGCGCGGCCGCGTGCTGGACATCGGCTGCGTCTCGTCGCGCCTGCCGATCCAGCTCGCCAGCCTGGGCTACGAGGTCCACGGCCTGGACGTCCGCCCCTACCCCTTCGCGCACCCCAACCTGACCTTCCACCAGGCGGATGTCATGCGCTGGGAGCCGCCGGTCGCCTTCGACGGCGTGCTCCTGATCTCCACCATCGAGCACTTCGGCCTCGGCGGCTACGGCGACCCGGTCGAGCCGGACGCCGATCGGCGCGCCGCCGAGCGTATTCGCGGCTGGCTCGCGCCGGGCGGCCAACTCCTCGCGAGCGTGCCGTTCGGCGTGCCGGCGGTGACACCGCGCTACCGGGTTTACGGTCCGGACCAGCTTCGAGCCTTGTTCCAGAACTACGCATGGGTCGACGCGCGCTTCTTCGGCCGCGTCGACGATGCCTGGCTGCCGGCCGACGAGTCCGAGCTCGCGCGGCTGGCATCGCCGGAGCTGCCGGTTCACGGGGTCGTGGTCCTGAACCTGCGATCCGCATGACCTGAAGCGCGAGCATCTGGTCAGTGCTGGCGCAAGGGCCACGGTCATTATTTCGGCCACCAGCCCGGCGAATGGAATTCGCGGCTAAGGGCCTTCGG
>CAZCJG010000312.1:0-6211 GCA_964498575.1 uncultured Anaerolineales bacterium | reverse complement strand
GGGCGGTCGGCTTCTCGCGCGCAAGGCGCTCCAGCACCCGCGCCGCCGCGTGGATGCCCGCGGGCTCGTTGCCGTGCAGGCCGGCGACGACGATCAGCGTCGGTGTGCCCGCGGACGGCCGACCGTAGCGGCCGAGCTCGCGCGGGATTCCGGCCAGCCCATCGGGGCCGGCGTCAGGCGAAACAGGATGCAGGCCAGGCTGGACCCGGCCGGTATAGTCCGACACCACCATGGCGTAGCTCACAAGTCACGTGGCGAGGCGACGGGCACCGCCGATGGCGGATCGATGCCCCCCACATCGATCGGATGCGTAAAGTTGTCGCACTATAGGAGGAATCCGTCCTCCGAAAAGTTACGAGCCCGTTAAAAACTCACCCCGACTGGCGCGACGACTTCCACAGACGCGCGACCTGTCCTCGACACGCCGGCGCCGCGCCCTCACCCCTCCTTCAGCTTCTGCTCCAACAGGTCCCGCGCCACGTTCATGAAGTCGGCCAGGGTGACGATGCCGATGAGCTGGTCATCTTGGACGACCGGCAGGCTGCCGATGTCGTGCTCGCGCATCAAGCGGATCGCTTCGAGCGTCGGCGTGTCCGGCGGTACGGTGATCGGGTCGCGGCGCATGATCTCCGACACCGCCATGCCCGGGTCGTAGCCTGCCAGCGCACCGCGAGCGAGGATCCTGAGCAGCGCGCGATACGACACCAGGCCGACCAGGCGGTGGCTCTCGTCCTCGACCGGGATGTGGCGCAGGCGCTCCCAGTCCATCAGGTTGGCCACCAGCTCGACCGGCTCGTCCTCGTGGACGGTGAACAGGTCGGTCGTCATGTACTGCTCGACCTTGTCGAAGGCGTGCTTCCAGTCGCCGCTTTCCTCGATCGTCGCCAACTCCCATTCGTGCACCGGTTTGCCTTCTTTCTGGCGCGCGATCGTCGCTCCGGTCAGCGCGTGCAGGCGGCCGGCCAGGCTCCCGCGATGGCCCATCGCCTGGAAGGAGCGCAGCAGCCACTCCGACCCGTTCTGCCCCGAGCGCACCCGGGTGTCGAGCAGCCCGAAGTAGCGGTCGATGTCGGCCGGGTCGATGCCGCGGCGCGCCAGCGCGTCGGCCGCGGCGGGCAGGAGCCGGTCGCAGATCAGCGCCTGTGCCGGCAGCGTCTCGCCGTCGATCCAGTGGAGCTGCGCCCGCAGCCCGTGGCGCGCCGCGGCATGGAAGTTCATCTTGGCGTCGCTGAAGCGCATCACCTCGGTGATATCCGGGTAGCGGTCCGAGAGCGCGCAAATCAGGCCCAGCCAGAAGGTGGCATTGGCCATCTCGTCCTGGATGGTCGGCCCGGCCGGCATCACGCGGTTCTCGATGCGCAGATGCGGCTTGCCGCCGGTGATGCCGTAGCAGGCCCGATTCCAGCGGTAGACCGTGCTGTTGTGCAGCGTCAGCGCCTGGAGGCGCGGCACCTGGCCGGCCTCCAGCACCGCGAACGGATCCTCCGACAGGTCCGCCGCCAGGAGCGCCCGGAAGCGCGCGACGTCCTCGCGGTAGAGCTCGAGCACGCTCCGGCGCAACCAGCCGTTGCCGAAGGTCACCCGCGGGCTTCGCTCGCGCAAGTGGTCCAGCGAGCTGCGCGTGTCGATCGACTGCTGAAAGAGCGCGATCCGCGTCTCGTGCCACAGCCGCCGCCCGAAGAGCAGGGGCGAGTTCGAGGCCGCGGCCAGCACCGGACCGGCGGCGACCTGCGAGATGTTGTAGAGGTTGGCGAACTCGTCCGGCGCCACCTGGAAGTGGACCTGGAAGCTGGTGTTGCAGGCTTCCAGCATCACCGTGTGGTGCTGCAAGATCACCTCGTCGACCCCGCGGATGTGCAGCTCGTAGGCCCCGCCGCGCAGTCGGTCCAGTGCATTGGACAAGGCATAGTAGCGCGGCTCGGGCACCATGCTCTCCGGTCCCAGGTCGCTCTTGCGGATCGTCGGCAGGATGCCGGTCAGCACCAGCTCGAGGTCCTGCTCGGCCGCCACGCCGCGCGCCTTGGCGATCAGCGCCTCGAGCTGCGCCTCCATCCGGCTCAGGCAACTGTCGCCGAAGAGCTGCGGGTCGAGGTTCATCTCGAGGTTGAACTGCGCGATCTCGGTGGTGAAATGGCGGTCGCCCAGCGCGCCGAGCATCGCCTGCGCCGCCAGCGCCGGCCGCCGGCGCTGGTCGACGAGGAACATCTCCTGCTCCGCGCCGATGCGCCGCACGTCGCGCTCGATCATGCCCTCGCGGATCATCGCGTCCAGCGCGCGCAAGTCCCCCAGCACGTGCTGGGTAAACGCACGCAGCTTGGACTTGTCCAGGTCGGAGGCAATCGTCTTGGCACCCATGGGCGGTTCCTTGCCGGGATTGTAATGCATCTCGAAGCGAGGTCAACCCGCCCACCGATGCGCTACAATTCGCCTCGCCCCCCTAACCCATCACCCCCACCCCGAGAAGGACGACCCGACGATGATCACCGATTCTCTTTCCCCATCCCCCGACCTCGATGCCCCGATTCCCCCCACCGCCGACTCGGACGGCACCGTGGCCGACACGGATGCCGCGACCGCCGAGGAGCGCGCCCCCGCGATCAGTCAGGTCCACGACTCCATTGCGCTCGGCGTGGCCGGCGAACGGGTAGAGGTGTCCGACTCGCTGATCGGCGCCGTGGCCACGGGCGAGCTGCACGCCAAGGACACGCTGATCCTCTGCTGCGTCAGCGGCGACATCGAAGGCGAGAACACCCGGGTGCTCGTGACCCCCGGCCTGGCCGTGCTCGCCGGCGCCGCCGCCGGCCTGACGCTCGCCCTGATCGGCATCGTCCTCGGGCGGTCGCGCGCGGTGTAGCATTCTCGCGCGACCGATCGGCCCTGATCCGCCCATGCACGAAGCCGGCGGGCACCCGGGGAGGGTACCCGCCGGCTTCTTGTGGATGCGCCGGTCAAAAGTCGCCCGGCACCGGCGTGCCGGGTGGGCGGGCCCGCGGCGACATCGATCCCGCGAGCAGCACCGCAACACCTTGCTTGACGGCATAGTGTATCACACCTTGACGAAAAGTCACCTTTCACTGACGTTCCTGGCGTCAACCTCCACCTCGGGATCGGAATTTCTGTAAGCTGACGAAAAGCTGACGCGACCGGAGGCCTGGGCTTCCGTCGCACCTGGCCTGGTGGCAGAGGATCAACGCGCAGCCTGCGCCGGCGTCCGTTCCCGAGCCGAAGCGCGCTCCGTGCAACCACGGTGTACCGGGGGCGTACACTGGCCGGGCTGGGGCTTGAAGTCCCCGGCATCACAAGTCAAGGAGACAGGCAATCATGGAAAAGCGACTCTACCGACCCAGCCACGACCGCGTCCTGGCCGGCGTGTGCTCCGGCATCGCGGAGTACTTCGCGCTGGACCCGGCGCTGGTTCGCCTGGGCTGGGCCCTGGCGACCGTGCTCGGCTTCGCGGGCATCCTCGCCTACCTCATCGCCTGGGGGGTGCTGCCCGACGAGGACGGTCAGCGGGCAGCGTTGCCCTGGGTTCTGGCGGTGCTCCTCGTCGGCCTGCCCTTGGCCTGCGGGCTGTGCTTTGCCTGCTGGGCGATGTTCATGGCGGTGGTGGCCGGCAACTAGGAAGGCGCGCTCCGCCCGGTCGGACGGACCCGCGCCCGCTATCCCAGGAGCGCGTTCAGCAGCAGGATCAGCGTCGCCATCGCCATGCCCAAGAGCACGCCGAAGACCTGCAGCCAGGCCAGGTGCTCGCGGATGTTCTCCGAGATGATATCGCGGATCTGGTTGGCGTCGTAGGCCGATAGCTTGTCGATCACGAGCTGCTTGACATCCATGCGCTCGAAAGCGATCTGGACGATCGACTGTTCGCTGCCGTAGTGGCGCCGGACCAGCGGGTTGCCGGGCTCGACCAGGAACTCCTCGATCGAGCCGATGTAGGTCATGGCCTTGTCCAGCGTATCGGCGTCGACCTCGAAGCGGCGGATCTGGGTCGTCAGCCCGGCGCAGATGCGGTCGGCGATGGCGTCGTAGGTTACCATGCCGACCGCGTTGGCCATGTCGCCCCAGAAGCCGCCCTCCTCGCGCACCGCGGCCGAGATGCGCGCCTTTTGCTCCGGGGCGTTGATGAAGGCGATCAGGTCGGGGCGGATCTCGTCCACCAGGGCATTGGCGCCGGCGAGCAGGCGCGGCTTGTCGAGGTTCTGCGACATCTCGCGCACCTTGGCCTCGATCAGCGAGGGGTTGAGGATGTGGCGTTCCATCGTGTCGGCCAGCGAGCGGATCAAGGCCTCGCGCTGGTTGATCAGCACGCCCGATCCCGGCAGGAACCACACCTTGGTGAAGATCATGTGGATCGCCACCGTGTCGGTGAAGCCGCCGATGAAGCCGGCCTGGACGATGATCTGCGGCCACTCCGGCCAGCCCAGGCGCGCCGAGCCGATCATCGTCACCACCACCATCACGAAGGCAAAACCGACCGCCAGCCGGCCGATGCCGACGCGGCGGTTAAGGGACTCGATACGGGTCTGCAGGGTCATGCGTTAGAATTGTACCGCAACATGCACCTAGGCATCCTCTACACCCCCGCCCTCCGCCAAACCGGCGGCATCGGCCGCTACACCCGCGGTCTGGTCGCTGCGCTGGCGGATCTTGACCGCCCGGGCGAGCTCGGCGCAGGTGGTCGAGACCGAGCGGGCGACCGCCGGGTGACCCTCGTCGTCGCGCGCGATGCGCCGCTGGCCGGACTGCCCGCCCTGCCCCCAGGGTGGCGGGTGCGCGTGCTGCCCTTGCCCGAGCGCTGGCTGACCCTGCTCTGGCATCGGCTGCGCGCGCCGCTGTGGGTCGATGCCTGGTGCGGCGGCTTCGACATCTTCCACTCGCCGGACTTCGTGCTCCCCCCGCTGCGGCGCGCGGCCGGGCTGGTGACCGTGCACGATCTCTCGTTCATCACCTATCCGGAGGGCGCCGTACCTGCCTTGCGCCGGTGGTTGCTGCGAGATGTCCCGCGCAGCGTCGCCCGCGCCCGGCACGTCCTGGCGGACTCCGAGAGCACGCGCCGCGACCTCGTGGCCCACCTGGACGTCGAGGTGTCGAAGATCACCGTGGTCGGTGCCGGGGTCGAGCCGCGCTTCCGGCCGATCGATGATCCAGACGCTCTGGCGGCGGTCCGCCGGCGCTACCGTTTGCCCGATCGCTTCGTGCTGGGTCTCGGGACGATCGAGCCGCGCAAGAACTTCGACGGGTTGATCCGCGCCTTCGATCGGGTCCAGACCGCGGCGCCGGGGCTGGAGCTGGTCGTCGCCGGTGGCCGCGGCTGGCTGGATGGGCCGATCTTCGAGGCGGCGGCCCGGTCGCCGGCCGCGGATCGCATCCACCTGATCGGCTTCGTCGCCGACGAGGACCTGCCGGCGCTTTACACCTTGGCCCGCGTGTTTGCCTTCCCGTCGCATTACGAGGGCTTCGGGATCCCGATGCTCGAAGCGATGGCCTGCGGGACGCCGGTGGTCGCGGCGGACAACTCGTCCCTGCCCGAGGTGGCGGGCGACGCGGCGCTCCTGCTCGGTGCAACGGACGAGGCGGGTCTGGCACAGGCCATCCTGAGGATCGATCGTGACGAGGCCCTGCGCGCGGCCTGCATCCGACTCGGGCGTGCGCGCGCGGCGAGCTTCTCCTGGGAGGCGGCGGCGCGAAGGTTGGTCGATGTGTATCGCTCCGTGCTCAGCCGGGACGGGACCTCGGTCGCCTGACCGCGCCCTCACCGATAGGGCCCGACATGCATTCTCACCGGCATGGCCGGACCAGCGCCCTTACCGGCGCCGCGTCCGCTCCGGCGACGCGGATCGGCGCGGCGACCAGCTCATACCAGCCGGGCGCGACACCGCGCAGGTCCAGGTTTTCCAGCACCCCCATGCCGGCCGCGAAGACCGTCTTGTGCGCGTCCATCGTCCGGCTATCCAGCGGATCGAGCGAGGGGACGTTGACGCCGACCAGGCGCAGGCCGAGCTCGACCAGCCAGGCGGCGGCATCGGGCATGAGGTGCGGGATGCGGCTTGGGAAGTCGACGCCGTCGTACGGCCGCGGCGTCGCGATCAGCAGGCGTTCCAGCGAAGGAGAAGCGCCGTGGGGATCGCGAGATCGAAGGCCTGGCGGGTGTTCCTTGCCCACGCCGGCCGCCCGCAGCGCGTCGCGCGAGATCGCCTCCTCGTCCGCGGTG
>CAZCJG010000311.1:5345-6215 GCA_964498575.1 uncultured Anaerolineales bacterium | reverse complement strand
CGGGCGTCCTGCCGATCAGCCTGGACACGGCCAGCCAGTGGATTCGCAACGCGCGGGGAATGCTGGACGCCCAGTAGGTTAAGGGTCCCTACGGCTCGCTTGAGCCGGGCGGGCCGGGGAAGAGACCGCGAGAGCCGCGTCGCTGTGGTACAATCCCGGCTCGATGTCCCTCTCACCTGAAACCCGCTCGGGCCCGCCGCTGGCACCGGTCGTGCGCTCCGTTGCGCTACAGTTTGAGCGACTGCCGTTCAGCCTGGCGTGGGGCGCTTCGACGGCAGTCGTCTGTGGAATCCTGGCCGCCTGGCCCTGGCCGCTGGCGGGGGCGACCGCGGCACGCGCCATGGCCGCCTGGTTCCTGGCGGTGCCGCTCTGCGGCGTGGTCTGGGCGCCCTTCCTCGGGCGGCGCGATACCTTGGTCCCGGCAGCCGAGGCACCCGCGGCACCACCCGGAGCAGCGGCGCAGGCCCAAGGGTCGAGCGGCGCCTCCCGAGCGCTGCGTTCCCTGTCCGCCCGCCTGGCGGCCGAGCATTGGGACGCGCTCTTGGGCCTGACACTCGCCGCGTCGATCGCCGCGCTGCTGGGCCCGGCGGTGTTGGCGCTGCTCTGGATTGGCGCCGGCGGCTTCGCGCTGGCATGGCTGATTCGCGGGCAGCCGCCGGCCGCGCGGGGGGCCGTTCGCAGCAGCCTGGAGATCGCGCTGCCCGGCATCCTGGCCTGGCTGGCGCTGGGCGGGCCGGCCCGAATCCCTGCCCCATTGATCGCCGGCAGCGGCGTGTTCGAGAACATCGCGCGGTGGTGGCAGCAAAACTGGCTCTTCCCGACGGTCCTCGCGCTGTTCACGGCGATCCACTACGCCATGACGGCGGTCCA
>CAZCJG010000311.1:0-5329 GCA_964498575.1 uncultured Anaerolineales bacterium | reverse complement strand
CGCCGCGGCGATCTCGCGCGCCGGCGCCGCCAGCTCGTTGCAGGTTACCTGGCGGTCGTCGCGGCGCTGGCGCTGGCGGACCAGCCGCTCGGCGCGGCGGCGGTCGCGCTGATCTTCGTCATCCAGTGGCCGTTCCAAGCGCAGTTCCAGGCCGGCCGGGTGGGCTGGCACCTGTACGCCACCCAGGGCCTGGCGATGCTGGCGATGCTGGCGGCGGCACTGGCGGCGGGTGCGGAGGGACCCGTAGTAGCACCTTGACGGCCGGGGCGGCCGGTCCTATGATCCTGTAAGGCCGTGGTGCCGCACTCATGGCTTGAACAAAGCCAACCCTTGGAGGAGAGAGACTATGAACATCCATCAGCAGAGGCCGTGGCTGCGCGCCGGCCGCAATGGGCTTTGGCCGGCCGTCCTGGTCCTCATCGCCGCGGCGGGGATGGCTCGGGCCGGCGCGGCATGGGCGCAGACGCCGGCGCCGACCCCGGATCTCTCGGCCGTGCCCAAGGTGCATGCCATCGCGATGCACGGCGATCCGAAGTACGGGCCGGACTTCGAGCACTTGGACTACGCCAACCCCGACGCGCCGAAGGGCGGCGACGTCAAGCTGTACGACGTCGGCAGCTACGACAGCCTCAACCCCTACATCCTGGAGGGCACCACGCCCTACGCCGTGCTGGAGGACCGGGTCTACGAGTCCCTGATGGCGAGCACGCGGGATGAGCCGTTCAGCATGTACGGCCTGCTCGCCGAGTCGATCCAAACGCCGGAGGACCGCTCGTGGGTCGTCTTCACGCTGCGGCCCGAGGCGAAGTGGGGCGACGGCACGTCGGTGACCGCCGACGATGTGGTCTATTCGTTCAACACCCTGATCGAGAAGGGCAGCCCCTTTTACGCCCAGTATTACGGCGACGTCGACAAGGTGACCAAGGTCGACGACCGGACGATCCGCTTCGACACCAAGGCCGGCACGACCAACCGCGAGCTGCCGCTGATCCTCGGCCAGTTCCCGATCTTCCAGAAAGCTTGGTGGGAAGGGCGCGACTTCGCCCAGCCGTCGCTGGACGTCCCGGTGTCGAGCGGACCCTACAAGGTCGCCAAGGTCGACCCCGGCAGCTCCATCACCCTGGAACGCGACCCGAGCTACTGGGGCAAGGACCTGCCGATCAACAAGGGCCTGTACAACTTCGACACGATGCAGTGGGACTTCTACCGCGACAGCGACGTGGCCCTGGAGGCCTTCAAGGCCGGTGAGTATGACTTCCGCGGCGAGAACTCGTCCAAGAACTGGGCGACCGGCTACGACTTCCCGGCGCTCGAAGACGGCAAGGTGTCCAAGGAGGAGATCCCCAACGACAACGATCAGGGGATGCAGGGCTGGTGGTTCAACACGCGCAAGCCGATCTTCCAGGACAAGCGCGTGCGCGACGCCTTGATCCACGCCTTCGACTTCGAGTGGACCAACGCCAACCTGACCTACAACGCCTATACCCGCAGCAACAGCTACTTCTCCAACTCCGAGCTCGGTTCTCGTGGGCAGCCGGACGCGGCCGAGCTGGCGATCCTCGATCCCTACCGCGACCAGCTCCCCGACGAGGTGTTCACCACCGAGTACGTCCCGCCCAGCACCGGCGGCACCGAGGAAGGCCTGCGCGCAAATCTCCAAAAGGCGGTCGCCCTGTTGGAGGAGGCCGGCTGGACGGTCAAGGACAACCAGCTCGTCAACGCCGAGGGCGAGCCGATGAAGTTCGAGATCCTGCTGGACAGCCCCGCCTGGGAGCGCTTGACCGGGCCTTACATCGACAACCTGAAGAAGCTCGGCATCGACGCCTCGATGCGCACGGTCGACGCCAGCCAATACGAGTCGTTGGTCGAGGATTTCGACTACGACATGATCGTGGTCAACCGCGCCGAGTCGGAGTCGCCCGGCAACGAGCAGCGCGACTACTGGGGCTGCAAGGCGGCCGAGACCAAGGGCAGCGGCAACTACCCCGGCATCTGCGATCCGGTCGTCGACGCGCTGGTCGAGCGGGTGATCCAGGCCAAGGACCGGGTGGACCTGGTCACCGCCACCCGCGCGCTGGATCGCGTCCTGCTCGCCGGCCGCAACGTCGTCCCCCAGTGGTACATCGGGCACGACCGGGTGGCGTACTGGAACCTGATTCAGCACCCCGAGACCATGCCGAACCTCGGCATGGACTTCGACACATGGTACTCCAACGCCGACCAGGTCGCCGAGATCCGCAAGGCGCAGGCCGCCATCGAGTTCGTCGAGCCGACCGAGGAAGGTGCCGAAGCGGCCGCGGAGACCACGGCCGTGGCGACCGGGGAAACGACGGGCGAGGCCGGCGGCGAAGCGACGGCCGCGGCGACCGCGGCGCCCGAGAGCGCGAGCAGCGACGAGGCCGGCGGCACCGGCGGCATCCCGGGCGGCACGATCGCCCTGGTGATCGGCGCGATCGTGCTGGTCGGCGCGGTCTACCTGTTCATGCGCTCGCGCGGCGCGCCGGGACAGTAGCCAGCCGCCACCAAGGTCATCACGACGCCACGGGTCCGCCGCGCATGAGCGCCTACATCATCCGCCGACTGTTGTTGATGATCCCGACGCTATTCGGGATCATGCTGGTCAACTTCGCGATCGTGCAGGTGGCGCCCGGCGGGCCGGTGGAGCGGACGATCTCACGAATCAAGTCCACCGGCCCGCAGCGCGGCGCGCTGCCGGGCACCAGCGGCGACGTGGGCGCGGCCGCGGGCGGCGGCCAAGGCAGCGCCAACAGCCGCTACCGCGGGGCGAAGGGTCTGCGGCCGGAGTTGATCGCCGAGATCGAACGGCGCTACGGCTTCGACAAGCCACCGCTGACGCGCCTGGTCTTGATGATGAAGAGCTACCTGCTGCTGGACCTGGGCAAGAGCTTCTTCTCCGGCAAGACCGTGGTCGAGATGATTCGCGAGCGGCTGCCGGTCTCGATCTCGCTCGGGCTGTGGTCGACCCTGATCATCTACCTGATCTCGATCCCGCTCGGCATCCGCAAAGCGGTGCGCGACGGCTCGCGCTTCGACGTCGCCACCAGCTCGGCGGTGATCACGCTCTACGCCATCCCGGGCTTCCTGTTCGCGATCCTCCTGATCATCTTCTTCGCCGGAGGCAGCTTCCTCAAGATCTTCCCCTTGCGCGGCCTGCACTCGCCGGGCGCCGCCGAGCTCGGCTGGGCGGCGTGGACCGTCGACTATTTCTGGCACCTGGTGCTGCCGGTGACGACGCTGGTGATCGGCGGCTTCGCCGGGCTGACCTTGTTGACCAAGAACTCCTTCCTTGACGAGATAAACAAGCAGTACGTCGTCACCGCGCGCGCCAAAGGGCTGACCGAGCGGCGCATTCTCTACGGCCATGTCTTTCGCAACGCGATGCTGATCGTGATCTCGGGCTTCCCGGCCGCGCTGATCGGCATCCTCTTCACCGGGGCGCTGCTCACCGAGACGATCTTCTCGATCGACGGGCTGGGCCTGATGAGCTTCGAGGCGGTGGTCAACCGCGACTACCCGGTGTTCTTCGGCACGCTGTTCATCTTCACGGTGGTCGGGCTGCTGGTCAACCTGATCTCCGACCTGACCTACGTCGCGGTCGATCCGCGCATCGACTTCGAGACGCGAGGGGACTAGCGCATGCCGGCGGTGGCGCTCCCGGCGCGCAGCTTGGCCGGCGAGACTCGTCGATGACCGCGCCGACCTTCCTCGGCCGGCCGGTGTCGCCCCTGACGCGCCGGCGGATCGACAACTTCAAGGCCAACCGGCGCGGCTACTGGTCGCTGTGGATCTTCGCGGTCCTGTTCTTCATCACGCTGTTCGCCGAGCTGATCGCCAACGACAAGCCGCTTGTCGTCCGCTACCGCGGCGGCTGGTACTTCCCGGTGGCCCGCGTCTACTCCGAGGAGGCCTTCGGCGGAATCTTCAAGACCGAGGCGGACTACCGCTCGGCGGAGGTGCGGCGCCTGATCGAGGAGGAGGGTGGCGGCTGGATGCTGTGGCCGCCGATCCGCTACGCGTACAACACCTACAACAAGGATCTGCCGCCGGGCGTCAGCGCGCCCTCGCCGCCGACGGCCTGGGACAACTGGCTGGGTACCGACGACCAGGCGCGCGACGTCCTGGCGCGGGCGATCTACGGCTTCCGCACTTCGATGCTGTTCGCGCTGGCGCTGACCCTGATCAGCTCGGTGGTCGGCATCGCGGCCGGCGCGGTGCAGGGCTATTTCGGCGGCTGGGTGGACCTGGGCTTCCAGCGCTTCATCGAGGTGTGGAACGGCATCCCGCTGCTGTTCACCTTGATCATCCTGGCCAGCGTGGTCGACCCGAACGTGTGGTGGCTCTTGTTCATCATGGTG
The DNA here is from genome assembly GCA_964498575.1 of uncultured Anaerolineales bacterium. GTDB lineage: Bacteria > Chloroflexota > Anaerolineae > Epilineales > Epilineaceae > CAZCJG01. The sequence goes on along the minus strand of CAZCJG010000311.1, from coordinate 953 downwards.
ATCTTCGAGTGGACGATCCTGGTGGGGGTGGTGCGCGCCGAGTTCCTCAAGGTGCGCAACTTCGACTACGTCCGCGCCGCGCGCGCGCTGGGCGTGAAGGACAGCGTGATCATGCGCCGCCACATCCTACCCAACGCGATGGTGTCGACCCTGACCTACCTGCCCTTCGTCCTGACCGGCGCGGTGACCCTGCTCACCGCCCTGGACTTCCTCGGATTCGGCCTGCCGCCCGGCTCGGCCTCGCTGGGCGAGATGGTCGGCCAGGGCAAGGAAAACCCCCAGGCGCCCTGGCTCGGCATCACCGCCTTCGTCACGCTGTCGATCATGCTGATCCTGCTCGTCTTCATCGGCGAGGCGGTGCGGGATGCGTTCGATCCGTACAAGATGGTGGATTAGTGGCACATCTCGTCGAGGTCAAGGACCTCTACGTCACCTTCGGCCGCGGCGAAAAGGAGGTCCGCGCCGTGCGCGGCGTGTCGTTCACGATCGACCAAGGCGAGACCGTCTCGCTGGTCGGCGAGAGCGGGTCGGGCAAGAGCGTGAGCGCCTTGTCGATCCTCCAGCTCCTGCCCTACCCCAAGGCCTGGCATCCCGGCGGCAGCATCCTCTTCCGCGGCGAGGAGATGATCGGCGCGGCACCCGAGCGGCTGCGCGAGATCCGGGGCGACCGGATCGCGATGATCTTCCAGGAGCCGATGACCTCGCTCAACCCCTTGCACACCATCGAGAAGCAGATCTCGGAGATCCTGCTGCTCCACAAGCAGCTCCTGCCGCAGGATGCGCGGCCACGGACGATCGAGCTGCTCGAGCTGGTCGGCCTGCCGAACCCCGCGCAGCGCCTCACGGCCTACCCGCACGAGCTCTCCGGCGGGCAGCGCCAGCGCGTGATGATCGCCATGGCGCTGGCCAACGAGCCGGACCTCCTGATCGCCGACGAGCCGACGACCGCGGTC
>CAZCJG010000310.1:0-6233 GCA_964498575.1 uncultured Anaerolineales bacterium | reverse complement strand
ACGACGTTGGTGATCGCCAGGGTCGGCGCGCCCGCCGCGCGGGCCTGGCGCATCGCCGCCAGCGTGTCGGCGGTCTCGCCGCTCTGGGTGATGAGCACGACCAGGCTGTCAGGGCCGAGCACGGGATCGCCGTAGCGCAGCTCGCTGGCGAGGGCGACTTCCACCGGCAGCCGCGCCCAGCGCTCCAGCCAGGCCTTGGCGACCAGCCCGGCGTAGAAGGACGAGCCGCAGGCGACCAGGAAGGCGCGCCGGATGCCGGCAAGGTCGAGCCCGTCGAGCTCCGGCAGGCGGATGCGCTCGCCCGCGATCCGCCCGCGCAGCGTGTCGGCCAGGGCGCGCGGCTGCTCGTCGATCTCCTTGCGGACGAAGTGGTCGTAGCCGGCCTTCTCGGCCGCCGCGGCGTCCCAGGTCACCACCAGCGGCTCGCGCGCCACCGGTTGGCCGGACGTGTCGAAGATCTGGACGCCCCCGCGCCGCAGGACCGCCAGCTCGCCGTCCTCCAGCACCAGCACGCGCCGGGTGTGGCCGAGCAGCGCGCCGATGTCGCTGGCCAGGAAGCTCTCGCCTTCGCCCAGGCCGATAACCAGCGGGCTGTAGCGGCGCGCCGCGACCAGGGCGCCCGGCGCGTCGGCGGCGCAGACCGCGAGCGCGTAGGCGCCCTCCAGGTCGGCCAGCACGAGTCGGACCGCCTCGGCGAGGGCGTCGGCACCGCTGCCGTCGTAGCGCTCCTCGATCAGGTGGGCGATCACCTCGGTGTCGGTATCCGAGCTGAAGGCATGGCCGCGGGTGGCCAGGTCCGCACGGAGCAGCGCGTGGTTCTCGATGATCCCGTTGTGCACCACCACGATGCGCCGCGCCTCGTCGTGGTGCGGGTGGGCGTTGGCGGTGGTGGGTGGGCCGTGGGTGGCCCAGCGGGTGTGCGCAAGCCCGAGCGGGCCGGCGGGCGGCTCGGGCTCGGCGGCGAGCAGCTCGCCCAGGCGCGCGAGCTTGCCCTCGCGCTTGCGGACCTCGATCGTCCCGCCCCCACCCAGCACGGCCAGGCCGGCCGAGTCGTAGCCGCGGTACTCCAGGCGCCGCAAGCCGTCCATCAAGATCGGCGTCGCGTTGCGATCACCGACGTAGCCGACGATTCCACACATCAGGTTTCCTCCTGAAAGCAGCCGGGCACGGTCGCCGCGCCCGGCGAGCGGATCGCGCGAGAGCAGGCGGGGCCGAAGCCGCCCTACGGAAAAGCCCGGGCCGTGCTTCGTCCGCACACCTCGCGTGCTGCGATCGCACCGCGCCCCATTTGGCCCGCCGGTCGCCCGGCGGTTTTGTAGAGGCGCTTGAATTGTCAGGAGGATAGAACGGGGGGGCCGTGCCAGCCCCGGAGGCATCCACCGAATCTTCGATTTTCGCGCGGGGGGCATCACCTCACTGAGATGTGACGCATTGCGCTTAGCCCGGGGCGTCCGGAAACCTCCACCTCGTCGACTGCGGGCCCTCGCACGGCGGTCGCCACCCGCCGGCCGGAAGGCCGCCCGCAGCCCTGGTGCTCTCCTATCCCCGGTCGCTGGCGGCGACCACGCGCTCCCGTGAACCCTCGCGGATCACTGGGAGCACTGGCTTGCCAGGGCAGCTCCTTTCGTGACGCATACAATCCGAACGGTTTCGGATCAAAGTAATAAACGCATCAACCCGGCGAATGGATACGGCCTTCGCTGGAACCGGTGCCTGCGGCGGGTGGTCAGACCATGCGAGTACCGCTCCCTGACGGTCGCGGCTCGGACAGCATCTCAGTCAATCCGCCCCGGCACCATCCGGTAGCGCGCCGCCTCGGTGGTGCTGAACACCACCTTGTCCGCGAACAGCGCGTCGATCTCGCCCTCGCCTAGCGCCAGCACCTCGGCCAGGATGTCCCGCGTGTCGGCACCGAGGTCCGGCGCGGGGCGGACATCGGCGCCGACAGATCCCGGCGGCCGATCCTTCGCGCCCTTCGCGTCTTCGCGTGGTGCTTCAGCCTCGGGATCCTCCGAATTGCCGAGCTTGCCCCAGCCGCCGAACCGCAACGGGCTGCTCACCTGCACCTGCGGGCCCTCGTCGGGATGCTCGACCGCGACGAAGGCGCCGCGCGCGGCGAGCTGGGGGTCGCCCATCGCGGTGTCCAGATCACCGATGACCTCCGCCGGCAGGTCGTGCGTGCGGAAGAAGTCCGCCCACTGGCCGGCGCTGCGCGCGGCGAAGACCTCCGACAGCGTCGCGAAAATCCGCTCGCGCGCCTCGCCCTCGGCGAATTGCTGGCCGGCGAGGTCGTCGCGCCCGAGCACTTGGCACAGCTCGCGCCAAAACACGGGCTCGAGTGCGCACAGCACGACGTGCCCGCCGTCCGCCGTACCATAGACCGCGTAATATGGATAACGCCCGGTCAGGCCCAGCCGCCCGCGCTCGGCCGGCACGCCGGCCAGGTGGGCGGAGAGCGTCGGGCCGGCCCAGGCCAGGGCGCTTTCCAGCAGGCTGATGTCGATCACGCCGCCCGCGCCGGTCTGCCCGCGGCCGATCAGCGCCGCGCAGATCGCCAGGGCCGCGTTGGTGCCGGCGGCCAGGTCGGCGATGGTCACCGGCGGCAGCACCGGCGGCCCGCCCTCGGCTCCGCTCAGGCCGAGCAGGCCGCTGCGCGCGAGGTAGGTCGCGTCGTGGCCGGAGCGGCCGGCGTCCGGTCCGTTCTGCCCGAAGCCGGAGATCGAACAGTAGACCAGGCGCGGGTTGACCTCGCGCAGCGCCGCCGGGCCGATGCCCATGCGGTCGACCCGGCCCGGCCGGAAGCTCTCGACCACCACGTCCGAATGCCGCGCCAGGTCCATGAACAGCGCCAGCCCGCGCGCGTCCTTCAGGTTCAGCCCCAGGCTGCGCTTGTTGCGGTTGGCCCACAGGAAGAAGGCGCTGCGCTCGCGCAGCATCGGCGGCACCTGGCGCGCCAGGTCGCCCAGGCGGGCCTCGACCTTGATCACCTCCGCGCCCATGTCGGCGAGCAGCAGCGTCGCGTAGGGACCGGGCAGTAGCCCCGACAAGTCCAGCACGCGGATGCCGGCCAGCGGTGCGTTCACGCCGGGAGCGTTCGTGAGGGCGACCGTCATGATCTCAGCCTTATGAACGGTGATGTCACCACAGAGACACAGAGACACAGAGAAAGCATTCCTCTGTGTCTCTGTGTCTCTGTGGTCGATTCCATCGCTTGGGTGGCCGAGGTCATGACTGGGATTTTCATGCGGAGCCCGCCACCTGTGGGCTTGCGGATCGCCCCGCCGCGATCACCGCCGGGCTCGGCACGCCGGTCTCCTCGGCCAGCTCAGCGAGCAAGTCGAGGATCCGATCCCGCAGTGCCGCCGCCAGCTCGGCCAGCCGCTCGCGCGAGGCGCGGCCTTCGTCGGCGTATGAGATCGGCGCGCCGAAGCGGACCCACAGGTCGCCGCGGCGGATGATCCGCGCGCCGCGCGGCATCAGCCCTTGCGCGCCGTGGATCGCGGTCGGCACGACCACGGCCCCGGTGCGCGCGGCCAGCCAGACGAAGCCGGGATCGAACGCGCCGAGCGAGCCGTCCAGGCTGCGCGTGCCTTCCGGGGCGATGCCGAGCAGGCCGCCGGCGCGCATGACCGCCCGCATCTGGCGCAGCGCCTGGTCGTCGTGCCGGTCGCGGTTGGCGGGGATCGCCCCGACCGTCGTGAGGAAGGGCCCGAAGATGGGTATGTGCGTCGCCTCGACCTTGGACAGGAAGTAGCCCTGGCGCCGAACCGCGTAGCCGACGGCGAAGACGTCCAGGTTGCTGGTGTGGTTGATCGGCACCAGGGTGGCCACCCCCGGCGGCGGCACGTGCTCCAGGCCCGAGGCATGGGTGTGGATGTACTGCTTGAAGACCAGCCAGAGCAGGAAGTCGGCGAGCTTGCGCATCGCCGGGTTGATCGGCCGCAGTCCGGAGGTGGGGGAGTCGCTCATGGCAGGTCAGCGCTTGTGCCGAGCTCAGCCGGTCTGACAGGACATGGGCTGCGCGTGGGAACACCGGGCAGGCGTCAGGCCGTCGCCGTCCGGTGGATCCACCACCCCAGCACGACCAGCGCCAGCGCCTCGATCGCCGCCAGGCCGGCCAGCAGCACGGCGGTATCATACCAGAAGCGGTTCGGAAACAGGCGGATCAGGCCGCTGTCGACCGGAAAGGCCCAGGTGCCCGGCGTGAAGAAGATCTCATGGAAGCCGGTGAAGACCAGCGGCCAGGCGACCGCGACGCCCAGGCCGATCACGACCACCAGCCCCAGCGTCACGCCGCCGCCCCAGGCCAGCGCGCGGCCGAAGGATCGCCAGCGCCCCGCCCGCCCGGCGGCCACCGCCATCACCGCGATCAGCGCCAGCCCGGTCAGCGCCAGCCAGGATATCAGCGTGACCAGGCGGCGGACGTCGACCAGGTGCGCGATCTCGCCCGCCGTGTAGAGCGGCCGGCCCTCATGCGCGATCGCCGCCAGCTCCGCCGGGTCGACCGGGCGCACGATAAACAGCGTCGACGGCACGGCGATCGCCAGGCGCTCGGCATCGGTGAAGCCGGGGGCGGGCGGGAAGCCGGGCCGCCGGTACTCCCAGCGCACGAAGGCTTCGGTGGCCAGCAGGCGGACGTTCGCCGCCATCAGGATCACCGGCACCGCCAGGATGACGAGTAGCGCGAGCAGGCGGTTCATCGGTCGCGCCGCGGGGGTGCCGGCAGGCACGGCGCGCTGCCGCCCGCGGTCGTCAGCCGATCCGGCCAGCGCCGGGCCAGGGCGACGAGATGCTCGACCACCTGGTCCAGCGTGCAGCGGTCGGTATCGACGATCACCGCATCCGTCGCGGCCGCCAGCGGTGCCAGCGAGCGCCCGGCGTCGCGCGCGTCGCGTTTGCGCATGGCGGCGTGGACCTCGGCGTAGATCGCCGGCTCGCCGCGCGCCAGGCGCTCGCGGAAGCGCCGCCGCGCGCGTGCGGCGACCGAGGCATCGAGGTAGAGCTTGAGGTCGGCGTCCGGCAGCACCACCGTCCCGATATCGCGCCCCAGCATCACCACCGGCGCGCCGGCGGCGATCGCGCGCTGCACGTCGAGCAGCGCGGACCGCACCGCCGCGTGCTTGCTCACCGCCGAGACATTCGCGTCGACCGTGGGGTCGTTGAGCCGCGCGGTGATGTCCATCCCCCCGGCGCCCACCCGGCAACCGAGCCGACCAGCGGAGTCCGGCACGATCTCGATCGGGAACGCGCCCACCAACGCGGCGAGCGCCGCTTCGTCCTCGGTCGAGGCACCTTCTCGCAAGGCGAGCACCGTCACGGCGCGATACAGGAGCCCCGTGTCGAAACACAAGCTCCCCAGCCGCTCCGCCAGTCGCCGGCCGACCGTGGACTTTCCCGAGGCCGCCGGCCCGTCGAGCGCGATCGCGCGCGGGTGGCCGGGCACGATCGCCGCCGCCCGCCCGGCGGCGGTCTCAAGCACGCCCTGCGACCGCCATCGGCTGATCGGTGGCATCGGACGCGTGTGCCGGCTTGGCGTGGCCATTGGTCGTGCCATTTCGATGTCGTGCGCCGGCCGCGGACGGGTCGCCCGCCGCCTGCCCGATCACATCCGCCCTGCTTGCCACATCCGCCCCGCCTGCATCCACCGGGGCCATGCTCGACTCGACCGCTGCGATCTCGCTGGCATCATCCTGGTCCATCTCCTCCCCGGCGGCAGCCTCGGCCGGCTCGACGAGGTCCGCGAGCGGCGGCAGGTCGTCCAGGCTTGCCAGGCCGAAATACTCCAGGAACTCGAAGGTCGTGCCGTACTCGACGGGATGCCCGACCGTGTCGCGCCGGCCGACCGCCGCGACCAGGCCGCGCATGAGGAGCGTGCGCAGGACACCGTCGGCGTTGACCCCGCGCACGGCTTCGATCTCGGGCCGGGTCGCCGGCTGGCGGTAGGCGACGATCGCCAGCGTCTCCAGCGCCGCGCCCACCAGCCGGGAGGACTGGCCCTCGAGGACGAACCGCTCGACGTAGGCCACCTGGTCGGGGTGGGAGGCGAAGCGGTAGCCGCCGGCCACCCGCTGGAGCTGGAAGCCCCGGTCCTCGGCCTCGTAGCTCAACGCCAGCTCGGAGCAGATCGCCTCGACCTGCTCGACCGGGAGCTCGAGCAGCTGGGCGAGCAGCGTCGGCTCCACCGGCTGCTCGGCGACCATCACGATGGCCTCGACCGCGCGGTGCAGCTCGTC
>CAZCJG010000309.1:0-6244 GCA_964498575.1 uncultured Anaerolineales bacterium | reverse complement strand
CCGCCATGCTGACCAACGCTACTAGCTTCTTCATGTCTTGTAGTCTCCTTCGTCGATTCGACCATGCTTGGCTTTCGGGATTGGCACCCCAGCCACTGAACACCCCCGCGACCCGCCTGAACGGCCGGCCAGCCGGGTTCATGTGCCACAGGATAAGGCAGCTCGAACCCCGGCACAATGATCCGACGGTAGAAACCCGCCGTCAGCCGCTACGACTTTGGTAGTAGCAGCGGCTCGGCAGGGCTGAATCACGGGGTCGCGGTGGGCGATGCGTCGCCCGAACCGCCGCTGCTCGCGCCGTCCTCGCTCGTAGCGCCCGCGTCGCTGCCCCCGCCGGCAGCATTGTCGGACTCGCGCTCGATGCCGGAGCAGGTCTTGCTGTCCTTGGGCCGAGCTTCGAGGAAGTCCTTCTGCGACTTGGCCATGTACCACAGGTACTCACTCTTGTCGGCGCGCTCGACGACCTCGGAGAAGTCCGCATAGGCCAGGTTGAAGCAGCCCAGCGTATAGCGCAGCATCCCGCGGTTGAAGTAAGCCTGGGGATCGTGGCCTAGGTCGATGGCGCGCGTGTAGTCCGCGATCGCCTTCTCGTCATCGCCCAGGCTTTCGTGGGCCAGCGCGCGGTTGCCATAGGCCTCGCCCAGGTCGGCCTTGAGGTCGATGGCCTTGTCGAGATCCTGCATCGCCGCGTCGTAGTCCTCCTTGTCCAGGTGAACCCGGCCGCGGTTGGCGAAGGCCTCGGCGTAGTCCGGCCTGGCCTTGATGGCCGCGTCGAAATCCGCCAGCGCTTCGGCGGACTTGCGCAGCTTGAGGAAGGCCACCCCGCGGTTGTTGAGCACCTCGGGCGCCTCCTGACTGTCGGGCCCGAACAGCCGCAGCGCCTCGGTATAGTCGCTGATCGCCGATTCGTAGTGCGCCAGCGCCTCGTTGGCGATGCCACGGTTGGCGTAGGCTTCGGCGACGTGGTCACCGCTGTCCACCGCGTCGTTGAAGGCCGCCAGCGCCGCTTCGTAATCGCCCTGCGCCAGCGCGCTTTCGCCGCGCTGGTGGGGATCCATGAACCGATCGCAGGCCGTACAGAGGCAGGCCAACACGATGATCGCCCCGGCCCACATCAAGCGGCGCCCGATGCGCGAACCTGCCCGCGCCACCGGCCCGGCCGCGTCCCATGTCGGTCCGTCCGAAGTCCATAGGTCTTGCATCCCAAATCCCCCCTGTTTCAGTCCTTCTCGGTTGTCTGTGCTCCCCATCGGGTAACTGCTCAGCCGGCCGCGCAGCCTGGCGAATGGAATTCGCGGCTACCATCACGAAGCCCGCCTCCGCGCGCTGAAAGCCAATTCTCACGTGAGTAGCCGGCGAAGGCCGGCCTTGTGAGGGTAGGCGCGAATTCTATTCGCCGACCCAGGCGGGCGGCTGAGCAGTTACCTCCCGACACGTTCGATGTCAAGGGATGTTAGACGCCGAGAGCGGCCGGGGCAAGGCGCCAAAGGTAGTAATCGCGCCGCTTTGCCGCCCGACAGGACGTGCGCGCGGGCCCGTCGGCACGGTCCGAAAGGTGTAGCCTAGCCTTTGCGGCAGATGAAGATCAACATGCTGGCCATGTCCGCCGGCAGCCAGCGCGCGAAGGGGATCAGCAGGCGGCTGGGATGGTGGGCGAGCTGCCCGAGCTCGCGCACGCCGGCCGGCAGGTCGTCTTCCTTCTCATAGCCTAGTACCCGGTCGACCGCCAGCCCGCCGGCTTCCAGCAGCCGCTGCCATTGCCCGCGGGTGCCATAGCGTTGCAGTGGCTGGCCGTCGTCGTGCACGTCGCCGGTGCGCCAGGCGTGGAGGACGTTCCAGCGCAGGCCGAAGGTGTTGGGGACGAGGATGCAGGCCCGGCCGCGCGGCCCGAGCACGCGCGCCATCTCGGCGGCGCCGGCCAGCGGATCGGCGTAGTGCTCCAGGCTGCCGATGTTGGTGACCCGGTCGAACCCGTCGTCCGCGAAGGGCAACGCTGCGCCGTCCGCCAGCGCCAGCGCGCCGGGTGGCAGGCCGGGCGAACCCATCCGCAAGGCGACCCGCGACAGGTCGATGCCGTGCGCCTCCAGCCCGCGCCGGCGCGCCGCGTGGACGAGGCCGGCCTCGCCGCACGCGACGTCGAGCAAGCGCATACCGGGCCGGGCATCGACCAGGTCCAGCAGGTGCTCGAAGTGCCGCACCAGGTTGCCGATCGTGCTCTCGGTGTACAGTCGGTCGTAGGCGCGCTGCCGGTCCTCGGGGCTGGCGGCATGGCGGATCTCGATCATGCCGCGGGTGAGCGCGCGGGCCTGCGCGGGCGAGGCCACGTCAGCCCTCCCGCGCCGCGGGCTCGGCCGCGGGCAGCCGGCCCGCCAGCGCCGTGGCGAGCGCCGCCCACGACACCAGGACGCCGGCCGACCAGATGCGCCAGGCCAAGGTGACACCGAGCGCGATCAGCGCGGCGGTGCCGGTCTCGATGCCGGCGCCCAGATAGAGCGGCGTGAGCAGGACCACCATGCTGGCGTCCTTGATCAGCGCCGTCGCGGGCAGCCAGGCGAGCAGGCTGGCGATGGCGACCGACAGACCCCACACACTGAGCGCGTCGGCCAGCGAGGCGGCGGGGCTGACCGCGCGCATCAGGAGGTACAGCGCCACCCCGGAGCAGACCAGGACGCCGAGCTCGCGCATCAGCCACAGGACGACGTCGCGCCCGATCAGGGTGGGCGGGGGCGTCGCCTGACCCAGCCAGCGCGCCGCGCGGCGCAGCAGGCGATCGAAGACCGCGGGGTGCAGCAAGCCGACCGCCAGCACCGCAAGCGGCAGCAGCAAGGGGGCCCAGCTCGGCGGGGTCGCGCGCGCGAGCGGCGCGGCCAGGCCGAACAGGATCAGGCCCGCGACGCCGAGCAGCATCCATTCGACCACTACCGCGGCGCTGATCGCCAGCCCCGGCACGCCGAAGGGTCGATAGAGCGCGATCCGGCTCATCGGGTGCCAGATGCTGCCAGGCAGCACCTGGGTCAAGCTGGTGTAGGCGTAGAGCTGCAGGTGGCGGGCGAACGGCAACCGCGTTCCGCCCGCCGGCTCGCCCTCGCGATCGAGCACCTGCCGCCAGGTGTCGACCACCAGCAGCCAGCCCAGGGTCTGAATGCCCCAGGCCAGCCCCAGCGGGCGCGGGTCCAGGTGAAAGGCCGCCAGCGCCTCGGCCGGCACCGCCCGCCAGTCCGTGGTCAGGCGCGCGATCAGGATCACCGCGATCGCCATCCCCACAAGCGCGAGCGCCGCCCGCACGATCCGGCGCCGATCCAGCCCGATGCCGGCCAGCGCGCTCACGGGTCCAGCGCCTTGGGCACGCCGTGCGGTGGATCGGGGTAGAGGTGGCGGTGGACGTACAGCCAGCCCGGATAGGCGGCGACCGGCGTGCCGACCGGCCGGGCGGCGCACAGGATGTACTCGCGCTTGGCGGCGAGCCAGGGCAGGCGCAGGGCCGACACGGCGTTGAGTGCGGCATTGCCCAGCCCCTTGAACCAATGGTCGCGGTAGGTCGGCCAGACGTTGGCGGTCTGGATCTCGGCGACCTGGTAATGACAGGCCTCGAACAGGTCCCGCACCTCGAACGGCGCGAACTCGCGCGCGTGGCGGCCGTAGACGCCGTAGCCCGAATAGGGGTACTCGGTCCGCCGGTTGAGGAACATGTTGACGGTGCGCTTGATGTTGATGAAGTTCGGCACGGTCAGGAAGAACAGGCCGCCGGGCGCGAGCACGCGGTGGGACTCGGCCAACATGTGGCTGGGGGAGTAGGCCAAGTGCTCGAGGACCTCCATGCACAGGACCACGTCGAAGGCGTCGTCGTCGAAGGGGAAGGGATCCTTTTCGATGTTGAAGACGCGCACGGTGATCTCGAGGGGGTTGGTGGGGGTGGACGGAGTGGACATGGGCCCCAGTGAAGAAGCTGCCGGGGCCGGCCGGATGGCGGGGTCCGGCGGGACGGCCAGGGTCACCCGGCCTTCGGTCAGGGTGGCCGGCTCGCCGGGCCAGGCGGCGGCCTGGACGTTGGCGGCGGTCAGCTCGACGTCGAAGGTCCGGTGCAGCAGGGCGCTGAAGAAGTAGGGCGCGCCGCCGAGCTCCAGCACGCGCAGCCGGCGGCCGGCCGGCAGGTGCCGCGCCAGCATCGCCAGCGACAGCTCGGCCGAGCGCGCGTGCAGCCAGACGTACTCCTCGATCTCCTTGGTGGCGTCGATCAGCGCCCGGCCGTCGATCGGGTCGTCGACGATGCGTACGCCGCGCAGGTAGGCGATGATCTCGTCCCGACTGGGCAGCGCCGGAGCCGGATGGGATGGTCCGGAGTGGGGGGCGCGGTGAGCTTGTGCGACTGTGGACATGGCGAACCTACTTCAAGGCCAGTGGTCCCTGCAGCGGGGCCAGGCGACCGCGCCGCGCGGTCCGGCCGACATCCCCCAGCCCATCCCGCAACCCGCGCAGGTAGGCCGCGCCGGACGCCGGCCGACCGGCCAGCGCCGTCTCGGCCAGCGTCCGGACCAGGCTCCCGGCGCGGTAGGCGACGATGAAAGCACGGTGGAGGCCGCGGGTGTGCATGAGGTAGTAGGGGACGCTGCTGCGCGCGAGCAAGTACATCTGCGCCGGGCTGCCGGCCCCGGTCGAGCGCGCGACGCGGTGGCGGATCGTGGCGGCGGGGACGTGCAGGATGCGCCAGCCGGCGGCGCGCGCGCGCAGGCAGAGGTCGTGGTCCTCGTAGTACACGCCGAAGCGCTCGTCGAACAGGCCGATCGATTCCCACACCGCGCGGCGGACCAGCAGGCAGCAGCCGGTGGCCCAATCGACGTCGTAAGCATCGGGCGATGGCGGATGGGCGGTCGTGTCGAAGGCCGCCAAGGTCAGCCGCCGCCGCCAGCCCGCGGAGGGCCAGACCTTGCCCGGCGCGTCGTAGAAATAGATGGTCGGCGTGACCAGGCCGATGGACGGATCGCCACCCTGTCCTGGATCGCCGCCCGGCCCCGGATCACCGGCCGCCGCGAGCAAGCGCGCGACGAGGTCCGGGCTGGCCACCGTGTCGTTGTTGACCAACAGCGTCCAATCCGCCCCCGCCGCCAGCGCCCGCCGCACGCCGAGGTTGACCCCGGCGGCATAGCCCCGGTTCTCCGGCAAGGCGATCAGGTCGACGGCGGGGAACGCGGCACGGACCGCTTCGACCGAGCCGTCGGTCGAGCCGTTGTCCACGACGAGGATGCGGTGGTCGAAAGCGGAAAGCCCGGCTTGGCTCTCCCCTCCCCCAGCCGTTTTGGGGGAGGGGGGTCGGGGGGGTGAGGGCGACTGACCCGCCAGGCTCGCCAGGCAAGCCAGCGTATCCTCGCGCCGGTCCCAGCTCAGGACGATGCTGGTGACGATCATCCGAAGCCCTGGCGCTCGGCGAAGAGCTTGAACAGGCCGACCTGCTCGGACAGCGAGCGGCCGCGGTAGCAGTTGAGCAGGCAGGGCGCCTTGCAGCCCTTCATCTTGTCGCGGATTTGCTGGGCCAGGGCGGATTCCCAGATGTCGCGGGGATGCTCGGTGCGCAGGTTGCCGGCGCGGTCGTCGACGGTCCAGCAGAACATCACGTCGCCGCGCGGGTCGATGTTGAAGGCGGTGTAGCGCACCATGCACTCGTCGGGCCGCGGGTGGCTGGCGGGATCGCGGAAGTAGTGTTGCAGGGCGACCAAGTGCTGGTCCGGGTTCCAGATCGGCCGGCCGGCGCGCTTCATCGCGCGGAGCCGCTCGATCTCGGCGTGCAGGCGGTCGGGGTCGCGCGGCCAGTGCGGGTTGTGCGTGAACCAGTCCCGATCCATCCCCTCGCCCGTCGCGAAGGTCGGATAGAGCGGCTGGAAGAGCATCCGGTCGACGCCCAGCTCGTCCAGTGCCCACTCGGCCGTGCGCACGAGGTCGTGATAGGTCTCCTCCATCACTACCGAAGCCACGCCCAGCACGATGCCCTGGTCGTTGCCGCGCAGGTAGCCCAGAGCCTCGACGCAGCGGTCGTAGAGCGGGACGCCGCGGATCTTGTCGTGCACCTCGCGGGTGTAGTGGTCTATGGAGAGGCTCAGAAAGTCCGGGCCGACCTCGAGGATGCGGTCGCAGGCCTTGCGGGTGAGGTACATGCCGTTGGACGAGACCTTGGTCTTGATCCCGATCTCGCGGCAGTGGGCCAGGAAATCGAAGAAGCCGCGCTTCTGGAAGGGCTCGCCGCCGGAAATCA
>CAZCJG010000308.1:0-6265 GCA_964498575.1 uncultured Anaerolineales bacterium | reverse complement strand
CGAGATCTACAACCTGGCCTGCCCGGCTGCGCCGGGGCACTACCAGTACAACCCGATCAAGACGACCAAGACCTCGGTGCTCGGCGCGATCAACGTGCTCGGCCTGGCCAAGCGGGTCAAGGCGCGCGTCTTCCACGCCTCGACCAGCGAGGTCTACGGCGACCCCGCCATCCACCCGCAGCCCGAGAGCTACTGGGGCAACGTCAACCCGATCGGCCCGCGCGCTTGCTACGACGAGGGCAAGCGCGCCGCCGAGACGCTGATGTTCGACTACCACCGCCAGAACGGGGTGGACGTCCATGTCGGGCGCATCTTCAACACCTACGGCCCGCGCATGCACCCCTACGACGGGCGTGTGGTCAGCAACTTCATCCGCCAGGCGCTGGCGGGCGAGGACATCACGATCTACGGCGACGGCGGCCAGACCCGCGCCTTCTGCTACTGTGACGACCTCGTCGACGGCATCCTGGCGATGATGGCCTGCGACGATCCCGGCCCGATCAACCTGGGCAACCCCGGCGAGTTTTCGATGATCGAGTTGGCCGAGCTGATCATCGAGCTGACCGGCACCCCTTCCCGCATCGCCTTCAGCCGCCCGCTGCCCCAGGACGACCCGCTCCAGCGCCGCCCGGACATCGCCCGCGCCCGCGCCAAGCTCGGCTGGGAGCCGAAGGTCCCCTTGCGCGAGGGACTGGCGCGGACCATCGCCTGGTTCCAGAGCGTCGACCTGACCAAGTACCGGCCGCCGACGCCGAACTATTGACGGGGAGGGCTATCTCTTCCGGGCGCCCCTCACCGGATGTCGAGCCGCGCCTGGATCGCCTCGAAGACCTCGACAAACCCCGGAAACGAATCCCCCACCCGCCCCGCATCGCCCACCATCGTCTCACCCTCCGCCACCAACCCCGCCACCGCCAGCGCCATCACGATGCGGTGGTCGCCATAGCCGTCCACCGCCGCGCCGCGGAGCGGGGTGGGGCCGTCGACCACGAAGCCGTCCGGCAGCGCCTCGATGCGCGCGCCCATCCGCGCCAGGCCGTCGGCGATCGCCGCGATGCGGTCGCTCTCCTTGACCCGCAGCTCGGCGGCGCCCCGGACCACCGTGCGGCCTTTCGCCTGCGTGGCGACCACCGCCACCAGGGGCAGCTCGTCGATGGCGCGCGGAATCAGTCCACCCGCGACCTCGGTTGCGTGGAGGTCGGCGGTCGCCAGTCGCAGGCCCGCCACCGGCTCGCGGGCGACCATGATCTCGTTTTCCACGCGGAGCTCCGCCCCCATCGCCGCGAGAATGTCGAGGAAGCCTGTGCGGCCGTTATTGATCCCTACCCGCGTCAACCGGAGCTCCGACCCCGGCACGATAGCCGCCGCGGCGAGCAGGAAGGCGGCGGCGGAAGGGTCGTCGGGCAGGGTGAGCCAGACTGAGCCGATCGAGATCGGCGCCAGCGCGGCCACCGGCCCGGCCAGGGTCGTCGTCGCGCCGTCCCATTCGATCGGCGCGCCCATCGCGGCGAGCATCCGTTCGGTGTGGTCGCGGACCGGGGCGGGATAGTGGACGCGCGTGCTGCCCGCGGCGCCGAGCCCCGCCAGCAGCACCGCGCTGCCGATCTGGGCGCTGGCATGGGGCAGCGCGTGGTCCACGGCCCGTAATCCCACGCGCCCCTGCCCGATCAGCGGCGGCCGGCCACCGGTGGTCCGCAGCTCCGCGCCCATGGCGACCAGCGGATCGGCGACGCGGGCCATCGGCCGGCGGCGCAGGCCCGGCGCGCCGTCCAGGGTGAACGCGCGCGCCTGGCCGGCCAGGGCGCCGGCGAGCAGCCGCATCGTCGTCCCGGAATCGCCGCAGTCGAGCACCACCGGGGGTCCGGCCAGCCCGCGGACGCCTTGGCCATGGATGATAACGCGGGTGGGGTCGCCCGCTTCCCGCTCGATCACCACCCCCAGCCGCGCCAGCCCATCGATCGTCCGCAACACGTCCGCGCAAGGCGAGAGGTTGGCGATGCGCGTCACGCCCTCCGCCAGCGCGCCGAGGATCAGCGCGCGGTGCGAGATCGATTTGTCGCCGACCAGGCGCGGGCGCCCGCGCAGCCCGCCGGAGGGGCGGCGGACCATGAGGCGCGCGCCGGGATCGGCCATGTGCTGGTCATGACTCACCACAGAGACACAGAGAAGGCTTTGCTCTGTGTCTCTGTGTCTCTGTGGTGAATTTCGATCCGGCTTGGCCGAATCTGCGGTTCGTCGCTCACCATATGCGGACCTCGCCTAGGGCAGCGCGACCGCCCAGATGTTGCGGTCGTCCTCCGAGACGAAGGCCAGGGTCTGACCGTCGGGCGATATCGACCAGTCGTTGCCCGCGATGCGGATCGGCAGCGCGGCCGGATCGAAGAGGCGCGCCACCTCGCCGGTCGCCACGTCGAGCTGCCACAGGCTGTGCGAGGCGGCGCCCGGCTCCATCGGCACGAAGACCAGCCGGTGCTCGTCGCGCCAGCGGTAGGCGCCGAAGGCCGGCAGCTTTTGCGGCGCGGCCCGGCCGGGTTCGGTCGGCGCCACCCACACGCCGTTGGCCTCGGGGTTCGCGCGATCCAGGCTGACCAGGTAGGCCGCCCAGGCGCCGCCCGGCGCGAGCAGCACGTCCGACAGCCACATGCCGCGCGCCAGCTCGCGCATCGCGCCCGTCCGGCTGTCGACCGTCGCCAGCAGGTAGGTCGGGGCGTCGCGCTCCGGGCGGCCGCTCACCAGGACGTTGAGGTTGTCGGGCAGGAAAGCGACCACGTCGGCGTCCCACAGGCCGCCGATCGGCTGGGCGTCCGAGCCGTCGATCGTGGACCCGTAGATCCGGCTCAACCCGTCGATCTGCGCGCGGCCGCCCGGCTCCTCCCACCACACCGCGCGCGAGCCGTCCGCCGCCAGCCGCACGGGATTGCCGCCGGTCGGCAACGGCCATTCCTGCCCGGTCTGGACGTCGCGCACGATGCTGTGATCCTCCGCCGGCTTCACCAGCAAGCGCGTGCCCCCGGCGCGCAGGGCCAGCTCGGTGTCGACGATCTGGGGCAAGCCGCCCGGCGGCCACAGCGGCACGGCGTAGACGCCGAGCTGCTCGCCGGGCCGGTCGATGAAGTGGATCGCCGCGCTGTCCGCCGCCCACCAGGCGCCGGGGCAGCAGCCGTCGAAGGTGAGCTGGCGGATCGGGGCCAGCTCGCCCGGCGCCGGGTGGCGAAACGCCGGCGGCACCGCGGCGGGGAGCGACGATCCGGCGCCGGCCGCCAGCGGGCGGGTGAGGACCGGCGTCGAGCCGTAGGCGGGGCGCGGGCGAGCCGTCGCGGTCGGCGCCGCGAGCGGCCAGCGCGCCAGGGCGGCCAGGCGGGCGAGCGGGCCCTCGCGCCGCGCCGCCTCGCGACCGCGCAGGCCGAACGCCGAGAGCGCCACGACCAAGCCGGCGAGCATGGCGACCAGCACCGGGGAGCGCAGCTTGATCGGCCCGCTCCTCGCCGACCCGCTCTTCACCGCCCGACTCCGGGCCAGGGTTTGGCGAAGTCGTTGAGCAAGGCGCCGCCGAAGCGGATCGGCGGCTGATCGTCGAGCGCCTGCCAGCGCCGTGGGGCGTCGAGGTCGCGCTCGAAGGTCAGCGGCGCGGAGCCGAGCAGCAGCAAGCTGTGCCAGTCCGCCTCGACCAGGCTGACCGGGTTGAAGGCGCGCCCCAGGCTGCGGTCGCGGATTTCCAGGTGCAGGTGCGGCGAGTCGTGGCAGGTGCCGTACATGTCGCCGGACTGCGCCACCACCTCGCCCTGCCGGACGTACTGCCCGACCGCGACCGGCGGCCGGGCCAGCAGGTGCCCGTAGAACGACACGAAGCCGCCGGGATGCTCGATCATCAGGTTGTGCGGCGGGCTGCCGCCGCGGCCGTCGACGCTGAGCACCACGCCGTCGCCGATCGCCACCACCGGCGTCCCGCAGGCCGCCGCCAGGTCCAGCCCCATGTGCAGGCCCTGGCCCTGGCTGTACAGCGTGTCGCGCTCGGCATAAGCATAGGCCGAGTTGCCGTATGGCTGGGCGATGTACCAGGTGCCCGGCCCGGGCGGCTCGGCGAAGGGCAGGCCGAAGGGCTTGGGACCGCCCGCGGCCCCGGGTGTGCCGACGGAGGTCGCGAGCAGGCCGGCGACCAGCACGCCGCCGGCTGCGGCGCGCCAGGCTCGGCGCCACAACCGCGAGCGGAGGGCGGCAGCGTCAGTCATCGAGGAAGGACCCTTCCGCCGCCCCATCGTCCCCCGCTCCCGCGCCGGCTCCGGCCGCGACGACCTCCGGCCGCAGCTCGATCATGATCTCGCCGAAGAGATCGGGTTGCACCGCGCGGATCACCGCCCGCCGCAGGAGCTCGAGCACCGCCAGGAAGCTGACGATGATGTACTCGCGCTCGGGCCGGCCGCCGAGCAGGATCTCGTAAAAGGTCACCCGCCCGCGGGTGGCCAGCATGTGGCGGATGTCGCTCAGCCGATCGACCAGGCGCACCCGCGGGGCTGGCGCGGCCGGCGCCGGCGGTGGCAGGGCCGCGGCCTGGCGGGCCGCCTCGATCAGGGCGACCTCGAAGGCCGCCGCGAGGTCGGCCGCCGACAGCTCGCCCGGGCCGGCTTGGGGCGGGATCTCGGGCAGCGGTGCGGTGCGCGCGTAGGCGCGCAGGCCGGCATACTCGCGGGCTTGCAGGCCGCTCGCCACCTGCTTGAACTGCCGGTAGGCGCGCAGCCGCTCGGCCAGCGCCTCGGCGGCCGCGTCCTCGTCGGGCGCGGCTTCCGGCGGCCGCGGCAGCAGCGCCCGGCTCTTGAGCACCATCAAGGTCGACGTGTCCTCGCAGAACCCCGCCACCTCGCCGGGCTCGACCGCCTCCAGCCCGCGCAGGTGGCTCAGGAACTGGGTGGTGACCTGGCCCAGCGCGATCCGCGTGATCTCGATCTCGGCCCGCCGGACCAGGGCGAGCAACAGGTCCACCGGACCCTCGAAGCCCTCGATCCGAATGGCGTAGGCGCTCACGCCGTGGAGGCACCGCTGCCCGCGTCCGGCTCCGCCTGCGCAACAGTGGCGGAACGATCCGCGTCCGGCTCCGCTTGCGCTGTCATCGCGGAACGAGCCGCATCCGCCGCCAGGCGCTCGGCCGCGATTGCGACCAGGCGCGGCTTCCAAGCGGAGAGGAAGAGCTCGCCGGGGCAGCCCGTCGGCACCATCTCGCGGTGGCCGCGGATCGCGCTGAAGGGCAGGCCCAGGTCGGCGCACAGCTCGGCCAGCAGGACCGCGGCCGCGACGAGCTGCGCCGGCGGCGGCACGGCCTGCGTCCAGTCCCCGGCCAGCGCGATCCCCACCGCCGCGGGGTTGAACTGCGCGGCGTGGTAGCTCACCGCCGTCAGGTCTTGCGTCCGATAACGCGTGCCATCAGTGCCGATGACGTAATGGTAACCGATCCCCGGCCAGCCGTTTTGCTCGACATGCTCGCGCGCGATGCGATGCGGATTGACGTCCTCCGGCGCGCCGGTGTGGTGGATCACCAGGTAGCGGATGTCCGACAAGGGGCGGTTGGGGTAGGCCTGCGCGGGATCGCGGGGGAGCCGATCGACCATGTCGACGTGGGCCGGCGCGTCCCCATCAGCGTAGGCCGGCACGAGCACGTCCTGGCGCGCCAGCCAGGCTTCGCCCAGCGGCTTGAGCCGCACGACGCCGGGCTCCAGCTCCTCCAGCGCCAGATTGCGGAAGTACTGCGTCGGCACGCCGCCCTCGTCGACCCGATCCAACGGCTCACCGCACAGCCCCGGCCCGTAGTGGTCGTAAAATGCGCGGAACGCCCCGGTCAGGGTCCCCGGCGCGGGCGGGGCGGCAATCACGGCCGCGGGCGCAGCATCGCCCGATGCCGGGGCGGGCGCTTCGATGTCGGGCGCGATCTCAATCGGCGCCGGAGCGGGTGTTTCGATCTCGGGCGCAGAGTCACCAACTGCGGGGATAGGCGCTTCGATCACGGGCGCGTCGTCGCTCATCAGGTGCCTTCTCTGTACGACGGGTCGATCGACGGTTGATACCGGCGACGAAGATGATAACAGCCCAGATTATAGCCCCGGCGATCGGTCGCGCCGAAATCCCGTTCGGGGTCGGCGCGCCCATCGGACCCGCCCGCACAAAAAGAAACGGGCCCCGCGCATGGCGCGGGGCCCGTCTGAGAGCCAATCCCGATCAAGAGCCGAGCGTTACTGATCGGCCTTGATGCCGTTGTAGATGGCGGCGTCCTTGGTGC
>CAZCJG010000307.1:0-6325 GCA_964498575.1 uncultured Anaerolineales bacterium | reverse complement strand
GGAAGGTGCCTGTTTCACGCTGCATTGCTTTCGCCCTCCTGATTCAACCCTCGGCTATCTGCCGTCCCGGTCCGCGAGTTTACTGTATTCGTGCGTGAGATTGCCGTCTTCGCCCGCGATTTCCCCGCTTGTCGTCCGCTAAATCCCCACCGTCTCCCAGTCCAGCCCGCTAGCCGCTACCAGGGACTCGCTGGTGACCACGGCCTGGCTCGCGCGTTCGGGCGCGAGCCAGGTTTCGGCGACGCGGCGCAGGTCCTCCGAGCTCACCGCCAGCACCTGGCGGCGGAAGTCGTTCATCACCGCCGGGCCGTAGCCGACCAGGTCGGCGACGAAGCGCCGGCGGCCCTCGCCGGCCGGGCTGCCCGGCCGGTCCAGCCCGCCGATCACGCCGAGGATCGCCTCGCGCATGAGCCGCGGGTCGTCCGGGATGTCGGTCAGCCATTCGGTCGCCATCCGCATGTCGGCGAAGGTGTCGGCCAGGCGCGGATCGCGGTAGCTGATCATCCCGAAGGTGCCGGTCTGGCCGTTGTAGCCCGAGCGGCCGCCGTAGGCGCCGCCCTGCTCGCGCAGGCGCGGGTGCAGGAAGTTGAAGGTCAGGTAGCGCGACGCCGCGGCCAAGGCCGGCGCGTCCGGGTGCCCCAGCGGCGCCGTCGGGTAAGCGGTGGCGCAGTAGTTGACCTGGGTCGCGGTGGTGAAGGCGGTGGGCTGGACCGAGCCGGCGCTCGGCATCGGCGCGCGCACCAGCGCCGGGTCGAAGGCGGCCGGCAAGGCCCAGGCGTCCCAGGCGTTGAGCACGGCGGACTGCACCTCGCCGCTGCCTGCCGCGTCGCCGATCAGGGCGAGCTGCACCGGGCGCTCGCGCAGCGCGGCCAGCAGCGCCGCCAGCCGCGCCGCCAGGCCCGCGATCGCCGGCGCGCCGGCGCGCTCGCGCCGATCGACGTCCTTCAGCCAGGCCAGCCGGCCCAGGCCGGTCAGCGCATGGCCCAGGCCGGCGCGCCCGCCGAAGCCGCGCGCCGCCGCCTGCTCGGCCAGGTCGTGGCCCGACCAATTGACCTGCTGCTGCAAGCCGGCCAGCGACTGCTCGAAGATCTCGCGCAGCCGGCTGTGCTCGTCGAAGCGCTGGCCGGTGAGGGTTTCCGCCAACAGACCGGTGAACTCCTCGTGGCGCCGCGCCAGGCCGGAGACCTCGAGGAAGAGGTAGCCGCGCACCGTCGCCGAGTCGGTGGGATCGCCGCGCAGGTCCAGCCAGGCGCTGATCCCGCCGCAGACCGCGTTGATCAGCACCGCCTGCGCCAGGTAGTCGCGCGTCCCCACGCCCAGCGAGCCGA
Source organism: uncultured Anaerolineales bacterium (assembly GCA_964498575.1). Classification (GTDB taxonomy): domain Bacteria; phylum Chloroflexota; class Anaerolineae; order Epilineales; family Epilineaceae; genus CAZCJG01. Next base: position 4,997 of record CAZCJG010000307.1, on the reverse strand, counting down.
TGGTCGAGGCCAGGAGCGGCAGCAGCAACAGCTCGTCCAGGCTCAGGCCGCCCACCGGGATGGCCGCGACGTGGTGCAGGATGCCGTTGGTGCCGGTCTCGAAGACCGTCAGCCCGTCGCGGACCGGGCGCCCGTCGGCCCAGCGCTGCTCGGCCGGAACGTCGGAAAGCGCCAGGTCCGGCAGGATCGTCGGATCGTCGATTTGCGCCTGGCGCTCGGCCAGGGCGCGCGCCTCGTCCAGCAACGCGGCGCGCGCCGAGCGGTCCAGCGCCGCCACACGCGCGTCCACCCGCCCCCGCTCCTCCTCGGCCTGCCGGGCGTTGAACCCGGCGTCGGGATCGGCCAAGAGCAGCACGCGATGCGGGTTGTCCAGCAGGCGCTCGCGGATCAGGCCCTGCCAAAAGCCCGGCGCCGTCACCCGCTCGCGCAAGGTCTCCAGCGCCGGCCCGATGTCCAGCAGCGCGACGGGATCCAGCCCCAGCCGCCAGGCCTCCGTCGCCCGCATCCCCAGCTCGAGCCCGAACGGGAAGCGGTCGCCGCTGATCGTCCGCCGCGCCAGCTCGAGCTGATGCAGCGCCGCCTCGATCTCGCTCGGGTCGATGCCTTCGTCCGCCAGCCGCCGCAGGCAATCCATGACCAGCGGCTCGAAGCGCTCCGCCTCCGCCGGATCCATGCCCTTGAGCGAGGTGACGAACAAGCTGTTGTGGCCGCTGCCATGGTAGCCGCTCCAGTCCAGGGCGCGGCCGAGGCCGCTGGACTCCAGCGCATGGCGCATCGGCGCCCCGGCGTGGCCGAGCAGAAGATGGTCCAGCAGCTCGCCCAGCAGGAGCTCCTGGATATCGACCGGCTCGCGCCAGACCCAGCCCAGCCAGGCCGCGCTGACGTCGCGCGGGTCCTGCCCCGCCTCCAGCGGCACCGGCACGCGCTCCACCGCGGGCGTATGCAGCGGAGCCTGCGGCGCCGGCAGGCTGACGGATCGCCCGGGATGCGCCGCCAGGTAGGGCGCGAAGCGGGCGTGCAGCGCCGCCACGTCCAGGCTGCCATAGGTCGCGAAGCAGGCGTTGGCGGCGCAGTAATGGCGCGTGTGGAACGCGACCAGATCGGCATGGCTCAACATGGGGATCACGCGCGGGTCGCCGCCCGAGTTCAGGCGATAGGGCGTGTCGGGCAGCAGCGCCGCGTGCATCGCCTCGGCGAGCTGGTACAAGGTGTTGCCGAGCGCGCCCTTCATCTCGTTGTAGACCACGCCCTTGAACTCCCAGTCGCCAGGGCCGGGATCCTGGTCGGCGGCCTCGGCCGGCTCCAGCCGGTGGCCTTCCTGGTGGAAGTCCAGGCGGTCGAGGTTGGGCTCGAACACCGCGTCGAGGTAGATCCCGAGCAGGTTGTCGAAGTCCTTCGCCACCTGGGACGCGAACGGGTAGTAGGTGCTGTCGCCCCCGGTCATCGCGTTCATGAAGGTGTTCAGGCTGCGCCGGAGCATCATGAAGAAGGGATCGCGCACGGGGTAGCGCTCGCTGCCGCACAGCACCAGGTGCTCGAGGATGTGCGGCAGGCCGGTGCTGTCGTGCGGGATGGTGCGGAAGCTGACGACGAAGGCGCGGTGCTCGTCGTCGCAGGCGAGGTGATAATGGTCCGCGCCGCTGCTGTGGCGGTAGTGCTGCAGGCTCAGGCGCAGCACCGGCACCGGCAGCTCGGAGACCAGGTGGAAGCCCTGGTCGCCGCCGCCGTTGCGCGCGGGCGGCGCGGCTTCGGCCGGTATGGAGGAGGTCGCGGGGGTGAGGGGGTCGTGGATCGTCAAGAGCGGCTCCTGTCCTGATGGATGGCGCTATGCTAGCCCATCGACCGCCCCACGGCAAGAACGGGGCGGACGCGCCGCAACCCGAGACCGGCGACCGGCGGCGGACCGGTGCCGGACAATGAGAAAGGCGCGTCTCCGCTCGACGCGCCTCCCTCTAACCCCTGCCCCTGATAGGGGTGTCCAAAGAGCCAAATCCGCCGGACGCGGCGGCCTCGCTGGGGGAACGACGTGGGTCACGATGGAAACCCCCGACCAACCGGCCCGACTGCTGGTTTAGACGCACAAGCCGGGCGCGGAGATACGGGCACGGCTCGGACACATTCGTGCTAGAATTCCTCCCGCAACCCACCGCGCCCTCGGGGTCCGTGCCCGACCCCAGCGCCCCGCCACAAGATCCCCCCTCGAGGCCCGTCCATGTCCGAAGCCGGCTACTACCGCCACCCCACCCTCCACCACGACACCCTGGTCTTCGCCTGCGAGGACGACTTGTGGACCGTGCCGGCGTCCGGCGGGATCGCCCGGCGGCTGACCTCCAACCCCGGCCAGACCTCGCTGCCGGCGTTGTCGCCGGACGGGGCGTGGCTGGCCTTCGTCGGCCGGGACGAGGGCCACAGCGAGGTCTACCTGATGCCCGCCCTCGGCGGCGCGGCAGCACGGTTGAGCTACCTCGGCGCGCAGTCGCGCGTGGTCGGCTGGACACCGGATGGGGGGCGGATCGTCTTCGCGAGCAACGCCGGTCAGCCGTTCGGCGGCAACTACCACCTGTACACGATCGGCCCGGAAGGCGGCGAGCCGGAGCGGCTGCCGGCCGGCCCCGCCCACAGCATCTCTTTCGGTCCTGCCGGCGGCCGCGTGATCGGCCGCCACACCACCGACATCGCGCGCTGGAAGCGCTACCGCGGGGGGATGACCGGCGACCTGTGGATCGACGCGGAGGGCCGGGGCGACTGGCGGCGGCTGGTCGAGCTCGCGGGCAACGTCGCGCTGCCGCTGTGGGTCGGCGGGCGGATCTACTTCCTTTCCGACCACGAGGGCATCGGCAACCTGTACTCCTGCACGCCGGCGGGGGACGACGTGCGGCGGCACACGCATCACGAGGACTACTACGCGCGCCACGCGGCGACCGACGGGCGGCGCGTCGCCTACCAGGCGGGGGCGGATCTCTTCCTGTTCGACCCGGCCGCGGAGCGCTCGGAGCGGGTCGAGATCGCGGTCTACAGTCCCCGCGCGGACTGCAAGCGCCGCTTCGTCAGCGCCGCGCGCTATCTCCAGGGCTACGATGTCCATCCCGCCGGCCATGCCCTGGCGATCACCGCGCGCGGCCGGCCCTTCAGCTTCGCGCTGTGGGAAGGCGCGGTGACCCAGCACGGCGCGCCCGACGGCGTGCGCCACCGCCTGACCGCCTGGCTCTGCGACGGCAAGCGCCTGGTCACCGTCTCGGACGCCGCCGGCGAGGAAGCGCTGGAGATCCATCCCGCCCCGCCGCCCGGCCCCGCCGCCGAGGTGATCCGCCTGGACGACCTGGACATCGGCCGCCCGGTGGATCTCGTGGCCTCGCCGACCGGCGACCAGGTGGCGCTGGCCAACCAGCGCCACGAGCTGATCCTGGTCGACCTGGAAGCGCGGACCGCGCGGGTGCTGGACCGCAGCCGCTTCGAGCCGATCCACGGCCTGGCCTGGTCGCCCGACGGGCACTGGCTGGCCTACGGCTTCTCGGACACGGCGCGCACCTCGATCATCAAGCTGGCGCGGGTGGCGGACGGCGAGACCTTCGCCGCCACCCGCGCCGTGCTGCGCGACGTCCGCCCGGCCTGGGACCCCGCCGGGCGCTACCTCTACTTCCTCTCCTACCGCGCCTTCGACCCGGTCTACGACAACCTACACTTCGACCTCGGCTTCCCGCACGGGATGCGGCCCTACCTGGTCACCCTGCAAGCCGACCTCGCCTCGCCCTTCATCCCCACCCCCCGCCCACCCGGCGGCGACGGCGCGCGAGACGGCGGCGGGCACGGCGACGATGGCTACGGCGAGGATGGGCGCGCGACGGGAAGTGATGCCGGGGATGACGGCGATGATGGCGACGGCGACGAGGATGAGGCGGCGGATGACGGGCGGTCCGCGCATGGCGGGCAGGGCGCATCGGGAGGCTCGTCCGGCGCCGCGAGCTCCGACGACCCCTCCGCGGATGCCGGCGGAAGGCGCGCGGGCCCGCCCGACGACCAGCCCGAGCCGATCCGCATCGATGTCGAGGGCATCACCGAACGGGTGGTCGCCTTCCCGGTGCCGGACGGGCAGTACGGGCAGATCGCGGGTATCGAGGGCAAGGTGCTCTACTCGATCTTCCCGGTCGCGGGAGCGCTGGAGGAGATCGACGATGAGGATGACGCCGGCGCGCGGGGGATCATCGAGGTCTATACCTTCGACGAGCAGGACTGCGAGGAGCTGGTGGTCGGCATCACCGACTTTGCCCTGTCGATGGACGGGCGCACCCTGGTCTACCGCGCCGGCGACCGGCTGCGGGCGGTCAAGGCCGGCGACAAGCCGCCCAAGGCGGGTCCGCCCGGTCGCAAGAGCGGCTGGCTGGCGCTGGACCGCGTGCGCATCTCGGTCTCGCCGCGCGCCGAATGGGCGCAGATGTACCGCGAAGCCTGGCGCCTGCAGCGCGATCGGTTCTGGGCGCCCGACATGTCCGGCGTCGACTGGCAGCGCGTCTACCAGCGCTATCTGCCGCTGCTGGACCGCATCGCCACGCGCGCGGAGTTCTCGGACCTGATGTGGGAGATGCAGGGCGAGCTGGGCACCTCGCACGCCTACGAGTTCGGCGGCGACTACCCGCCAGAGCCGGCCTATGCCCAGGGCTTCCTCGGCGCGGACCTGGCCTACGATCCGGATACCGACAGCTTTGTGGTCCAGGCCATCGTCCAGGGCGACGTCTGGGACGAGGAGGCCGGCTCGCCCCTGGCGCGACCGGGCGCGGATGTCGCGGTTGGCGACCGGCTGATCGCCATCGGCGGGCGGCGCGTCGGGCGCCTCGCGCCGCCAGGCGCGCTGCTGGTCAACCAGGCGGAGAGCGAGGTCGACTTGACCTTCGCGCCGCGGGAGCGGGATTCGGCGGATGATGGCGAGTCTGCCGCCGCCGAATCCGCCGACAGCGAACCCGGCGACAACAAATCCACCGACACCGAATCCGCCAACACCG
>CAZCJG010000306.1:0-6336 GCA_964498575.1 uncultured Anaerolineales bacterium | reverse complement strand
CGGCGGCATCCCCGTACCGAACCCGACGCTGGCGCCGTATCCGACCTACCCGGCGCCCCTGCCGACGCCGATCAGCCCGATCCCGCCGGGTCAGCTCCCGGCGGGCACCGACATCTCGCTGCTGGTCCTCCTGGTGGCGATGGTGTTCGCACTGTTCGGCTTCTTCGCGGTGTGGTGGCGGGGCCTGCGGGCCGAGGTGATCACGCTGATCATCGTCGGCACGAGCTTCCTCCTGCTCACCTATGCCTGGCCGTCGATCGCGAAGGGGATCAACCACTTCTACAAGCTGTTTTACTTCGCCATCATCGAGCGTGGCATCTTCACCGACGACCCGACCGAAGCGTGGAAAGAGGTCAAGGGTATGGACGGCCTCGTGCCGACCAGCGACGACGCGATCTACTGGCAGATCTTCCTCTTCCTGCTCAGCGTGGCCTTCGCCTACTTCATCACCCTGCCGCTATGGTGGCCGAAAGCGGGCCAGAAGCTCGACATCAAGAGCCACAGCTTCGCCGAGCGGCTGATCGCGGCGGTGGTGTCCGGCCTCACCGGCTTCCTGATCTCGGTCTTCGTCCTGACGCGCATCATCCCCGGCGCGACGATGTCGATCTTCACGCCGGGGTCGGTCGGCAACGAGTGGCTGCAGCACGTCGTGCCGATCGCGCTGGCGGTGCTGGTCGTCGCGATCATCATCTACGGCTGGCGCAGCCTCGGGCCGCGCCGGTACAAGAAGACCTACACCTGATGATTCCGTTCGAGTATGCCATGTTGACCCTTTGGGGTGCCTTCGCCATCGTCGGCCTCGCGCGGCGCTTCCCGCGTGAGCTGGGGGCGACGATCGGCTTCGTCGGCATGCTCCTCGCCTTCGACCTGGTCGGCAGCCACATCGGCAACCTGACCTACAAGCTCACTTCGGCGCTGGGCATCGACTGGAGCAAGGCGTTGGTCACTTGGGTGATGTACAGCCTGATCATCATCGGTGTGGTGACCATCGTCTACGTCGGCGAGACCCTGAGCTTCCCCGGCGAGTGGCCGCCCAACCGCCTGGCGGGCGCCACCATCGACATGACGATCGGCCTGGTCAACGGCTGGCTGGTGGTCGGCACCTGGTGGTATTACACCGACGCGCTCGGCTACCCCCAGCAGGCGATCGGCCACTACGTCCCGCCGCTGGACGCCTTCGCCGAGCGCCTGGTCGCCCTGACGCCGCTGGCCGTGATCCCGGAAGCCCAGGCGACCTGGATCATCACCGCGGCGCTGCTCGGCCTGCTGGCCTTGAGGTTCCTGCGATGACCGCGCCGATCTGGCCCGCCGCCCCCGGCCTGCCCGCCCTCACCTCCGGCGAGCGCGTCCACCTCGTCGGCCTGGGCGGGGCCGGCATGAGCGGGCTGGCGCGCGCCCTGGTCGCGCTCCGCCTCCAGGTCTCCGGCAGCGACCGGCAAGCCTCCGAGCTGCTGGACGCCCTGGCGGCCGAGGGGGTGACGGTCCACGTCGGCCACGCGGCGGCGCACTTGCCGGCGGACTGCGCGCTGGTCGTGCGCTCGCCGGCGGTGCCGGAGGACAATCCCGAGCTTGTCGCCGCGAGCGCCGCCGGCATCCCGATCACCAAGCGCGCGGTGCTGCTCGGCGCGCTCATGGACGCGCGCATCGGCGTCGCTGTCGCCGGCACGCATGGCAAGACGACGACGTCCGGGATGATGGCGACGGTCCTGATGGCGGCCGGGCTCGACCCGTCCTTCTTCGTCGGCGGCGAGGTGCTGGACCTGGGCACGAACGCGCGCATCGGCCAGGGGCGGCATCTGGTGATCGAGGCCGACGAGTACGACTGGAGCTTCCTGCACGGCCATGCGCAGGTCGCGATCATCACCAACGTCGAGCACGACCATCCGGACATCTACCCGACGATCGCGTCTCTGGTCGATGCCTTCGGCGCCTTCGCCGGCAACGTCCGCTCGGATGGGCGGATCATCGCCTGCGCCGCTTCGCCGCTGGTGTGGGAGGTTGTGCGCGGGGCGAGCGCGCGGGTGGAATGGTATGCGGTCGAAGGCGACGAGGGGCTTGCCATCCCGAACGATGTTCAATGGTCCGCCACCAACCTCGCCGCGACGCCCGAGGGCCAGTCCTTCGAGGTCCGGCGGGGCGACGAGATGCACGGAACCTTCGCGATCCGCCTCGGCGGCCGGCACAACGTGGCCAACGCGCTGGCGGTGATCGCGGCGGCGCATCATCTGGATGTCGACATCGAGGCGACGCGGCGGGCGCTGGCGGCCTACCGCGGGGCCGAGCGGCGCTTCCAGGTGCTGGGCCGGGCGGCGGGCGTCACCGTCGTCGACGACTACGCCCATCACCCGACCGAGATCGCGGCGACGCTGGCCGCCGCGCGGCAGCGCTTTCCCGGCCGGCCGATCCACGCCATCGTCCAGCCGCACACCTACAGCCGGGTCGCCTTGCTGGCGGACGAGTTCGCCGTGTCGCTCCGCGCGGCGGATCGCGTGATCATGACACCGGTCTACGCCGCGCGCGAGCTGCCGCCGCCGGGCGTCGATGCGGCGCTCGTCGCGGCGGGCGTGCCGGGCGCGGCGGTCGCGGCGGACCTCGGCGCGGCGGCAGCGTCCGCCGTGGCGGGAGCCGGTGCGGGCGACGTGCTGCTCTTCCTCGGCGCGGGGGATATCACCGAGGCCAGCCGGCACGCGCTGGGCCTGCTGCGGGCGCGGGACGCCGAGGGGCTGGTCCAGGCGGCACGGGCAGCGGGGCTGGGCGGGGACATACTGGTCGGCGAGCCGCTGGCCGGCCATACCTCGCTCAAGGTCGGCGGGCCGGCCGACGTCGCGGTGCGGGTGCGGGCGGTCGACGACCTGGCGGGTTGGTGGCTGCTCGCGCGGCGGCTCGGCGTCCCCGTGCGCGTGCTCGGGCGGGGGACCAACGTGCTGGCGGGCGATGCGGGTGTGCAGGGGCTGGTCCTGCTCAACCGCTGCGAAGGCTGGCAGGTGGTCCGCGGCACGCCGGACACGCCGGACTACGTGATCGCCGAGGCCGGCGTGACCCTGGCGGCCCTGGGCCAGGCGCTGGCGCGCGAAGGACTGGCCGGGATCGAGGCCGGGGTGGGCATCCCCGGCAGCGTCGGGGCGGGGGTGGTGACCAATGCCGGGGCGCACGGCTGGCAGATGGCCGACAGCGTGGTCGAGGCCGAGGTGCTGGAGCCGGACGGCCAGGCGCGGCCGTGGACGAGCCACGATCTGGCCTTCCGCTACCGCGGCAGCGCGCTCAAGGGCGATCCCTCGCGGCTCGTCCTGCGCGTGACGCTGCGCACGACGCGCGACCATCCGGCGGAGATCCTCGCCCGCATCGCCGAGTACACGGCGCACCGCCGGGCGACCCAGCCGCCGACACCGAGCGTCGGGTCGATCTTCAAGAATCCGCCGGACGATTACGCCGGCCGCTTGATCGAGGCCGTGGGCCTGAAGGGCCGGGCCGAAGGCGGCGCGGAAATCTCGCCCCTGCACGCCAACTTCTTCGTCAACCGCGGCGGCGCGCGGGCGAAGGACATCCTGCGCCTGATCGACCTGGCGCGGCGCAGCGTGCGGGCACGCTTCGGGATCACGCTGGAACCCGAGATCGAGCGCGTCGGCGTCGATGCGCACGGGGCGGGGATCGATATGGGAGTGGACGAGTCGCGGATGGAGGTGCTCGATGTGGCCTAAGCGCAGGCGCCAACAAGTGCTGCGGGACTGGCGCGAGCGGCGCGGGGCCGAGCAGCTCGCGAGCTTCGACGCGTCGATGTCGCCGGCAACCGGCGTCGCCGGCCGCGGGAGGGGGGGCGGGCGCCGCGGGCGTGCTCCCCTGCCGCGGCTGCGACTGCCGCGCGCCTCGTTCCGCGCCCAGCCGGCGCGGCTCGTCAGCCTGGTGCTGGCGGTGGCACTGGCGCTGGTCGCGCTGCACCTCAACATTTCCAGCCGCTACGCCGTCCACGGCGCGACGGTCCACGGCAACCGCCGCACGCCCAGCGCGATCATCGTCGGAGCCAGCGGGCTGGAGGGGATCAACGTGTTCCGGATCAACCGGGCCGCCGCGATCCGCCGGATCGAGCTGCTGGACGACATCCGCCACGCCCGGGTCGGCGTCGCCTTCCCCAATCGGGCGTGGATCACGGTCGAAGAAACCGCGCCGGTGTTCCTGTGGGAGACGCCCGCCGGGGCGCTGGTGGTCGACGAGAGCGGCCGGGTGATCCAGGCGCCGCCGGATACCGCCGGGCTGGTCCGCGTGAAGGACGGCGCGGGCGCGCTCGGCGGGCCGGGCGATCGGCTGCCGGACGCGGTCGCGGCCGCGGGCAGGATCTTCGGCGCGCGGTTCGGGCCGCAGTCCGGCACGCTGACCTACGACAAGGGGACCGGCTTCGGGCTGGTGACCGCCGAGGGCTGGCCGGTACGGCTGGGGCTGGACGCGGGCATGGCCGCGCGGCAAGCGGCGACGCTGGCTTCGCTGGCGCCGCGCCTGGCGACAGCCGGCAATCCGGTGGAGCTGATCGACCTGCGGTTCGAGCGCGGGTCGTACTATCGGCTGAAAGGGGAAACACGATGAGCACCGTCGTCGGCATCGACATCGGTTCGCACAAGATCTGCACCTTGATCGGCGAGGGGCTGCCCGGCGGCGGCGTGCGCGTGCTGGGCATGGGGCATGCCCCCGCGGTCGGCATCCGCCGCAGCGAGATCGTCCACGTGGAGGACGCCGCCGGCGCGATCGCCGCCAGCGTCGAGCGCGCCGAGCGCGTGGCCGGGGTGCCGGTGCGCCGCGCGATCGTCGGTCTGACCGGCACCCACATCGCCAGCCAAGCCAACCACGCCGTGGTGCCGATCGGCCGCCGGCCGCGCGAGGTCGAGCCGAGCGACGTCGAGCGCGTGCTGGAGACCGCCGGCGCCGTACCGCTGGCCGCGGGGCGCGAGGCGCTGCACGTCCTGCCGCGCTTCTACCAGCTCGACGGCGGCGGACCGGTGGTCTCGCCGCTGGGCATGGAGGGCTATCGGATCGAGGTCAGCGTGCACATCGTCACGGCGGCCAGCGCGGCGGTGACCAACCTGCGGCGCTGCCTGGGGCTGGCGGAGGTGACCCCGAGCGCGCTGGTCTTCTCGTCCCTGGCCGCGGCCGAAGCGACCTTGACGCGCGACGAGCGCGAGCTGGGCGTGGCGCTGGTCGACCTGGGGGCAGCCGCGACCGGGCTGGCCTGCTACCGCGAAGGCGCGCTGGTGCACAGCGCGGTGCTGCCGATCGGCAGCCGGCACATGACCAACGACCTGGCGGTGCTGCTCCAGACGCCGCTGGATCAGGCCGAACGGATCAAGACCGCGAGCGGCCATGTGCTGCCGGAGCTGGACGGCGAGGACGTGCCGATCGACATCGTGCCCTTTGGCGAGGCCGAGCGGCGCACGACGACCCGGCACCACGTCAGCGAGGTGCTGGCGGCGCGGGCCGACGAGATCGCCCGGCTGGTGCAGGCCGAGCTCGAGGCGCAGGGCCTGGCCGGGCAGCTCCCGGCCGGCGTGGTGCTGGTCGGCGGCGGCACCGAGCTCTCGGGCATGCCGCGCCGGCTCTATGAGCAGTGGGGCCTGCCGGTGCGCATCGGCCGCGCGACCGAGGCGATCGGCCTGGCGGACGCGGCCAAGGGACCCTCGCACGCGGCGGCGGTCGGCCTGCTGCAATGGGGCGCGCGGCGCGTGCCGGACGCGGTCGGCCTGTCGGTCGGCCGCCCGGCTCGGGCGACCGACGGCCTGACCGGCTTCGAGAAGATGATGGGCTGGGCGCGCGCCGCGTTCCTGCCCGGCAACGGGCGCGACCTGGAGGATCGAGCATGAATGTCTACCAACGAACCGGCCTCTTCGACGTGCGGGACTCATCCCCCGCACGGGATTCATCCACCGAGCAAGGGTCATCCGCCGCGCAGGATTCAGTCGTCGCGCGGGATCCATCCGCCGAGCAAGGCTCGCCCACTCGGCGGGATACATCCGATGCACGGGATTCATCGCTGTCATCGCGTGAGCTGTCGACTCCCCGTTCATCCCACGTTCAGGCAACCACCCACGTTCGGGCCGCGGCCCGACCCACCCAAGGAGGCAGTGACATGCAGTACCCATTCGATGTCGATGGCTTGGCGACGATCAAGGTCATCGGTGTAGGCGGGGGCGGCTCCAACGCCGTCAACCGGATGATCGCCGAGGGCTTGACCGGCGTCGAGTTCATCACCGTCAACACCGACGCCCAGGCATTGCAGCTCAACCAGGCGACGCCGCGCATCCAGATCGGCGGCAAGCTGACCAAGGGCCTGGGCGCCGGCGGCCGGGCCGAGAT
>CAZCJG010000305.1:2830-6363 GCA_964498575.1 uncultured Anaerolineales bacterium | reverse complement strand
CGTCCGAACACGGCGCCGGACTGGCGCTCGTCGGCGTCGGCCTGCTCTCGGGCGACGGCGCTCCGCCGAATCGGGGGGACGCGTGGACGCTGGTCACCGCGCTGGCCTACGCGATCTACGTGCTGCGGCTCGAGCGCTACGTCGGCAAGTGCGCGCCGGGTCCGCTGGCCGCGGCGCAGCTCTGGGGCGTGCTGCCGTTTGGATTGGCGGGCGTAGCGGCTCTGACCCTGGCGTCCGGCATCTCCCTGGCTGGTGTGGGGACGGCCGTGGCGGCAGTTCCGGCAGCGACCTGGTTGACCGTGCTCTACCTCGCGCTGGTCGCGACCGCGTTGACGACCGTGCTGCAGACCTATGGCCAACGGCGGGTCAGCGCGCCCGAGGCGATGCTGATCTATGCCGCCGAGCCGGTCTGGGCCGCGCTCTTCGCTTACGCCATCCTCGGCGAGCGGCTTGGCGTACAGGGCTGGCTGGGCGCGGCGCTGGTGCTGGCGGCGGTGCTGCTCAGCCAGGTCCAGTGGATGCGGCGGGCGTAGGTCGGCGGGCGTAGGTCACCGGCCGTACGACGTCGAGTGTCCGAGGTCGTGGGATCACTGGCCGAGCGCCGTGCGCGCCGGTGCATATAGCGGGTTGAACGCCAACGCCCGCTCGAAGCTCGCCCGCGCCTCGTCCTCTCGACCGAGCTGGCGAAGGGCCAAGCCGCGCCAGTAGTGGGACTCTTCGAGGTTCTCGCCCTTCATGCTGGCGATGGTCGCGTCGGCATGCGCGATCAGGCGGTCGTACGCCCCGCTTTCGTAGAGCGCGCGGTAGTAGCCGAACTGGTACCAGTAGGCGCGGAATGGCAAGCCGATCGCGTTGGCGCGGTCGAAGGCTTGCACCGCCGCGGCGTAGTCGCCGATGCGCGCGTGGACCTCGCCGAGCGAAAACCAGGCCCAGGCATCGTCCGGCGCCTCGGCCGTACGCCGGGTCTGATCCACCAGCGCCCGCTGCCCCATCGCCGCGTCGTCCCAGTCCGCGCCGATGGCCGCTCGGACCGCACCCTCTTGCTCCGGGCGGTAGGCCACGACGTAGGCGCCGAGGAAGGGGCGCCACTCGTGCTCGAAGGTGTCGTAGTCGTAGTGGCGGTTGGCCCCGAAGTAGGAGTCGTTGGTGATGAATTGACCAGTTGAGTTGTCATAGCCAGTCACTACACGAAAATGGCCCATCTCACCGCGGCCGTGGACCTCGATCCAGTGCTCGACGACGACGGGCACGCCGGCCTGGATCAAGGCGCGCAGGATGTCGCGGTTGCCGTTATAGCGCACGATGGCCGCCAGCCCCTGGCTGCGCGCAAAGCCGGCCAGCTCGTCGGGCGTGACGTTGGTGTCCTCGCGATCCGGCTTGAGCTGGGCGGCCACCGCGAGCTGGTCCAGCTCGATCCCGAACGCGCTCAACGCCATCAGGATCGACGACGGCCCGCAGTTGTTCCACTTCTGGTAGATATGCGCCACGTTCGGCAAGCGATAGGCGCCTGCCTCCGGCACGCCCGTCGGCGGCACCGGGCCCGACGCGGGGGGGAGCGGCGGCAACAGGCCGACATCCGTCGCGGGGAGGGGCGTGTCGGTCGGCACGGTTGTCGGCGACGGCGGGGGCGTCGGCGACGGCAGAGTGGTGGCGCTTGGAGATGGGGGGAGAACGGTATGGGTCGGGGCTGGCGTCGGTCGGTGCGTAGCGCTCGCGGCCGATAGTGGCGATATCATGGTCGGCGCCAGGGCGGCCGGCGCCCCTGTCGCCATCTCCGGCGCCGGAATGCCGCCAGATGCATCGGGCGAGACCGCGGAGCCATCCGCTGGTGACTGCATCGACGCGGGCCGCGCGCAAGCGGCGACCAGCAGGGTGAGCAGCACCAAGCCAGCGGCGGCGGCTTGACGCATTCGGCCCAGCGGCGGGATAATGTTAGGCATGATGGCAATCCTGACGTCAACGTACTTTGTTTCAGCTCGCCAGGCGGCGGCCTCTATGGCACGGCCATCCGCGCCGCTGTGCGGGCGAGGGAGATAACCAACCATGAAACGGGAATATACCCGCGATGTCGTCGTCATCATGGCCAGTCTGTTCGGAATCATCGCCGGCCACGAGATGCGCGAGATCCGCACACCCCCGGCGAGCCCAGGTGAAGAGGCATCGGGGGGCGAGGCGAGATCCGCCGCAGCGCCGCGTCCGACCCCGCCGGCCACCCCGCTGATCGGGGTCTCGTCCCTCTTCGCTGCATCCACCTTGGCGCTGCGGGTGGGCGACCGACTCGACGTGCCGCGCGATAACCTCGCCGCCCAGGCTGCCCTGGCATTCGGCGTCGCGGCCGGATTGACCTATTTCACCGGCGTCCTGCGCCGTTACATCCCGGGCCTGAAGGGCTGATCGACCTCGACTACCCCGGTCCTGGGCCACGTCAAGCATAGCACACCGCCCGAGCCACCCGCCTCGCGGCACCACCGACTCGACGACGAGGAGCAGCTTGCCCATGTCCATCACCTACGAGTTCATTCTGGTCGAGAGGGACCCGCCGATCGCCACGGTCCGCTTCAACCGCCCGCGCGTGCTGAACGCGCTGAACCCGGCGCTGATCGCCGAGCTGGTCGACGCGCTGCAAGCACTGGACCGCGACGACGCGGTGCGCGCGATCGTCCTGACCGGCAACGAGCGCGCCTTCGCCGCGGGCGCGGACATCGGCGTGATGGCCGAGAGCACGGTGGTCGAGCAGATCCAGCGCGACCAGTTCGCTACCTGGGACAAGGTGCGCAAGATCAAGAAGCCGCTGATCGCCGCGGTCAGCGGCTGGGCGCTGGGCGGGGGCAACGAAACGGCGATGATGTGCGACATGATCGTCGCCAGCGAAACCGCCCGCTTCGGCCAGCCCGAGATCAACATCGGCGTGATGCCCGGCGCCGGCGGGACCCAGCGCATCGCTCAGGCGCTCGGCAAGGCCAAGGCGATGGAGATCGTCCTCACCGGCCGCCCGATCACGGCCGAGGAAGCCCTGGCGATGGGCCTGGTCAACCGCATCGCCCCCGTCGAGACTTACCTCGAAGAAGCCCAAAGCCTCGCCCGCGAGCTCGCGTCCAAGCCGCCGATCGCGGTCCAGCTCGCCAAGCAAGCGGTCAACGCGGTCTTCGACGACTACCTCGACCGCGGCCTGATGACCGAGCGCCGCAACTTCTACCTGCTCTTCGCCACCGAGGACCAGAAGGAAGGCATGCGCGCCTTCTTGGACAAGCGTCCGGCGGAATGGAAGGGGCGGTAGGGTAAGCCCCCACCGCCCCCCTGGAAGCGTGGTTCAGCTCAGGTTCACCGGCAAAAACAGGACGCTTGGAAGATCGAACATCGGCGCCTCAGGGCACAGTGAGCGGGTGATCTCCGCGTAGATCCGCGCAAGGTCCTCGGTCCCCGGCGCTTCGTGGTAGTCGGCCGGACTGCTCGCGATTTCTTGCAGCAGAGCGCGATCGATCTGCCCTCCCAGGCCAATGGTGATCACCCGTATCCCCGTCGCCTCGACGTCC
>CAZCJG010000305.1:0-2730 GCA_964498575.1 uncultured Anaerolineales bacterium | reverse complement strand
GATCTGCCCTCCCAGGCCAATGGTGATCACCCGTATCCCCGTCGCCTCGACGTCCGCCGCAGCCTTACGCACCTGATCCATGGTGACTCCAGACGGCACGCCATCGGTCAGCAGAATCAGGACCGGCCGGTTCGGCGGGCGGCGGGGGAACCTCACCCGCGCGAAACCCACGGCACCGCCACGTCCTTGCTCGGCTTGACGTTGCCGTACATCACCGCGGCGTCCGTATCGTCGCGCTGGGTACGGTTCAGCGCCACGATCGCGCGATCGGCGGTAACGATCATGGCGTGGCGCGCCGGGTCCGCCCGGCCGGGCGAGAAGAGGTACCAGGCGGCACCCGGCGCGAGACCCGTCCGCACATCCGGCGGCCCTGGCGCGCCGGTCGGGATATCGTAATAGTGCGCGGTGACATTCGCCGCCGCATCGGGTTCGATGTTCTGCACCACCAACCCGGTTCGGCCGAAGCCCCACAGCCGCGCGAGCCGGCCCGCATGAACCACGGACCCTCCGCGGCCCTGAATCAGGGCGAGCATCAGGCCAGCCACCACGACCAGGGCGAGCCACTTCACAAGGCTTGGACGCGTTTTCAGTTTCATGGTTGTGCTCCCGTTGTACAGACAGCATACATTTGTTCTAATGTGAACATTTCAGTGCATGATCTCTGTTTTAAGCTATATTTTTTGTTACGTCTACGGAAGACTTGATTTCTCGGTTTCTCCCAGCTTAGCTCGATGGTCTTCGGAAATCCTTCGCAAACCATCGGAACGGCAGCCGCCTCGGTCGAAGACTTCAAGCCTGGGACCAGACTATCGGAGCCGTCGCGACAAAGCCTGACCTGGAGCTGAGCCTTGCCTGAGGCGCCGGGCAAGCCGAAAGCCGGTGAATCGAGGTGAGGCATTCCGGCGCGATCTGGCTTGGCCGCTACGGGCGTGGTACAATCCCGTGCTGGAGTCAAGCCATTGCGGGTAGTCCAAGTTCGAGTGCTGGCGGCGCTGCGCCGCCGGTGCGCTATCTACGGCAAGGAGGTCCTTCCATTTCCGACACCATCCTCACCGATCTCGCCGACGGCGTCGCCACCATCACCCTGAACCGGCCGGACAAGCTCAACGCCTTCACCGACGAGATGCTGGGGGCGCTGGACGCAGCGCTCAAGGCCGCCGCGCGCGACGACGCCGTGCGCTGCGTCGTCATCACCGGCGCCGGCCGCGGCTTCACGGCCGGGCAGGATCTGGCCGCCGTGCGCGAGCGCGAGGCCGCCGGCGGCGCGATGAGCTTTCGCGAGCACCTGGAGCGCACCTACAACCGCGTGATCCGCGCCATCCGCACGATGGAGAAGCCGGTGATCGGCGCGGTCAACGGCGTGGCCGCCGGCGCGGGCGCGAGCCTGGCCCTGGCCTGCGACCTGCGCGTCGCCTCGGACAAGGCGAGCTTTATCCAGTCCTTCATCGGCGTCGGCCTGGTGCCGGACAGCGGCTCGACCTGGTTCTTGCCACATATGGTCGGCTTCCCGCGCGCCTTCGAGCTGGCGATCACCGCCGAACGGCTGTCGGCGGCCGACGCCCTGACCCTGGGCATCGTCAACCGCGTCGTGCCGACGGACGATTTCGAGGGCGAGGTCCGCGCCTATGCCCGCACGCTCGCCGCCGCGCCGACCCGCGCCATCGGGCTGACCAAGCGCGCGATGAACCGGGCGCTGACCTCGACGCTCGACGAGGCGCTCGACTACGAAGCCCAGCTCCAGGAGATCGCCGGCCGCAGCGCCGACCACAAAGAGGGCGTCGCCGCCTTCCTGGACAAGCGCGCGCCGACATTCACCGGTCGATGAGCCACCAGACCTCCCCCGGCGCCGCCTCGGGCGACCCGCCGCCGCACGACCTCGAGCTTCTCGTCGGCGTGGCCGGCGCGGGGACGATGGGCGCGGGAATCGCGCAGGTCGCCGCCTGGGCCGGGCACCACGTCGTCTTGTACGACGTCGCGCCGGACTTCGTGCAGCGGGGCCTGGACGGTATCGCGCGCTTCCTGCGGCGCGGCGCCGAGCGCGGCAAGTACCCGATGGATGACGTCGACCAGGCGCTCGTGCGGATCACCGCGACCACGGATGTGGCCGACTTCACCGCCTGTGGCCTGGTCGTCGAAGCCGCGCCGGAGCAGCTTGCGCTCAAGCGCGACTTGTTCGCGCGCGTCGAAGCGGTGGTCGACCCGGACGCGATCCTGGCGACCAACACCTCGACGCTGTCTGTCGCCGCGATCGCCGGCCCGCTCGCCCACCCGGCCCGCGTCTGCGGCATGCACTTCTTCAACCCCGCGCCGCTGATGCCGCTGGTGGAAGTGATCCGCGGCCCCGCGACCCGCCCGGAGGTGGTCGCGAGCGTCGCCGCCCTCGCCCGCGCCTGGGGCAAGACGCCGGTCGAAGCGGCGGACACGCCCGGCTTCATCGTCAACCGCGTCGCGCGCCCATTCTACGGGGAGGGACTGCGGCTCCTGGGCGAGGGCGTGGCGGACGTCGCGACCCTCGATCGCCTGGCCCGCGACGGCGGCTTCCCGATGGGCCCCTTCGAGCTGATGGACCTGATCGGCATCGACGTCAACTTCGCCGCCGCCCAGTCGGTCTACGAGGGCTTCTTCCACGACCCGCGCTTCCGTCCCCACCCTATCCAGCGCGCGATGGTCGAGAGCGGGCGGCTCGGCCGCAAGACCGGGCGCGGCTACTACGACTACGCGGACCCGGCG
>CAZCJG010000304.1:0-6379 GCA_964498575.1 uncultured Anaerolineales bacterium | reverse complement strand
CACAGCTCGACCGGCCAGAGCGCGCCCTGCAGCGAGACCTCGAACTCCGAGGCGGCGGTTCCGGTGCTGTGCAGCGTCACGGTATAGTCCGCGGTCGCGCCCGCGCGGCGGCTGAGGCCGGTCGATTGGGGGCGGGCGTAGATCGCGTGCTCCGGGGCCGGCGCGGTCAGGGCGTCGATCACGCGTGCCATCACCCGGTCGCGGGCCTCGGCCCCGGCGATGCCCTCGAAGCCGAAGCCCAGGGCGATGGCGCGATAGGCGGTGCAGGTATCGACCATCACCGCCGCGCCCTGCCCACCGGCGTAGCCGGCGATGATCCGGCCGGCGAGGCCGTCGGTCACGGTCAGCTTGTCGGGGCTGGCCTGGTTGTTCATGCTGCCGGCGCCGCCCAGCGTCAGCGTGATGCCGGCCAGCGGTCCGCCCGGGCTGCCGACGATGGTCCGGCCGCTGGCGTGGTCGCTGGTCACGCGCAGCTTGAGCTTCTGGGTGACGTAGGGGTGGGGCGGGGCGTTCTCGTTGCATTCGAAGGGCAGCGCGTCGCGCCCCGCGTCGTAGCACAGCGCGTCCTGGCCCGACAGGAACAAGCGGCCGCCCTGTTCGAGGTAGGTGAGCAGCTCCCAGGCGCCCATCACGTAGTTCGGGCTGGTGATCCCGCTCGCCCAGATCACGATGTCGTAAGCCGCGAGATCGCGGGCAAGCGGGGGGCCGCCGGGTTTGCCGGGGCCGGCCCGCGCATTGGTGACGCGCCAGACGTGATACACATAGCCCAGCCGGTCGAGCGAAGCCCGGAAGTAATCGCCGGCGGCGTTGTAATCCCAGGCATCGCCGTCGACCAGGAGCAACCGCGGCGCCGGCTCCATCGCGTACTCCATGGTCAGCGTCTCGCCGGGGTTGATCTTGACCACGTCGGTCCGGACGCGGTAGCCGAAGCGCTCGATGCGCAGGTTGTAGGTCTGGGGCGGCAGGTTCTGGCTGAAGCCGAAGACCACGTCGCTGGCGATCGTGAAGGGCACGCCCTCCAGGCGGATCTCGCCGGCGAGCGGCGCGCGCGTGCGGGCGTCGATCAGGTGGCCGCGGAAGGTGCCCATCGGCTCGTCGAGGGCGAGGTCGAAGTCCAGCGTCACCCCGAGCTTCTCCTGGATCGTCACCCGCTGGGTCTGGCTGCGGTAGCCGAAGGCCTTGGCGACGATCAGGTAGCGGCCGGGATGCAGGTCGGCCGTGTAGCCGCCGTCCGCGGGATCGACCGCGATCTCGGCGAGCTGGGCGCCGACCTCGTCGGCGACGACGACACGGGCCCAGGGGATCACGGCGCGATCGCCCGCGCGCCGCACCTTGCCGCCGAGCGTCCCGATGTCGGTGACCGACGCGACCGCGGCGTAGGCGTCGACCAGGCCCCAGCCGCTGGCCGGATCGGTCCGGGCGGCGCCGAGCGGCCGGGCGGTGCGGGTCAGGATCGCCTTGACCTCGGCCGGCGTCAGGCCCGGCTTGGCTTGCAGCAGCAGGGCGGCCACCCCGCTGACGTGGGGCGTCGCCATGCTGGTGCCGGTCTTGCGCCCCAGCCCGCCGCCGGTCAGGGTCGACGTGATGCCGGTGCCCGGCGCGACCAGGTCCGGCTTGGCCTGGCCCCACGGCGTGTTGCCCCGCGCGCTGCTGGGCCAGACCGTGCCCAGCTCGGTGACCGCGCCGACGCCGATGGTCGAGGTGAAGCTGGCCGGCGCCTGCAGCGCGCCCTGGCTGTTGCCGGTCGCGGCCACCACCACCAGGCCCGCCGCGTAGAGCCGGTTGAAAACGGGTTGGCAGAGCGCGATCTCGAGCTCCGAGGTCAGCCCCAGGCTGAAGTTCAGCACCTGCGGCCGATCGTCCGGCGCGCGATCGAGCATCCACTGGATCGCTTCGACGATGAGGCTGAAGAAGCAGTCGTGCCCCGAGCAGGCGCGGGCGGCGATCCAACGCGCGCCCGGCGCGACGCCCATGCCGTCCCCCGCGACGATGGTGCCGGCGACGTGCGTCCCATGACCGGAGTCATCGACCGGATAACGCGAGCTCTGCCCGCAGTAGGCATCGTCGCCGCTGCACCACCAGTTGCCGTCGTTCTGCGGCGTCTCGTCGCCGGTGTAGCCGCGGTAGCGGGTACGCAGCAAGGGGTGGTGGTAGTCCACCCCCGTGTCGATCACCGCCACCGTCACCCCGCGGCCGTCGATGCCCAGCCGCTGCCAGACCGCGTCGGCGCGCACCATGCGGATGTTCCACAAAGCGGGCGGCGGCGCCTCGGCCGGACCATCCGTGGCCGGCCGGTCGCCAGCCGCCTCGTCCTGGCGGCTCTCCGGCGAGGCGGCCGGCTCGGGATCTGGCGCGACCTCGGGGTCGGGCCCCGGCTCGGGCGAGATGACGGGATCCGGCGTGATCCAGCGCAGATCCGGGCGCTGTGCCAGCGCGCGGACCACCGCCGGGTCGGCCGTGACGGCGATGGCGTCGGCCAGCCACAGGTCTACTTGGCGCGTCACCCGCCCGGCGCGTTCCTCGTCGGCAAGGAAGGCATGCAGGGCCGCGCTGGCGGCGTGATGGCTGGCCTTGAGCGCGGCCAGCGCGCCGTCGGATCGCGCCCGGCGCGCCGCCGGCGTCCGCGGCGGCGCGAGGCTGTCGCGGGCGATGCCGGCGTCGGCCAGGGGTCCCAGGGGGGCGAGGTGCAGGATGACCGAGATCGGCGCGCCAGGCCGTGCCGCCAGCGCGGCCTCGACCTCGGGGTGCAGCACGTGGCCGGCATGCTCCGGGGTGGGGTCGGAAGCCGGCGCGGCCGGCAGTGCCGCGGCGAGGCTCAAGCTTGACAGCGCGATTCCAAGGAGGATCGCGGCGAGGGTGGCCGCGCCGGCGACAGGGAGGATGGATCGATTCATGGAAGCAGGCGTCCTCTGCGCCGGGCGGACTCAACCGGCGGGGCGGCGATCCAGCCAGCGGAGCGACGTGCTATCCGGGCGCATCGCCGGCGTCGCCGCCTTGGGTGGCTGGGTCGGATGTGGCGGGGCGGGGTAGCGGCATGCCCGAGCGTAGCAGGACCAGGACGGTCGCGCCGCGCTCGGAGCTCAAGGTGATGCGGGTGGTGGCCGGGATGATCAGCATCTGGCTGCCGACCACCGACCCGTCTTCCACGCCGGTCCGGTAATCCAGCACGCCGCGGTAGACCAGCAGCACCAGCGATCCGGCGGGAACGTCGTAAGGCTCGCTTTGGCCCGACAGCCGCGTGGCGAAGGTGGCGTAGCCGCCCGCGGTGCCGACCGCCTGCCAATCGAAGCGCTGGTGGGTGTGGACATCCTGGGCGACGTTAACCTTGTCCAGCTCGCCGCGGGGCGCCTCGGGCGGCGGCAGGTGGCCATTGGCCTGGCCCCCCGCCGGCTGCTCGCGGAACAAGACGACGGTCGAGCGCATGCCGGCGGTGACGTTGTGCCCGACCCGGCTGGGGATCGAGGCCAGCTCGCCCTCGCCGACGATCGACTTGCCGCCCATGCCGTCCAGCGTGATCACCCCTTCGAGCACGAGCATGAGCTGGTCGTGCGACTCGTTGCGGTGCCAGCCGCGTTTGTCGTCGCACACGAACAGCGAGGCTTCGACCGAGCCGAGCGAGACCAGCGGCACAGGCCGGTAGGGTAGCTCGATTCCCTCGGCCAGGGTGGCGAGGTCCAGTTTCTGCAACACGGCGGTCTCTCCAGTCTAGGCGCCGGCTGTCGGGACTGAGCGAAGATGTAGGGACGATTCCAGATGGATGCCCAGATGGATGAGTGCCCGGATGGGTGACAGCCTGCCGCGCCCGCGGCGCTAGGTGGCGCGAATTATAGGCGGCCGCGAGCCGGGCCGCAACAAGCCACACAAGGGTCAGCCTCCGTTCATCCCCCTGGTCCCGAGCGCCTCGGGTGGCGTCGCTTGCCAAGGTCCGACGACGGCGATCGCTTCGTCGTCGCCGGGCCAGGGCGGCATGGTGACGCCGACCGCCGTGAGGGGTTCCGGGCCGAACGATCTGAACTGAAACGCGGTGCCCAGCGGGATGCTCAGGCTCGTCCCCGCGCCGAGCTGCATGATCTCGACCCGGCCATCCTGGCTCCGCCACATCTCGCCCCGTCCGCCCAGGATGTACCAGAGCTCGTCGACCGTCCGGTGGACGATCGCCGCCGACGTGCGGCCCGGGCCAAGCTCGAAGCAGGCCATGCTCCCGGCTTCGAGCGCGACGAGCGTGCGGACGGTCGAGCCATCGGGCGCGATGGCTGTCGGGGCGGTGGGGAGGGACCGGGTCGCGAAGGACGTCACGGGCGCTCCGGATGCTTCACGATTCGGAGGCCTTGCGCCTGGTCGCGCGCTCGACCGCCAGCTCATAGGCCTCGGCGAGCAAGGGCTGCAAGGTTTGGAAGGTCGAATCGCTCGGGCTGAGCACGCAGAGGAACGATTGCGCCGCGTAGTCCGGGTGGGGCATGAGCGTGTCCAACGCAGTGAAGTCGTAGTCGCTCACATCAACCTTGTCGGTGCCGAACAAGGCCTGGAATGTCGATCGACGGACGCCGATGTTGAGGCGGTACACCCCCGGGCGGTCAAGCTGGGAAACGCGGTCGTATTCGTTGTCTTCGTTAGCAATCGTCGCGAATGGGAGCATGTGATCCGCACCATAGAAGAAGAACATGTAGCCGAAGTTGTGCTCAGTCTCGACGCCCGCAAACGCGTTGATGATGTAGTCTACGATACCGTTCTCATCCATTATCTATCCTGCCTTTGCCACCAAGCACGCACGATCCTCAAAGGTTGCAACCATTGTACCGCGTGAGCATGGAAGGGGCAAGGGTCTCGCAAGAGCCGGGATTCCTTCGGGGCCATGGCTCACCGCCCCCGCCGCTCGACCGGCCCATCCGCGCAGACCAGCTTGCCGCCGTGCTCGCAGCTCCCGCAGATGCCGATGCCGCAGCGCATGTACGCTTCCCAGGCGAGCTGCGCGGGCAACCCCGCCGCGTCGGTCTCGGCCGCCAGCGCATCCAACATGCCATGCGGACCGCAAGCATAGAGCGTATCGGGACGATCGCCGGCGAGCATCGGCCGCACGACGTCCGTCACCCGGCCATGCAGCCCCACGCTGCCGTCCTCGGTGGCCGGGTGGACCTCGGCGCCGATCGCGCGAAAGGCATCGGCCAGCAGCAAGTCCGCCTCAACCCGCGCCCCGATCACGGCGCGCACGCGATCTCCGCGCTCCAGCGCCCGCCTGGCCAGGAACTCCAGCGGCGCGACGCCGTAGCCGCCCCCAACCACGACATGATCCCGCCCCTCCAGCCCAAACCCACGCCCGAAGGGTCCGCGCCACCAGATCCGATCCCCCACCGCCAGCCGATGCACCGCGCGCGAAAACGGCCCGACCGCGGCAATCGTGAACGCCAGCGGATCGGCCGCGCGCAAGCTGAACGGCTTCTCGTCCAATCCCGGCAGCCACAGCATCGCGAACTGCCCAGGCACCGCCTCGATCCCGACATCCAACACAATCGTCCGCGTCCGATAGTTCTCGACAACGCTCTCACGCAGCCGCACCGCCCGCGGCAAGCCACCCGCCGGCCACACCCAAGCCCGGGCCCGCGACTCCCCACTCAGCATCCCCATCACGCTCCCCCAGCCCTCACCCGCACAACCGCCCCCTCCCCAATCTGTCCAATCCGCTCAATCCGCGTATCCGCTTGTCAATCCGTTGTGTGGATCCGTCAATCCGTTGTGTGCCCCCCCTGGCACCGGCGCCGCCGTCGCCCGCTCCGTCCACTCCACCCCCCGCCGTGCCCGCCCGCGCACGTCCCCCATCTCCAGCCCGCGTTCGTCCAGCCACCCCGCCAGCTCCCCCCGGATCCGCCCGAAGACCTCGACGCCGCCCGCGTACACCGCGGAGCCCACGCCGACCGCCGTCGCGCCGGCGGAGATCAGCTCAAGCGCGTCGGCGCCCGTCGCCACGCCGCCGGTGCCGATGATCGGCACGTCGACCGCCCCGGCGATCTGGTAGACCGCGTTGACCGCGATCGGCCGCAGCGCCGGGCCGGAGATGCCGCCGGTGCGGTTGGAGAGCACCGGCAGGCCGCTCTCGATGTCGATGACCATGCCCGGCATGGTGTTGATCGCGCAAATCGCGTCGGCGCCCGCTTCGACCACGGCGCGGGCGATCTGCCCCAGATCCGGCACGTTCGGGGCGAGCTTGATGATCAGCGGCAGGCCGACCGCCGTGCGGACCGCGGCGGTGACGGCCGCGGCCGACGCGCAGCTCCCCGCGAACGGCTCGCCGAACTCCGAGCCGACGTTCGGGCAACTGATGTTGACCTCCAACAGGTCCGGCCCGGCGCGCGCGACGATCTCGGCCACCCGCGCGAAGTTGTCG
>CAZCJG010000303.1:0-6381 GCA_964498575.1 uncultured Anaerolineales bacterium | reverse complement strand
GAGGCACAGAGAAAGCCGTTCTCTGTGCCTCTGTGTCTCTGTGGTGATTTCAGGCCCTAGAAGGTCTCGGGTAATCCGCCCGCGCCTACTTCGCGGTGATCTTGACCGCCGCCACCACCGGCGGGTTGAGCGGAACGTGCGCGCCGTCGGCGACCACGGCCATCAGCTCGTGCGCGCCGGGGGTCAGAG
Organism: uncultured Anaerolineales bacterium; assembly: GCA_964498575.1. Taxonomy (GTDB): domain Bacteria; phylum Chloroflexota; class Anaerolineae; order Epilineales; family Epilineaceae; genus CAZCJG01. The sequence continues at coordinate 6,192 of CAZCJG010000303.1, read as the reverse complement.
TGACGTCGACACAGGACGACCCGTCGCCCATGTGCAGGTGAGTGGCGTCCTTGGCTATCGGGTCGGTGGTGCCGGTGGCGTACTTTACCTTCTCGTCCTCGGTCGGGTCGACGATGACGTGATTGTGGCCCGAGCCGGCCTTGACCTCGCCGGATGGCTCGATCGTCACGCCGGTCACCTCGAGGCAGACCTTGGCCGGGCTAGTGACCTCCGCGCCGTCGGTGAGGCCGGTGAAGGTCACGGACGGCATGCCGGCGTCGGCGCCGGTGCTCGAGCCCGTATCCGCGCCTGTTGAGCCGGCGTCGGTCGATCCGCCCGGCCCCGTGCTCTGAGTGCCCGTGCAAGCGGTCAGGCCGGCGCCGAACACCGCCGCGGCGGCGAGCAGGCGAAGCGTGTGTAGGGTTCGCATGGGTGTCTCTCCTCCGAATAGTTCCTGTGGGGGATGATCCCCCGCCAGGGAAGCGAATGGTCGAATCAAGCCCGCATACTATAATCGGTAGGAGGAATCCCGGTCAACCGGCGACCCGATAGGATTGATCGGAGGGCATCCGTGCCACGGCTTGAAGCAGTTACGCCAGCTTACTGCCCGCGGCCCTCGATGACCAAGTCGCGATGCCTCGTCAAGGATTCAGCGTGATGACCAGCTCGGGCTTCTGGCTGGCGAAGGCCTCGCGGCTGTGGAAGTACAGGCTGTCCGCGGAAGGCGTGGTCAGGCCGAAGCTCAGGAGGCCAGTCGTGATCGCCGAGGTCACGGAGTATTCCGCCCAGCTATCGGTCGGGACGGCGCCCAGAGTCGACAGCGGTGTGCCGGTGAGGGGGGGCTGGTTGGTCCACTTGATGCCGGTTTCGGTCCACGTCGTCGGCACGCTGTAGACGGGCCCGCCGTTGTTGCCGCCGTCGTAGGCATACAGGCGCAGCTTGGCGTCCTGGACCGTGCCGTTCAGCCCGCGGACATCGAACTTGAGGTAGCTGTTGTGCAGCGGCGACGTCGTGCCGCGGGTGCGGAGGTAGGTCGCATAGCCGAAGTTGCTGCTCGGCGAGCCGCTGGAAGTGCGGCTGTCGGCGACGGCGGCGCACTTCACCGTCACGTCGGCGGTGATGCAACTGAAGGCGGGCGTCGGCGAGGCCAGGAGCAGTACCCCTGTCCCGTTGCTGAGCGTGGCCTGGAACATGACTTGGCCGCGATTGTTGATCAGCGAATAGCCATTCGGGCTGCTGGCCGCGGCAGCGTTGACGGGCTGGGCGATGTGCGCCACGGTGCCTACACCAGGGATCACGTCCCCGGTCTTGGCCACGACCTCGTACACGCCGCCGGAGTAGGTGAACACGCCGCTGTCCTTGGCACCGTCGCCGTTGGCGTCGGCATCGTATTGCAGCGCGAACACAATATCGCCGGCATCATTGATGTAGTAGTTGTTCACGGTGTTGCTGGCCCGAATGGCCGTGTAGTTGGTGCCCTCCGCTTGGAAGACGAGGCCCGGATAGGCGACGGCGCTGACGACGCCGTCGTGGTACCAGAACACGCCGCGGTTGTTGCCGCAACTGACGCCCACCGTCGGTGTGAGGCACCCGACGAAGACCAACTGGCCGCGGTTGTTGTTGCGCGGGCCGAAGGCGTAGTCGTACTTCAGGCCGCCGGGCACCGGCGCCAAGTCGCCGCGGTGGGCGATGGAGACGATCGTGCTGTTGCTGGCATAGCGTTGGTAGATGCTCTCGGAGCACGAGAGCGTGGCGCATGCCGCTTCGCCGGCGGCGGTGGTGTGGCCGCCGAAGGCGATGTCGCCGTGGTCGTTCAGCCACGAGTTGCGCAGGTTGTTGAAGTTTCCTCCGCTTGGCGCCGGGTCGCCGGGCACCACCACCGGGGTGATGGTGTTGCCGCTATCGGCCTTGAAAATACCGACGCCGTAGAGCGCCAGTCCGTCGGCGGGGTTGGGATAGGTGCCGTTGGGGGTCTTGATGACGCCTTGGAAGACCACGTTGCCGCTGCCATTGATGCTGGTGCCGAAGTTGAATCCGGCGAAGGTGCCGCCGCCCGGCGCGGGGCTCCCCGTCTTGGCGATGGTCGTTACCCCATCGGTGACATGGTCATAGCGGTAGACACCGGCATTGAGCACGGCGTTGGCCCCACAGCAGGGTGCCGGCAGCAGGCGAAAGGCAAACGCACCATCGCCGGCGTCGTTGATGCTTACCGGGCCCGGGAAGCCGTTCGAGAACGTAACCCCCTCGGGGTCGAGGCCGCCCGAACGGGCGACGAGGTCCGGGGCGCCGGCCTGGTGGGTGATCCAGAGGCCTTCGCCCTCGGCGGCGGCCCAGGGCGGTTGGGCGCCGCTTGCGTTGAAGTCGGCGGCCCAAAAGCTCGTGGCACTGTTGTTGAAGCCGCCGATCTCGAAGTCGCGGGCGAGATACTTGGTGGGGATGCCAGGCGCCGCCTGCGGCAGCGTGGCCAGGGACTCGAAGCTATAGGTTATCGGCGGCGCCGCTGCTTGAATGGGCGGAACGGCCGTTAGAGCAAGAGTCAGCCCAGTCCAGATCGTAAGAGCAACTATCAGGGCAGGGCAGCGAGGGATGCGCGTTGCCATCGTGTCTTTCTCCATGTCGGTATCGACCCAACGCGACTTCACGGCGCAGAACCCCGGGCATCTCTCGCCGGCAGCCAAGCGGTCGAGCACCGCGACTGAAGGGGCGAAACCAGCATTGGGACTCCGGCCCCATCGACAAGCTGGGTCTGGCAAATAGAGTTCCGAACTCCGTCACGACAATTAACGCAGCCCGCCGAGAAAAGATACGGGTAGACAACACTGGCGCATAAAATCACCATTGAATGTTGCTTGTGTTTGGACATCTCAAGTTCGGCGGATCGCGCTTGAGCCGCGGGACGTGATCGAGTTCGTGATGGAGGCTGCGGGCGCGGCGGGGGAAGCAGGCGGGTTGATCCCGCCGGGAGGGCTGCGGGCGTTGCGCGCTGGCTCAGCAGTTACGACTCTCGACGCTTCCCTATCCCCTGTTAACAATTCCGCAACATCATCGGGCTACCCTCGGTGCGTATCATGGTGGGGCACCTCGCCCAAGCTATCCCGTCCCGACGATTGGCGTTAATTGTTACAACGCACGGTGCCCTTGCCGTCCCCAATCCCTGATCACGCCCAGGAGTGGTTATCCATGTGCCATTGCCCGTCCCTATCGTGCTGCACTCGCTTGCGGAGCCTGGCTTATCTCGGCCTGCTCCTCGTCGCCGGCCTGCTCGCGGCGGCCGCCGCCGGCGCTCGGCCGGCCAGCGCCCAGACCCAGGTCCAGCCCGCGCTGGAGTACCTGCTGGTCGACCAGTGGCCCTCGCCGGATTGGCCGCTGGACAGCATCGGCCAGCCGGCCGGCATGGCCGTTGCCGACGACGGCACGGTCTACCTCGCCGACCGCGTCGCCAATCGCGTGACGATGATGGCGCCGAACGGCACCTGGGCCGGCGAGTTCGGCAACCGCGGCACCGGACCGGACCGGCTGGGCGATCCCGCCCGCATCGAGGTCGACAGCGTGTCGGGCCGCGTCTTCGTCACCGATACCGACTCCTATCGCGTGGTCGTCTACGACCTGGCCGGCGGCTACGTCGACGCCTGGCCCAACCTCTACGCCGCCGGGCTGGCGATGGGCCCCGACGGCCTCTTGTGGGTGGCCGACGTCTTCACCGACCGCGTGCGCGCCTTCGACACCGGCGGCCGGGAGCAGTTCGCCTTCGGCCAGCGCGGCAGCGGTGAGGGCAAGTTCCGCCAGCTCATCGACGTGTCGGTGGCGCCCTCGGGCGATATCTACGTCGCCGACCGCCAGGGGCAGCGCATCCAGGTCTTCAAGCGCGAGGCCAGCGAGGCGACCGGCGTGCGCTTGACCAACACGCTGAACATGAACGACGCGAAGTACCGCCAGACCACCGGCGGCGGCGCGCCCGCGCCCGGCCGGCCGGGGGGCGGCGGCGCACGCCAGCGGCGCTGCTCGGGCGCCGAGATCGACGTGATCGACGACAGCTCGCTCCTGGCCTTCCCCTGCCTGATCAAGGACGGCGAGGTCACCTTCCTCTCCGGCCCGCAGGCCTCGGCCAACGTCTACGGCATGTTCCGGCCCTATGTCAACCCGCGCGCCGGGCTGTTCTACTCGATGTCGACCTACGACGAGGATCGGATGGACCCGCGCAACACCACCTACCCGGCGGTGGTCAAGTACGTCGACAGCTCCTTCTCCGCCCTGGAGAGCGTGTGGCGGATGGCGCCCTTCGACCAGACGCTGCTGCGCAACCCGACGCGGGTGGACGTTCACCCCAACGGCACGCTGTACATCACCGACTTCCGCCAGGTGCAGCGCTACTCGATGGAAGGCGAGCGCCAGAACCCGCTGCCCTTCCGCACCTTCCCGACCGAGCCGATCTCGATCACCCTGCGCCTGCTCACCGGCGACGGCACGCCGGAGGGCGTGGTCGGCCTGGGCACCTGCCTCAACGCCGGCTCGCCCAACCCGCTCCAGATGCCCTGCCTGGGCCAGTTCGAGAAAAAGACCAAGAACCACCGCGGTGTGCCGCTGGACTACCTCGAGCCGATCTGGACGACCACGCTGTCGCAGGACGCCACGGTCTCGGAGCTGCACTACGATCCGGTCAACGACCTGATCCTCCTGATCCAGACGCCCGGCCCCGACGAGAACCAAGAGGTGCTGGCCTACAAGCGCCTGGGGCGCGGGCGCAAGGATACCTGGGGCCTCGGCGGCACCCCGCGCACCGCGCTGTTCGCCGACATCGGCTCGGGCTCCGACGGCCGGATCTACATCCTGGACGTGCTGCGCGACCAGATCCAGGTGCGTGACGCGCGCGGCAACCTCACGCGCACCCTGGTCGCGCCGAGCGACAGTTGGCGCCTGGCGGGGGGGCCCAACGGCACGGTGCTGGTGCTGACCGCCTTCGGCGAGGTGGTGGTGCTGGACTCGACCGGGGCGGAGGTCGCGCGCTTCAGCGCCAAGGCCAACGAGAACGCCCAGGCCAAGAGCTTGTCGGACCTCAGCGTCGCGGCCGACGGCCGGGTCTTCGTCGCCGACGCCCGCAGCAGCCTGATGCTGGTCTACCAGCCCACCGGCCGGCCGGCGACCGACGTGCTCAAGGGGCAGACCTGCGCCGTGCAAGGCGACAAGACGGCCGCGCCCGGCCAGCTCACCCTGGCCGACGAGGTGACGATCTCGCTGCAGCTCAAGGGCTCGTGCGGCGCGATCGAGGAGGCGTCCAATATCCTGCTCCTGGTCAACACCAAGCAGTCCTCGGCCCTGATCGCGGCGCGCCAGGTGGTGGCGCTGGCGGACTTCAAGCGGCACCAGGTGGGGCTGATGGGCTACTTCGTCAACACGATCTTCAAACAGCGCTGGACCCATGACCCGGGCCGGATCGTCAACGGGCTGGAGACGATCACCGCCGGTGGCGGCGCCGAGTCCAACGAGGCCAACGCCCTGCGCGAGGCCGGCAAGGAGCTGGCGATCGAGGGCGGGCACGGCGTCGTCGTCCTGATCGGCTCGCAGTACTGCGTCAAGGGCGAGCGCGCGAACTGCGAGGAGCAGACCGACGCCGAGGCGGCCGCGGCCGTGCTGCGCGCGGCCGGGGTGCGCATCGTCGTCGTCAACGGCTCGGGCGACAGCGCGCTGTTGGCCTCCAACGACCTGGACGTCGTCAACCTCTTCGGCGGCTTCGGCGGCGGCGGAGGCGGCCTGGCCAGCGCCGTGCCGGTCTACCAGCGCGTGATCAACCTGCTGCGCCCGGCCGCCCTGCTCAAGACCGCCAGCGTCAGCGACGTCCTGCCGCCGGAGTTCGATCTCGTGCCCGGCAGCCTGGACGCGGCGGCCACCTGGGACCCGGCGACGCGCACGATCTCGTGGCAGCTCGCTGACCTCGCCTACCGCCCCGGCGCGCTGAGCTACCGGCTGCGCCCGCTGGTCGCGGGCCGCCTGGCGACCAACGTCGAGGCCCATGCCGACTACGTCGACGGCTGGGACGGCAGCGGCCGGGTGACCTTCCCCGTGCCCGAGGTCGAGGTCGTCGCGCCGCCGACCGCCACGCCGACGCCCACCGACACCCCGACGCCGACCGCGACCGCCACGCCGACGGCGACGCCGACCGAACCCGCGACCGCGACCCCGACGCCGACCCTGACGCCGGTGCCGAGGCCGGTCTAC
>CAZCJG010000302.1:0-6395 GCA_964498575.1 uncultured Anaerolineales bacterium | reverse complement strand
TGGTCCGATCATCCCGGCCGGCGGGCTTCTGTTCTGGATCGGGTCAAGACCATCACCTACGCTCCCTCAGCTCGAGTCCTGGTCGAGGCACGCGACATCGCGGCACGGGTCGACGACGGCGCTAGCCTCTTGACGGTGTCACCGGCAAGGTCGAGCAGCTTGCCGAATGCACAACCCGAGGTCGAGGCCGTCGCGGCGCTGTTCGACACCGCGCGATGCCTTCAACACGGCGATGCCAGCCCGAAGGCGGTTACCGACGCGCTGGTCAACGCCGGGGTCGTGCACTTCGCCTGCCACGCGGAGGCCTATCCGGATCGTCCGCTCGACAGCGGGCTGTTGTTGGCCAACGAAGAACGGCTCACGCTCCGGGATCTGCTCGGCCTGCGCCTGACGGCTGCCGTTAGTACGTCGGACACCCAAGCGGTAGGCCCCTCTGATTTCAGCGAGGCGAGAGCAACAGAGCACCCCGAAGTAGCCGAAGTTCCGGCCGAGACCCGCTTGCCCGGCGCGCGGCTGGCGACGCTATCGGCCTGTGTGACCGGCGTTGCCGGCACCGACCTGCCCGACGAGGTCATCTCCTTGCCGGCCGCCTTCCTGCGCGCTCACTTCGCGGGGGTGGTCGCCACTTCCTGGCCGGTCGACGACCTCAGCGCTGCCGTCTTGATGGTGCGCTTCTACCATCTCTGGCGCGGCGAGGGATGGACCCCGCCCGAGGCGCTGAACGAAGCGCAACGCTGGTTGCGTGACAGCACCAATGAGGGTTTTGAGAGCTATTTCGCGCGATTCCTGGCTGAGCTCGCCCCGGGCGATCCACCGAGGCCGAAGATGCCGAGCGATGTCGCGACGCACTTCTGTGATCAATTCCGGTGCCGACTCCCGAGCGAAAGACCCTTCGAACAAGCCCACCATTGGGCGAACTTCAGCTACTTTGGCGCCTGAACGGTATAATCATCCCCGCTCCATCCCTGCCCGGATCGAGCGACTGGTGGCAACCCGTCATCGAGCTTGCGGCCCGGCGGCCGATCCCATGACCGCCGAAGGTCACGTCGCGGGCTTGGCGTGCGTTATGTAGGGCTAGGATGACAACCATGACCATCATCGGCGAGTCGACCCGGGCAGTGCGGGATGGGGTGGCACCGGCCGCCACGCCGCGCGCTTCGGAGCTCGAGATCCTGTTCCTCGGCCTGGTGCAGGACTACAGCCGGCGGATCTTCAACTACATCTACCGCATCGTCGGCGACGCGGCGCTGGCCGAGGACCTGACGCAGGAGGCCTACCTGCGCGCCTTTCGCGGCCTGCCCAAGCTGGACGCCGGGGCCAACTACCGGGCCTGGCTGTTCCGCATCGCCACCAACGTGGCCACCGACGAGCTGCGGCGCCGCAAGCGCCGCCCCTATCCCGTGACCAGCCTGACCACCCTCCTGACCGCGCCGACGCTGCCCGAGGACGATCGCCTGGGACGCATCGTGCTGGACAAGGCGCTGATGCGTGTCGCGCCGCATCATCGCGCCATTCTGATGCTGTTCGAGTTCTCGGAGTTCACCGCGCCGGAAGTAGGCGAAGTGCTCGGCATCTCGGCCGAGACCGCCCGCAAGCGGCGCCAGCGCGCGCGCGAGGCGCTGGCGCGGGAGCTGGACCGGCGGCCATGAACTGCCGGCGGGTCAACCTCCTCCTCGGGGTCTACACCCAGCTCGATCGCGCCGAACGGCGGATGGTCGACGCTCACCTGCGTGACTGCGACGCCTGCCGCCACGCCTGGCACGACGAGCTGCGCGTGCGGGCCGTGCTCGGCCGCATCGCCGACGGCGCGCCGAGCGCCGGCTTCGAGGCCCGGCTGCGCGCCATCGCCACGGCCGCGCCCGCGCCGCCGGTGGCCGGGCCGATCGGCCGGCTGGCCACCCGCTTCAGCCTGCTCGTGGCCGTCGCGGTCGGAGGCGGCCTGCTCGTCGGTCTGGGCCAAGGGGGCGCGCCGACCCCCCGCCGCCCCATGGCTTCGGGCGATCAGGTCGCCGGCACCGTGGCCATGCCGGCGCGGGGAGGCCCGGCGGGGTCGCCGGAAACGGTCCCGGACCCGCGAGACCGACAATCGGAGGTGATCGAGCGGCGCAGCCGGGTCGATCTGGCAGGCGCGGCGCCCGTGCCGGCCAAGCTGGCCCCGGCCTTGCCAGCCCGCCGCCCGGCGGTCGACCCGCTCCCCGCGATCCGCGCTGTCGCCGCCGGCAACGCCGCAAGCCGCGTGGCGCCGTGGCCGCTGGATCCGCCCGAGCCACCGCCGGCCGCGCCGCCGGTGCCCGCGGCGGGATCGGCGAGCCGTGGCGGCGACCGCCCGGTGCCGGACCAGCCGGCTGCCACGCCAGGCCGCCCCGGCGGGCAGGCGACCGCGACGGTCCCGATCGTGCCCACGCCGACGGCGCTGACCGAGATCACCGCCCAGGTCTTCGTCGACCTCATGGGCGATGGGTCGCTGGCGGATTGCCCGGGCTGCGATGGCGTCTGGACCCCGCAGGACGAGGCGCGCGCGGCGCAACTGGGCGTGACCTTGCCGATCGGGCTCCACCTCGCCGTGTATGACGCGGACGGCGAAGCCAGGGATGAGGTAAGGATCGGTGATTCTGACACAGGGATACCACCGCCGCCGATGGTCAACGTCGTGCTCCCCAAGCTCAGCAACGCCTGGCCGCTGACCGTCGAGTTGCGCGGCCTGTCGGAGGGCTGGACGATCTGCCCGGCGACCAGCGCGCAGGTCCAGCGCGTCGACGCGACCGGCCCGGCACAGCTCCGCTTCGCGCTCACCCGCGGCTGTCCCGTGGCCACGCCGTCCGCCACGCCGTCCGCGACATCCCCGCTAGCCCCGACCGACAAGCCGACCGCGTTGCCCGCCGGGATCGGCGAGCTGACGCCCACGCTGCCCGCGACCGAGATCGTACCCGAGGAGACGGCGATCGCGCCGGCGGCCACGCCTACGCCGGCCATCGCGACGGCGATCCACGTCGATCCTTCGCCCACCGTGCCGCCGGCGGCCACCCCGAGCGTGCCGCCATCTCCCGCGCCGCCGACCCTGGTCGCGATCCGCTGGCGCCCGACGCCAACCGCCACACCGACCGCGCGTCCGGCGCGTGACCGGCCCGATCCCGGCGTGCCCAAGACCAGCGAGCCGCCGGGCGCTCCGCCCTGGCCGACACCGACGCCGACGCCCACCCTGGTGGGGGAGGCGAAGCCGCGGGTGGACAGGCGGCCGTGAACGCCGGCGCGGGCCGGATCGGAGTGGTGACTGCGGCGGCTTGCGCCGTCGGCGTCAGCTCGATCATCGGCCTGCGCGTGTCCGGGCAAGAGGTCCCGACCAGCCCCTGCCTTGCCAGCGCGCGGATCGAAGCCTCGCCCAAGCTGGTCTGCCCGCTCGAGCCGGTCGATCTGCGGCTCGAGCTCCGGGCCTCCTGCCCTGAGGAAGCCGGCGGACCGGCGGAGGTGCGCTCGCTGCACATCGCCTGGTCCCTACCGGACGGGATCCTGCCGGCCGACAGCGCCGGTGGCGGCTCGGTCGGACCGCCAGCCGCCACGGCGCCCCTGACCTGGCGCTTCGACCGGCCGCCGACCAGCGGGATCACGGTCAACCACACCGTCCGCCCGATCCGCCCGGGCAACTATGCCCTGGGCACGCGGCTTCAGGTTCGGATCGAAGACAGCCTGGGCCGGGTGGTGACGCACCTGGTCGCGGCGGGCGACGATCGGGCAAGCCTCAGCGTGTCCGGCCCCTGCGCGCCCGGCAAGGGCGCGTCGCTCTTCCTGCCGCGGGTCAGCCAGCCGCGCTGCGAGCCGTCGCCCCAGGCGGCGGACATCGTGCTGCTCGTCGACCGCTCGGGCAGCATCGGGCCGGGCGGACTGGCCGATGCGGGCCGGCAGGCGGCGGCCTTCTTCGACGGCCTCAACCTCGGGCGAGACCGCGTCGCGGTGATCGCCTTCGACCAGCGGGCGGAGCTGCTGGCGCCGCTGGGCAGCGATCGCGCCGGGCTCGAGCGCGCCCTGAACCGGCTGACGCTTGGCCCCGGCACCGCCCTCGATCGCGCGATCGACGCCGGCGTCGCCCACCTCGGGCTGCACGGGCTGCCCGACCGGCGGCGCGTGCTGGTGCTGCTCAGCGACGGCGTCCAGACCGGGCCGCGCGGCCCGGACTTCGCGATCCGGGCGGCCGATGTCGCGCGCGGCCAGGGCATCGCCATCCTCACCGTGGCCCTGGGGCCGGCGCCCGACCGCGCGCTGCTCCAGCGCATCAGCAGCGCGCCGGACTATGCGATCAACGCGCCCGACACGCGCGACCTCGGCCGCGCCTTCCGCGAGCTGGCCGAGGTCGCGGTCTGCGCGACGACTGCGTGGTAGGCGGGCAGGGGAACACCCTGCCGTTTGTCCCGGGGATCATTCCGATCGCTCGAGCGGCCCGGAGGCCAGGTCGCGCCTAGTCCAGGCATGCGGCAACAGCTCGCCCAGCGTGTAGCGCGTGATCGCGCCGCCCGGCGCGGCCACCGCGATCACGAGATCAGGCGCTCCGAACTCCGCCAGCACCTGGCGGCAGGCACCGCAGGGCGTCCCGCCGTTGGGGGTGACGACCGCCAGCGCAATCAGACCCCGCGCGCCGGCCGCCACGGCGGTCCACACCGCCACCCGCTCCGCGCACACCGTCGAACCATAGGCGGCGTTCTCGACGTTGCAGCCCGTGAAGACCCGGCCGTCCGCGCCGAGCACCGCCGCCCCGACGGCATAGCCGGAGTAGGGGGCGTAGGCCGCCGCCTGGGCGAGCGTGGCCACCCGCGCCAGCTCCGCCAGCAGCGCGCCGGGCTGAGCCGGGTCCAGATGGGCTGCGGCGGCCGGATCGAGATGGGGCGCGCCGGCTGGATCGAGGTGAGGTGCTTCGGCCGGATCCCCGCGGGTCGTCCCGAGCGGCTCGGCGGGCGGGTCGGGGCTGGCCGCGCCCTCGGCCGGGCCGGGGGACGCGCTCACGTCGCGGCCTCGCGCGGTGCGGGCGGCGCCTCGGCCGCCGCGCCGTCGGCCGGCTCGGCGCCCCGGCGGCAGAGGCGCACGCGGTGGACGCGGCGGCCTTCGACGTCCACCACTTCGAGTTCGGCGTCGTCGAACGACAGGCGCTCGCCGGGCATCGGTACCCGCCCCAGGCGGGCGAACACCAGGCCGGCCAGCGTGTTGACCTCGTCGCTGGGCAGGTGCAGATCCAACATCCGGTTGACGTCGTCGATGTTCTGGCCGGCGTCGACAATCGCTTCGTCCGGCCCAAGCCGAACCAAGGGCGGCTCCTCCGCGTCGTACTCGTCCTGGATCTCGCCGACGATCTCCTCGATCAGGTCCTCGATCGTCACCAGCCCGGCCGTGCCACCGTATTCGTCGACGACGATCGCCATGTGGACCTGGCGGCTCCTGAGCTCGGCCAGCAAGGCATCGACCGGCTTGGACTCGGGCACGAAGTACGGCTCGCGCAGGAAGCCCTCGATCTTGGCCTCGAAGTCCCGATCGCGAAAGGCCTGCAACAGGTCCTTGGCATACAGCAGCCCGACGATGTCGTCGATCGTATCGCCGTAGACCGGGATGCGCGAATGACCGGCCTGGATGATCGTGTCCAGCGCCTCGTCGAGCGACGCGCTGCGCGGGATGGCGACGATGTCGATGCGGGGCACCATGATCTCATGCACTTGGGTGTCGCCTAGCTCCATCACCCCGGTGATCATCTGCATCTCGCCAGCCTCGATCGGGCCGTCCTCCTCGTCGACGTTGAGCCAGGCGCGCAGCTCGTCGTCGCGCAGCGTACGGGCCGGCTCGGGTGGCGCGACGCCGAGGACGCGCGCGACCGGTCCGAACAGCGGGGAGCACAGCCGCGCCGCCAGGTCGATGGGCAAGGCGACGGCCAAGGCGGTGGACTCGGGCCGATGGGCGGCCACGGCGCGCGGCGCGAGCTGCCCGGCGACGATCGCAAGCACGAGGAAGCCGGTCGCAAGCAGGACCGCGGCCAAGGCACTGAGCGGCCGGGCGTAGATCCATCCGACGCCGCCCGCTGTGGCCAGGACCAGCCCGAGGCTGCTCAGGCCGAGAAGCGCGAGCCAGGTTCGCCTGGGGTCGTCGAGCAGGCGCCGCACGGTCGCCATACGCCGGCCCTCGCGCTCGGCCAGGGCGCGCAAGTGCACGCGGTTGGCCTCATCCAGCGCGGTATCCGCGGCTGCGGCCAGCGCGGTGATCGCCAGGCCGGCCACGAGCGCGATCAGGCCGAGCACCGCTTCAAGACCGGGGCCGTCGTCCATCTTCAGCCTTGCGCCCCGTCCTCGCCCCCCTGCAGGTCGCCGGGTGCTGGAGCGGTGCGCGGCTTCTCCGCCAGCGGCCGGGCGGGTACGCCGACCACC
>CAZCJG010000301.1:0-6401 GCA_964498575.1 uncultured Anaerolineales bacterium | reverse complement strand
GCCGACCTCGTCGAGGAAGAGCGTGCCGCCGTCGGCCAGCTCGAAGCGGCCCTTGCGCCGCTCGATGGCGCCGGTGAAGGCGCCCTTCTCGTGCCCGAAGAGCTCGCTCTCCAGCAGCGTCTCGGGCAGCGCGGCGCAGTTGACGCGCACCAGCGGGCCGCGCCGGCGGCGCGAGTTCTGGTGGAGCGTCTCGGCCACCAGCTCCTTGCCGGTGCCGGTCTCGCCGGTGATCAGGGTCGCCGCGTCGCTGGCCGCCACCCGGCCGATCAGCTTGTAAACGGATTGCATCGCCGCGCTGGTGCCGATGATGCGCTCGTGGATGCCCGGTCCCGCCGCTTCCGGCGCCAGTGCGCGCGTGTCGGCGGCCAGCCGGCGCGCCTCCAGCGCGCGGTCCACCACATGGTGCAGCGCCTCCGGCTCCAGCGGCTTGACCAGGTAGTCGAAGGCGCCGGCCTGGATCGCGCGGATGGTGCGACTCGAGCTCGAGTCCGCCGTGATCACCACCACCGGCACCTCGGCGCTGCCGCGCAAGCCCGCCAGGACGTCGAGACCGTCGACGTCGGGCAGCCACATGTCAAGCAGCACGAGGTCCGGCCGCTCGCGCTCGAAAGCTTCCAGCGCCTGCTTGCCGTTCTCGGCCTCGATCACCCGCGTGTCCGCGGCGGCCAGGAACTCGCGCACCAGCTCGCGGATCGCGGGATCGTCGTCGACCACCAGAATGCCGTGGATCATCGGGGGCTCGGGCCAATGGTGCCGGGTCTGGGGGAATTGGTCAAGCGCGACACGGGGCCGCAGGATTTGTCGCGCCGATCCAACGGGGCGCCGGCGCGAGCGGATCGTCCCAATCGTGGCCCAAAAGCGGCCCAAAGCCCTGGCGCTGCGCGCCGGTCATCGTGTACCTTGGTCCGCGTGCGGGCCACCGTGCGGCAGCGATCATCCGCCGATGGCCCGTCCGGGAACCTGATGATCGACTGAAGAGGCCGAGACGGCCTCGGATCCACAAAGGAGAAGCCATCATGAACGTTTCAGCAACCCCGTTGATCAAGGCGCTCGTCGCGGCCGGCCTGTTCGCCCTGGTCGCCGCGACCGCCTCCGGAGGCGTCAGCGCGGAGCGCGGGGGCCTCAAGGTGTGTCCGGACGGCTGGCGCCCGGTCACGCCGCCCGGGAATCCGGTGCTGTTGTGCCTGCCGGACACGATTGTCCTGGACAGCGGCGCCCAGCCCGCGCCGCCCGAGGGCCGCTGCCCTGAGGGCTGGCGGCCGGCGACCCCGCCGTTGAACCCGGTGCTCGGCTGCCTCCCGGGCACGGTCGTCCAGGCCTCGGCGCCGAAGCCGTCCTCGCGGGCGGGCGACGGTACCTGCCCGCCGGGCTTCCGGCCGGCGACCCCGCCGCTGAACCCGGTGCTCGGCTGCTTGCCCGACAACCTCTACATTCCGCCGCTTCAAGGTGATTCCGCGGCGCTGCCGCCGGGCGGCTGCCCCGATGGCTGGCGGCAGGTGACGCCCCCGCTCAATCCGCTGCTGGTCTGCCTGCCCGGAAACTTCGTTCACCAGCCGCCCGGCGGGCCTGCCGGCGGCCGCTAGGCAGGGCGGCGGAGCAGGCGACGTGCCTGCTCCGCCGCAGTCAAGCCTCCGGGCGCGACCGCGCCAGGCGCATGCCGAAGCCGTGGAAGCGCGTGTCGGGCGGAAGGCCGTTGCGCACGAAGGCCCGGGCCTGGGCCTTGGTATCGAAGCAGCTACCCCCGCGCTGCACCCGCCGGATCGTCGGCGGCGCCTCCGCCCGCTCGCGGTCATCCGCGCCGTCGTAGGGATAGCCGAAGCCGCAGCGCTCCGTGTCCGGCCCCCAGCACGAGGACGTCCACTCCCAGACGTCACCCGCCAGCATCTCGGCGCCGCAGGGGGAGCGCCCCTGAGGCATCACACCGATCGGCGCCGCTCGCCGCAGGTGACTCTCGGCGGTGTTGCAGACCGACGCATCGAAACGACGGCCCCAGGGATAAGACCTGCTATCGCCACCCCGCGCCGCCGCCTCCCACTCGACCTCGCTCGGCAGGCGATAGGCTTGACCGGTCTGGGCGCTGAGCCAGCAGCAATAGGCGCGGGCCTCGTACCAGCAGATCCCGCTGACCGGTTGCGGGGGAGCGGCGTACAGGGCGTGCTTCTGGCTGTACGGAGCCGCGTACTTGCGCCGAGGGAACTTCCGCTCCAGATGCTCACGCAGCGCCGCCTCGTCCATGACCAGGCGCGCGCGCCACATCGCCTCCTGCTCGAGGCTCAAGCCCTGCTCGATGTAGGTATCGATCAGGCGCGGATCGCCGCGCATCTTCTCCAACCAGTCGCGTACCCAGCGCCGACTCCCTTCCGCCGTCAGCACGCCGCGCCGCCATGCCCGGGCGTCGGGCGTATCCCACCAGCGGTCGTCGTCATAGCCGCCGGAGGCCATGAACCGGGACCATTCGCTGTTGGTCACCGGGAAGCGCCCGATCTCGAAGCCGGCCAGACGGACGCGGTGTCTCGGGGCGGCGGCATCGCCCGGGTCCGAGTCGTCGCCGATCACGTAGGCGCCGGCCGGGACCGCGACCATCGGCGGTCGCAGGTAGGGCCCATCGGGGCCCGTGCCAAGCTCGAAGCGCGGGTCGCCCAGCACGCCGAGGGCCAAGCCGGACTCGATCCTCGCCCGCAGGTCGATGTCCCGATCGCCCGCGATGGCGGCGAGCCGGTCGCGCAGGCCCGCGATCACGGGCGCGGGCAGTCGCTCCGCCAAGTCGAGCTGCGATGCCGCGCGACCGGCGAGCGCGGGATTGACCCTGGCGACGGCCTCGACGAAAGCCACCGGCGCATCGCTCATCGAGGCCGCCAAGAGCACGACCTCTTCCCATCCCGTCGACGGCAGCGGCGGCAGCGGCTCCCTCAAGTCCATCTCCGCGACGACCTGGGCCAAGGCGGGCGCCGCCGCCGCGCTGCGCAGCTCGGCTCGGGTGAGACCCGCCGCCCCTTCGGGATCGGACGCCAGGCGCCGGGCCGCGAAGTACTCTTGCAGCAATTGGTGGACAAACAGCACCTCGTCGCGGCCGCGATGCTCATCCAACACCGCCAGCGCCTCGCCGGCGCGCAGGACGTCGTCGGCCGCCGGATGGTCGATCAAGCCCAGCGCGGCGTCGAAGCTGATGCAGGCTTGCGCCGCGCCGCCCGCCGCGGCATGGACCTGCATCCCATGCGCCAGCCGGGTCAGGCCCGGCACGAGCGCGCCACGCTCGGGCAGGGCCCAGGGCGTCGCCCACTGCCGGCTCGAGACCGATCGCCGGTAGTCGCGTTCGTCGAGCAACGCTCCGGGCTGAAACAGCGGGTGGTCGCGCTCGATCTCGCGCTGAATGGCGCGCCGCACGAAGCCCGTGAACAGCGCCGCGCGGCCGACCGGCGCTTGCGGCGACGCGATCGCCTGCTCGACCAAGAGCGCCAGGAGATACGGGCTCCGGACGAGCTCGACCTGGGGCGTTCCCCGCAGGCCGTCCCAGATCGCCGCGGCGCGGGCCGGGGCATAGCGATGCAGGAACGCGCGGACCTGCGCGTCGGTCATCGGCTCTACCCGGACCTGGGGCACCCGCTGCTCCGGCGACGAGAGCGGCGCGCCGTAGTCCAGGCTTCGGCAAGCGAACACCAGCCGGACGCCCGGCTGATCCGCAACCGTCTCGCGCAGGAAGTGCTTCCAGGCCAGGATGCGTACGCGGTAGTCGTCGAAGCCCGTGTGGTGCATCTCGTTGAGCCCGTCGAGCAGCAGGACGAGCCGTCGGTCGTCCAGCAGCTCGGCGAAGGGCGGCAGGTCCGGGTAGCGCCGGCCCCACACGCTCGCGAGCCATGCGGCCGGCGGCGGCGGCTCGGCGCCCGCCCGGTCATCGCCGTAGCGGCCCAGCGACACGAAGAAGGGCACCGGCGCTGTGTCATCCCGCAAGCCGGCGATAGCGAGATCGAGCTCGAAGCGCCGCAGGAGCGTGCTCTTGCCGCTTCCCGGAGGGCCGAGGAGCACGACCGCCGGGCTTGCCACGGCGTTCAACACGGCACCGAGATCCTCGTAGGTCTGGTCTTCCGCCCGCCAGCGTTCGGGCGCGGCCTCGCCGCGATCGATGAGCAGGGTGAGGTCCACGAAACGCGCATCCACGCGGTAGGCCGGCCGCGACCACGCCGCGATCCGGGACAGGCGATACGCGTTCAGATCCTTCGGGCGCTCCGTGGCCAATCGCTCCAGGACCTCGGGCGCGAGGGCGACCCGGCGCAGCCCGGCTCCGCGCACGGCCTCGATCAGGGCATCGCTCGGCTGCGGCGCGTCCTGGGCTTGCGCGGCGCCGCGCGGCGCGATCGGATCGACGATCGGCACGTCGGATCGCTCGGCCAAGCGGCGGGCAGCCTCGCGATCGCGGTCCGCCAAGCATCTGGCCAGCCTGGCATGCGCTGTGGCCAGCCGGCGGCCCAGCGAGCGTCTCGGCATGCCGACCTGCGCCGCGATCTCGCCGGCCCGCAGTTGGGCGGCGTCGAGATACCGATAATGCAGCGCGCTCCAGATCTCCAGCTCGGGGCTGTTGGCGGCGAAATCGGCGGCGAGCTGGACCGCGCTCGATCGCTCGGCCGACGACGGGATGCCGGCGGCACGCCGCGCCGCGTCGAGATGCTCGGTGACGATCTCGTCGATCAGCACGCCCAGTGCCCAGGCGCGGCCGCGTGCGCCGGGTGCCACGCCTTCGCGCAGCAGCAGGTCCCAGACCGCATCCAGGTCGGTCAACGGGCTGTCGCTCAGCGCCTGGCCGTATCGAATGGCGGATAGCACCCGCCGCAGCTCGGCGGTGTCCGGGATCACCGCGGGGCCGTGTTCATGGTCTGACATCGACGCTCGCTCCTACACGCTCCGCTCATCGACCTCCGCACCTGAGGCAGCAGGCGGTGGGGATGGGCGTTCGAGATCGGCCCTTGAGTCCACGTGTCGCGATCATAGCACGGGGGAGGGAGGAATGAGATTTCTCACCTTCACGCCTGATCTCATCGCACGACAGTTTCAAGCGAGGACGGGTGACAAGCCTCCCATTCCGCGCGCAGCACGCCATAACCCATGCCGTCGAACCGCCGCCCGCCGACCACCACCGCCTCCCGGAATCGCGCTTCCTCGCGGAAGCCGAGCTTCTCGGCCAGGCGACCCATCCGGGTGTTGCTCGATCGCTACTTCCTTGCAAATTCCACACGCAAGTGGTAATATGCACGCATGATCCCCCGTCACGCCACCGATCTCGTCCAAAGAGCGCTCGGCCGACAGGCGGCTGTCGGCTTGTTGGGGCCGCGACAGGTGGGCAAGACGACGCTGGCGCTGGCCCTCGCCGAGGGAACGGCTGCGTTGTACTTGGACCTCGAATCCAGGTCGGACCGTGACAAGCTCGTCGATCCGGAGCTGTTCCTCAGCCACTACGAGGACAGGCTGGTCATTCTCGACGAGGTTCACCGCGCGCCGGAGCTGTTCGGGGCCTTGCGGGGGCTGATCGACGCCGGCCGGCGGCGAGGCCGGCGTACGGGGCGCTTCCTGATCCTTGGTTCAGCCGCGATCGACCTGCTCCGCCAGTCGGGCGAGAGCTTGGCCGGTCGGATCGAGTACGTGTATCTCAATCCCCTGGACGTGACGGAGATCGCGCCCGGCCCCGCCGCGACGACGTTGCTCTGGCTCCGCGGCGGCTACCCGGATAGCCTGCTCGCCGCCTCCGATGCCGACAGCCTGGTCTATCGCCGCAACTTCATCCGCACCTACCTGGAGCGCGACGTTCCGCAGTTCGGCCCGCGCATCCCCGCCGAGACCCTGGAACGCTTGTGGACCATGCTCGCGCACAACCAGGGCAGCCTGCTGAATGTATCGCGCCTCGCATCCAGCCTCGGGGTCAGCGCCACGACGGTGGATCGCTACATCGACCTCCTTGTCGACTTGATGCTGGTGCGGCGGCTGCGACCCTGGCATACCAACGTCGGCAAGCGGCTTATCAAGGCACCGAAGGTCTACGTCCGCGACAGTGGGCTCGTGCATGCCCTGTTGGGTCTGGTAGACTACGCCGCGCTGGCCGGCCACCCGGTCGTCGGCCCGAGCTGGGAGGGCTTCGTGATCGAGAACCTGCTGGCCCTGGCACCGGAGGGGGCCAGCTCCAGCTTCTACCGGACCGCGGCCGGCGCCGAGATCGACCTCATGCTTGAGCTGCCCGCGCGACAGGAGATCTGGGCGATCGAGATCAAGCGTGCCTCGGCCGCCCGCCTGGACCGCGGCTTCCACATCGCCTGCGCCGATCTCCCGGTGACCCGTGGCTTCGTGGTCTATGCCGGCGAAGAGCGCTATCCGGTGACCAGCGGCGTGGAGGCGATCGGCCTTGCTGAGCTGGCGGG
>CAZCJG010000300.1:0-6416 GCA_964498575.1 uncultured Anaerolineales bacterium | reverse complement strand
GCGGAACGCCGTCTGGACGTGGGCGGCGGTGCCGTCCGGCGAGTCGTCGTCGACGATCACGACGCCGCCGATCCCCGGCTGGGCCAGCACGGCGGCGATCAGCGGGCCGATGTTCTCGGCTTCGTTGTAGGTCGGGATGATGGCGATGGCTCGCATGGTGTCCTCGGCGCCTGGCGCCGGGACCATGATATCACGCGGCGGGCACGCTTGGCCAGAAACGCAGCGGCTGGGTGCCAGGTAGAAGAGGCTCCACAGAGGCGTCAAGGCCGGAGTGGCCATCGACGCGGAAGCGTTCAGCGGGCGCCAAAGGCGAGGGCCTTGTTGCGAGCGGGGGTAGATATCGCCTGCACAGGGCTTGGCATGTGCCTGTCTTGGTGGCTTGATGATCCCATCGATTGGCGTGGTTTCAGGCCCTACCGCAGCGTTTGATGTAGACCAGCTCGGGATCGCCTTCATCGAGATCATGAATCACACCACTCAACTTATACCCCGACTTGTTGAGCAAGGCCTGCATCCTCACATTGGAAAGGTTTGTCGAAGTGAACAACTTCTCCGTTTGACAGATGGTTTCAAGGTGGTGCAACAGGGCTGTGCCGATGCCGTGCCGCCGCCAATCCGCGTGGACATACAGCATTGCAACTAAGCCGTTCTCGTAAAAAGAATATTCCAAGACGGCATAGCCTACGACTTGGTCGGCGCAGGCCACGTAGCAGCGCTCGGCGACCACGGAACGTCGGATAAACAACTGTCGCTGAACACTCTGCGGTGCCAACGCGTCGACGGAGAATATCCCATCAACGTCGTCCTCCACGGCCAATCGTATTGAAGGCGTCACGCTGTCTGCTCGGATCGGCGGGGTTGCTCCCTACTCGCCCATGACGCGCGGCAAGAACAATCGCAGCGCCTTCACCACCACCGACTGCGACCCGAAGGTTTCCGGCCGCCCCGCGGCGCTCACGACGACCAGCCGATACGCGTGCGTTCCCACGCCCGGCGCGTCTGCCCAGCCATACCTCGCGCCCGCCGCGCCGTCGCCGCGCGCCGGGAGGAGCGGGCTGACCGCGCGCCAGGGACCGGTGCCCGCGGCGCGCTCGACGCGGAAGCCGGCCACGTCTACCTCGGACGCGGTTTCCCAGGCCAGGACCACCCGGCCGGAGGGGTCGAGCGCCGCAGTGAAGGACAGCACCCTGGCGGCGGTCGGCGCCAGCGCCGTGGGCGACGCTCCCGGCGTCGGGGTCGGGGCGGCGAAGGGATTGTTGCCCACCGCCCAGTCGGAGAGCTCGTGGATGGCGTCGCGGGTGACCGAGGTATTCGCCAGGAAGCTCGTCGCCGCGCAATCCCAGCCGCTGCCGGTGTAGCGGCAGACGGTGTCGGCCGGGTCCGCCGCACCGTAGGGTAGTGTGAGGTCGACCGTGTAATCCGGCGTCGCGGCATCCACGCGGGGGATCGGGCCGTCCGCCGCGGCAAGTGCCGGCTCTTGATGGTTCAGCGCGCGCAGGCAGTCGTCCAGGGAAGAGGTGCCTGGGGCGGCCAGCGAGCCCCCGCAAATCGTTTCGGTATCGATGATCCAGTACCGGCCGGTCATCTGCACGGGCGTTGCGTTCGCGTGGTTGTAAGGGATGTTCGTGACGCGGATGCAGTCCAGGTCGCTGCCGTCGTCCACGACGTTGATCTCGACCGTGTCCGGGCCGGTGGAGTAGGTGTAGACCGCCGGCTCGCTGGCGAACTGGATGCCGCACTGGAGCAGACCCAGCTCCACCGCCCCCTTGTCGCAGGCGGCGGTGCCGTTCGCGTCGCCGTCGGTCGAACGGAACGCACCGCGCTGATCGGAAAGCACCGTGGTCCCGCAGCCGTTCGTCCCGGCGGGGATCGTGTCGATCACGGGGGAAATCGGCCCGGGCGCCTGCGTCCATGTCGGCCCGCCGTTGTCCCCCAGCGCGGTCAGCCCCGGGTCGAAGCCGGTCGAGTCGCCGGCGCCCGGCACAAAGACGCAGCCGGTGAGGCTCTCGATGTGGTTGTAGCCGCCCGTGACGATCGTGCCCGTGCAGTCCGGCGCCTGGCCGCCGGCATCGGTGTTGTCGGCAAGGATGGAGTTCCGCATGGTCACCAGGTCGCCGACTAGGATGCCGCCCCCGTCGCCGGAGGCCACGGCGTTGCCGGCGATGGTCACGAAGGTCAGATCGATCGAGCCGCTGTAGACACCGACGCCGCCGCCGCCGGGGCTGCCGCTGCCGGTCACGCTGTTGTTGCTGATGGTCGTGTTCAACACCGTGACCTCGGCTTCGATGAGCGTAAGGCCGCCCCCGATCCAGCCCGCCGTGTTGCCCGAGATCGTGCTGCTCGTGATCGTGCACATGCTGTTGAAATGACAGTAGACCCCGCCGGCCCAATCCAGTGAGGTGTTGCCTTCCACGGTGGTCGTGGACATGTCCAGGCTGTCGTCGGTGATCACGACGCCCCCGCCGTCACCGGGACTGCCCTCGCTGGACGAGCAGACGGCCTCGACGCCGCAGGCTCGCTTGGCGCGGGCGGCCCGTCCGGCACCCGCGCACGACCCGGCGCCGTCGCAACCTCCGGTGGCGACGGCGCCCGCGGCACCGCCCGCGCCCGCGGCGTTGCCGGATAGCACGCTCCGCTCGATGGTCAGACTGCCGAACCCCGCGATCCCGCCGCCATACCCGCCATCGCCGCCGAACGTTTCGCACTCGGCCTGGAACTCCGGGCAGTCGACGTCGCCGGCATCACCCCCGTCTCCTGCTTGGTTGTCCGCCACCTTTACCACCCGCAGCGTGAGCGCGGTGCCGCTTTCGGTGCGGATCCCGCCGCCGTCCTCTCCGGCGCCACCGCTCTCATGGCATTCGCCCTGGTCGATACAGTTCGCTCCGGGATTCCCGTCCGGCGCACGGCCGTTCCGGATCGTCAGGTCGGCGACCGTCACGGTGCCTGTGATGACATGCAGCACGCGGTCCGCGGCGTTGCCGTCGATGATCGTCTGTCCCTGCCCGGCCCCGGTGATCGTCACGTCCTCCCCCAGGTCCAGGTCGCCGCTGGCGTTGCTGTTCTCCTTGGCGCCGCTGATCGTCAGCGTGTAGATGCCCGTCGGCACCATGATGTCGTCGCTCCCGCTGCCCGCCGCGCAGGCGTCGACCATGGCGTCGGTGTTGGCGGCCTCGATGGCCTCGCGCAGGCTGCAGTCCCCGTCGCCGTTGAGCTCGTCGTCGGTCGTGGTGACGGCGATGGATACGGCGTGCGCCGCGGGGACGACGGCGAGCAGCAGCGTCCCCATCACCAGGAGGGCGGCGAGGAAGCGGGCGGGCAGGCGCGGGGCCGCGCCGATGCGCGGGGTGACGGATCGAGACATATCGGTTCCTCCGAGTCCAGGCTGGACCATGCCAAGGTCCCGCTCCACCCGACACGGTGGAACGGGGCGACGCGGCACGTTGCATGTTTTAACGGGGGAAAAGGGGCGAGGATACGGGCGGCGGACCGTGTTCTCCATCCAGGCCGCAAAAACAAGACGCCCGGCGAGCCAAGCTCGCCGGGCGCCGCGGGGTGGACGACGCCGCTACACGGCGATCATCACACCGTAACCGTCGTCCCGTCGAACTTGGTCAGCGAGTAGCCGACCATCTTCTCGTTGAGGCTCATCTTTTCTTCCATCAGGAAGCGGATCGCGACCGACTCGCCGAGCTTGAGCGACTCGTTGGCGTCGCAGCGCCAGTGCACGCCGGCGATGTTGCGGCCGATGGCGACGTTGGCCGCCAGCTTGTTGAGCTCCCCGCCGACCGTCAGCGCCGGGCCGGCGTAGGGCACCAGGCCCAGGCCGTCGGAGGTCGACACCACCGGGTTCGGGATCACCCAGCTCTCGTCGAAGAAGGCCTTGAGGATGGTGACGCAGGCGCCGGCGACCGTCGCGTGTCCCGAGCCGTAGGACGGGTGCGTCGGGCTGCCCTCCGGGAAGGCCATCGGCAACAGGTAGGTGCCCGTGCTCTTGTAGATCCGCGTCAGCACCGGCGAGTTCAGGAGCTGGCTGTGAATCGGGTAGCTCGCCGCGCCGGTCTTGTGGTTGTGCACCCGGCCCGCCATCGCCTCGGGGCGCAGGTAGCGGTGCACGTACCACTTCTGGTTCCAAACCGTCGCCAGGGCCTGCTTGGCCACCCCGCACAGGATGCTCGCCAGGTAGGGATGGCCCAGGGTGCCGAAGCCGATCTGGTTGGCCGAGGCGTGGTAGGGATTGCCGGCGTCGAAGGGCGCGCCGAGGCTGAACAGGATCAGCATCGCCTCGAAGTATGCCTGGAACAGCACGTCGATGTGCACCCACTCGCCCAGATCGCGCCCGTTGCGGACGTAGCGCCAGGTCGGGTCGAAGGTCTGCGCCGGGTAGGCTTCCGAGCCGCGCTGGATCGCCAGCCAGGTGTTGTAGTCCTTCATGAAGTCGTCGCCGGCCACCGTCGTGCGCATGCGGCGATCGATGGCCTCCGCGCCGAAGGGCGTCGGCAGCCACATGAACTGCGAGATGTAGGGTCCCGTGGCGCAGCCCGGCGGCAGGCCGCGGAACAGGGTGCCGGGGGTCACCTGAGCCCCGGACTTCGGCGCGGCGAGGGCGCCGTTATAGGTCGTCAGGTCCGCCGCGGCGGCCACCGTCAAGGGGTTCGAGCCGTACTCCTCGAAGGGGATGTCGCGCGCCAGCGCCTGCCAGTAGTTCTCGGCCATCTGGGCCGCCATCGCCTGGCTGGCGAAGGCGGGCGCCGCGGGCAGGAGCAGCGCGGTCGGATCCGCGCCCTGCATCTGGAAGGCCAGGCCGGCCTGCGGGTTGGTCAGCTTGCGCGTGCCGCCCATCGGGATCGCCTCGAAGTCCGCCGGCTTGCCGGACTTGGCCGCGGCGACCAGCTTGTCGTAGGCGGCGGCGTCGACCTCGCCGAGGGCATTGTGGGGCAGGCCCTTGGAGTAGTTGCCGATGCGCTTGGGATAGCGCGCCTCGTCGCCATTGGTCGTGGCGGCGGGATAGCCCATGCTCATCTCCATCTGCGCCGCCTGCACCCGCATCTGGTAGGCCAGGGTGGAGCGCGACGGGGGCGTCGATGGGAGATACGAGCCGCCGGTCTGTGCCGCCGGGGCGGCGCTGGCGCTGCCCGGCAAGGCAAGCCCGGCGGCGCCCAGCCCGGCGGTGGCGGCGGCCGCGGCGCCGGCCAGTTGCAGGAAGCGCCGGCGGTCGACGGTGTCGGGCGAGGTCGTCTCGGGGGGAGAGGGAAGATCGGTCAGGGGGTCCGTCGAATCGGGCAAAAGCTGCTCTGAGTGGCTCATGGTCTCCTCAATCGGCTTGTGCAAGCGCCGGAGGTGACGGCCGCGACAAATGGCCAAATCCACGATGCGCGGGCGATCGCGGGCAAAACCAAGGTCCCAGTCACCGAACGACGCCAAATGATGCCATCTGCCCATCTTCCCGGCAGCGGCTGGTTGCGTCTAGCTTAATATAACGTAACATCGCGCGTAAAGATACGGGTGGGGGCGCGTGATATTGGAGAATGGCGGAAATACCTCAGTCCCGCGCCAGTCGTCGTCTCCGCGGCGGTTGACCCTGCCGCCCCACTTCGATATGATGTCGCGCGGGGGAGGGCCATGGCCGCTGCATCCGGCGGGTCGGTGTGTGCCAGCCCCTGCAACCCATCCGTCTGGAGAGAGATCATGGCTCGGTCGTTCAACTGGTTCCGCAAGCTGGCGCTCGCCGCCCTCGCCATCCCGGCGTTGGCCCTGGTCACCCCCGTGCTGGTCCACGCCCAGGAGGGCGAGGCCGGGCACCGCGGCGGTGAGGTCAACCTGGTGCTGCCGGACCTGTCGCAGGCAGTGTTTCACGGCATCGACGGCTGGACGTTGCTCTTGGTCGGCATCCTGATCTGCCTGGCCGGCCTGGCTTTCAGCGGCGTTACCGCCCAGCGGCTGCGCAACCTGCCGGTCCATCGGTCCATGCTCGAGGTCTCCGAGCTGATCTACGCCACGTGCAAGACCTACCTGGTCACCCAGGGCAAGTTCATCCTGATGCTCGAGCTCCTGATCGGCTTCGTGATGGCGATCTACTTCGGCGTGCTGCAAGGGCTGCCTTGGGGGCGGGTGCTGGTGATCCTGCTCTTCAGCCTGATCGGCATCGCCGGCTCCTACGGCGTCGCCTGGTTCGGCATCCGGGTGAACACGTTCGCCAACTCGCGCACCGCCTTCGCCTCCCTGCGCGGCAAGCCCTTCCCGATCTACCAGATCCCGCTGATGAGCGGCATGGCGATCGGCATGATGCTGATCTCGATCGAGCTGCTCCTCATGCTGTCCATCGCGCTCTTCGTCCCCGGCGCCTATGCCGGGCTGTGCTTCATCGGCTTCGCCATCGGCGAGTCGCTGGGCGCGGCGGCGCTGCGCATCGCGGGCGG
>CAZCJG010000299.1:0-6416 GCA_964498575.1 uncultured Anaerolineales bacterium | reverse complement strand
CGTTGCCGGGCCAGCCGATCGGGCCGCGCACCGGCATCAGCGTCACCACCCCCGGCCTGATCGCGCGCGGTGCGTTCTTCGAGGGCGCGCGGTACAGGACGATCGAGCCTTTCGACCCGCTGATCACCCGGGTCATCACCGACGACGGCGACATCCCGCTATCGCAGAGCGAGCCGATCTTCGACCAGCCGTCATGGAACCGCGCCGGCTGGCACCTGCTCAACAGCGTCGGCGCGGGCGAGTCGCTGCGCCAACGCCTGGTGCTGACGCCCGAGCAGTATCGCGCCACCGGCCGCGAGACCGGCGTCCTGCGCCAGATCTCGGCCGTCACCTACACCCTGTACTACTCCAACCACGCCGACACGCTGCCCCCGAGTATCTGGTCGGTACAGCAGCGGCCCGCAGTCCCGTCGGGATCCCCCGCGGCGGTCGCGCTGAGCGTCGAGGCCGGCGACTTCTCGAGCGTGATCCGCCTGGCGGTGAGCTACACCGCGGGCGACGGCGTCTGGCTTACGCGGGATCTCCAGCCCGTGGCGGAGCAGCTCTGGACCATCACCGTGCCGGCGCGGCGCGGCTTGGAATTCTTTGTGCAGGCGGTCGACGGTGTCGGCAACGTCGCGGTCAACGACAACAAGGGCCGCTACTTCACCGTCGCCACGCCGCAGGGCTACTTGCCGCGGGTGGGTACCGCTCCCTGACGGTCGCGGCTCGGACCTCCTGGGCGGCCGCTCGCTCAGTACTCGATCGCCACCCGAAACCCCCCGTCCGGGCCGCGGCTGCTGGGGTGGCTCGGGTAGCGGTAGCAGGATTGCGCGAACACCGCCCCGTCTTGCCAGCCTCCGCCGCGCAGCACGCGGCGGCAGTCCGGCGGCGCGTCGAGCCGCTCGCGGCCGTCGGCGGCCCGGTAGGGATAACCGAAGACCGGGTCGTCGGTGGCGCCCCAGGCGCTCGACGTGTGCTCCCAGACGTTTCCGGCGAGGTCGGCCACCCCTTCCGGCGTGTCGCTCTCGGGGAAGACACCGACCGGGGTCGTCGCCCGAATCCGCGTTTCCAGGATGTTGGCGTGATAGCCGGCGAGAGCCTCGCCACAGGGGTAGGTGCGCCCTTCCGGTCCCCGCGCCGCCGCCTCCCACATCGCTTCGCTCGGCAGGCGGACCGCCAGCCCGGTCTGGGCCGCCAGCCAGAGGCAGTAGGCCAGCGCCTCGTACCAGCAGATCCCCACGACCGGCTGGCTCGGCTGGCTGAAGCGTTGATCGCGCCAGGCTTGCGGCTGGCGCAGCGGGCCGTCCGGCCACTCGCCGGCCAGCGCTTGCTCGAAGGCCGCGTCGTCCAGCGCCGCGCGGCGTCGCCATTCGGCGGCCTGGGACTCGGTCAGGCGCCCGTCGCCCTGCATCTGGTCGATCAGCGTGGGGTCGGCTGCGAAGCGCCGGCGCCAGCGCCGCCGACTCTGCCGGCGGCTTTCGGCCGTGCCGCGACCTATGCGCCATGCGCGCGCCGCGGCGGTGGGCCACCAGCGCTCGTCCTCGTAGCCGCCGGCCGCCATGAAGCAGGCCCATTCGGCGTTGGTCACCGGGAAGCGCCCGATGGCGAAGGGCGCCAGCCGCACGGTGTGGCCCGGCCGGTGGGCGGTGGAGATGTCGCCTTGCCACGCGATCGCCGCGTCCGACCCGATCACATAGTCTCCACCCGGCAGGTTCACCAGCGGCGGCACGAGGAAGGCGCCTTCCGGCCCGCCGCGCCGCTCGAACCGCGGATCGCCGATCCCTCCCAGCGCCCTCCCCGCCTCGATGCGCGCGCGCAGGTCCGCCGCGGGGTCGCGGCCGCGATCAACCAGGGCGCGGCGCAGCTCGGCCAGCAAGGCGTCCGACATCGGCCGGTCCTGCCCGCGCAGCGCGCAATGCGCCGCTGCGCGGCCCGCCAGGGGCAAGTTGGTCGCCATCAGCCCGCGAATGAAGGCATCGGGGTCCGCCGCCATCACCGCCGCCAGGCGCGTGGTTTCCTCCCAGCCGGTCTGATCGAGCGCGGGCAGCGTCTCGGCCGGCGGGAGCAGGTCGAGCAAGGCCCGCGTGTCGGGCCGGAGCGCGGCGGCGCGCCACTCGCTGCGCACCAGCTCCGGATCCGGTGCCTGCGCCAGCCGCCGGGCGGCGAAGTACTCTTGCAGCAGTTGGTGGACGAAGAGCACCTCGTCGCGCCCGGCGTCCTCTTCCAGCACACCGAGCGACGCGCCGGCCCGTAGGATGTCCTCCGCCCGCTCGCTGTCGAGGAGGCCTAGCGCATTGTCGAAGCCGGCGCGCACTTGCAGCGCCTCGCCCCGCACCGCCTCGGCCTGCATGCCGAAGGCCAATTTGGCCAATCCGGGCACCAAGAGGCCCCGCTCCGGCAGCTCGTGCGGGCTGCGCCAGGTCGCCGCCTGCACCACGCGGCGGTAGTCGCGCTCGGTCAAGAGGCCATCGGGCAAGAACAAAGGGTTGTCGCGCTCAACCTCGCGCAGCATCGCGCGCCGCACGAAACCCGTGAATAGTGCGCTTCGATCGCGCGGCAGCCCAGGGTCGCTTGCCGCTTGCTCGGCCAAAAGCCGCAGGAAGTAGGGTGTGCGCACCAGCTCGAGCTGTGGGCTGCCTTCCAGCTCGCGCCACAGGTCGTCGGCCGTGGCCGGGCAGTAGAGTTCGAGGTAGCGCCGCACCTGCGCGTCCGCCAGCGGCTCGATGCGCACCTGGGGCACCCGCAGCGCGGCGGTCGAGAGCGAGGCGCTGTAATCCAGGCTGCGGCAACTGAAGATCACCCGGTTGCCCGGGCGCACGGCGATCACATCCTGCAGGAACTGCTTCCACCAGCCGATGCGCTTGCGGTAGTCGGCCTTGCCGGCGTGGGGCATCTCGTTGAGCGCATCAAGCAGGAGCACGAGTTGGCCGGCGTCCAGGAAGTCATCCAACCGCGGCAGGCCGGGGAACCGGAGCGACCAGCGCTCGCGCAGCCAGGCCCAGGGTGACGGTAAGGCCGCGCCGGGGGCCGGGGGCCGGTATTGGTTGAGCTGGATGAAGAAGGTGACGGGCGCCACGGCGGCAGGCACGCCGGCGCCCGCCTCGGAGCGCTCACGGCCGTCCTTCGGCGTGCCGGCGCGCAGGGCATCGATCGCGCTGTCCAGCTCCAGGCGGCGCAACAGCGTGCTCTTGCCCGCGCCGGGCGAGCCGAGCAGGACGAGGGCCGGTGCCTGGATCTCGGCCACGAGGTTGTGCAAGCTGCTGTAGCGCTCGCCGCGCACGGCCCAGCGCTCGCCGGCCGCGTCCTCGCCGCGGTCGACGATCAAGGACAGCGCGACGAAGCGCGCGTCCAGGCGGTAGCGCGGCTGGCTCCATTCGGCCACGCGGCCGAGGCGGTAGTCGGTCAGGCTGGCCGCGGGCCGGTTCACCAATTCGATCGCCTGATCGGGCGTCAGCCGCGCCACCCGCACCTCGTCGCGGAGGGCGGCGAGCAGCTCGGCGGCGACGTGATCGGGCGGGCGCGCGGGCGCCAACCCGTCGATGGCGATGCGATCACAAGCCGGCGCGCCGGGGTAGCGGCGCACCGCCTCGGCCGCCAGGTCCTGGTCGTTCCGGACACGCCGGGCCAGGGCGGCCAGGCCGCGATCCAGGCGGCGCTGAAGGGACTTCTCGGTCAACCCGAGCTCGCCGGCGAGCTCGGACACGCGCTTCGGCTCGTCGGCCAGGAAGCGGTAGTACAGCCAGCTCCAGGCCTGGATATCGAGGTCGCCGGTCGCGAAGTCGGCTTTGAGCAAGGCCAGCTCATGGCCCAGGGCGTGGCGGGCGTCGGTGATCGACCGGCCGGGATGGTGCGCGACAAGCTCCGACCAGATCAGCTCGTGCAGATATTGCTTGAGCTCCTCGGAGCGATTCAGCGCCGTGTCGGGGCGATCGCGGGCCCGCAAACGCAGCGTGATCCGGTCGAGCCCCGTCAGCGGGCTATCGAGCCGCCCGCGCCCGTTTCGGCCACCCGCGCGGATGGCGCCCAGGACATCGCGCAAGCTCTCGGGGTTGATCGGTGGGCTGAGCGTGGTCATCGCAGGGGGTTGGCCCGGCCGGGCGCACTCAAGCAGGCTGACGCGGGCAGGATTGTACCACAGTCGGAGCCCAGGGTTCAGACCCCGTCGCGGCGCCGAGCGAGCAAGACCCGCTGTTGCGCGAACACCCGATGTCAGAGGCAATTGTAGGGCGTCACGACCACGTGTCGATCCGCAATCCCCCGACGCGCTCGAACTCGCGCACGTTGAAGGTGGCCACGGCCAGATCGTGCGCGATCGCCGTCGCGGCCAGCCACAGGTCGTGCGGGCCGATGAGCTGACCCTGTGCCGCGAGATCGGCCCAGATTCGGGCGTGGGCCCGCGCCGCGGCAAGGTCGATGGGCAGGATCGGGATCTCCATCAGCAAGCGCTCGACGAAGGCCGCGCGCCGAGTGCGGATCGCAGGATCGGTGGCCCGGTGTACCCCGTGCAAGAGCTCGCTGGCCGTGATCGCGGAGAGATAGAACGGTTCATCGGGCCGCAGCGCGGCCTGAGCGTCGACATCGATCCGCCCGCGCTCGTGGGCGATGAGGAGGCTGGTGTCTAGAAGGATGCCCATGGGTCCGAGATCGGCAGTCGGTTGAGCTCGCCGCGGGCCAAGTCGATGTCGCGCTCAAATGCCTCGGCTTCGTCCGGGCCGAGCCGCGGCAACGACGCCAGGAGCGCGGGCAGCTCGCCCAGCCGCCGCGCGAACGGCAAGGGCCGCAGCTCGGCCACCGGCTTGCCGCCCCGGACGATGATGTACTGTTCACCACGGTACGCCACCCGATTAAGGTAGTCCGCGAAGTTCCTCACCAGTTCGGTTGCCGAAAGTTCCAGAGCCATCGTTGATACTCCCTATCTGATAATCATAGTTTACATCTTCCCTCTCGAAAGGGCGAACGATGGCAAGGCGGACGGCCTTGCGGATTCGCGCGGCATGTCGAGCTCCCCCGAACGGGTGGACTTGACAAAGCCCGCCGCCAGGTCTATACATGGGCTATCCTATGCGGAGGCTGGTCGGTCATGATCGTCACAAAGGTGCAGAAGTGGGGCAACAGCCAGGGATTGCGCTTGTCCAAGCAAGTGCTGGACCTGGCGGACATCGCCGTCGGCGACAGCGTCGAGCTGATTGTCGGCGAGCATCAGATCGTCATCAAGAAGCCGGCGCGGGCGCGCTTTGTCTTGGCTGAGCTGGTCGCCCGCATCCCCGAGGGCTACCCGGTCGAGGAAGTCGATTTCGGGCCGCCCGTGGGCCGCGAGGCCTGGTAATTGGCTCGCTTCGTCCCGCGCAAGGGCGACTTCATCACGCTGTCGTTCGATCCGCAGGCGGGGCATGAGCAGAAGGGGCGGCGGCCGGCCCTGGTCATCAGCAACGACCTGTTTAACCGGCACACGGGTCTCGCGATCGTGTGCCCGATTACGCGGACGAATCGCGGTTACCCGTTCCACCTCGCGCTACCCGTCGGCTTGTCCCTGTCGGGCTTCGTGATGGTAGAGCAGGTGAAGTCGATCGATTACGCGACGCGACGTGCAAGGCTCGTCGAACCCGCGCCGGCGGCGTTTGTCGAGGATGTCCTGGCGCTCATCGATACCTGCATTCGCTGATCGGAAGCCGTTTTCGCGATGGACCTCCACCCCGTGCTTGCCCGCCAACTGCGGCGGCTGGAGCTCGATCCCGACCAGCCGCCGGCCTCGCCCGAGGCGTGGCGGAGCCTGGTCGAGCGGGTCAACCACGTTTACACCCAGGCGGAGCACGAGCGCTACCTGCTCGAACGCTCGCTGGCCAGCTCCAGCCGCGAGATGCAGGAGCTGTACGAGAGCCTGCGCCAGGCCTCCGAAACCCGGCTGGCCGAGGAGCGCGACAAGCTGCATGCGGTCCTGCGCTCGATCGGCGACGGGCTGTGCGCCATCGACCATGACGGGCGCCTGCTATACATCAACCCCGAGGGCGAGCGGCTGCTCGGCTGGCCGGAGACCGAGCTGGTCGGCAAGCCTCTGCTGGACTTGGTGGAAGTCCGCACGGCGGGCGCGGCGGATCGCGCGCTCGACCAGACCGACTTGCACGCGATGGTCGGCTCCGGGCGCGCCTACCGCAACGAGAACGGCCGCTTCCAACGCAAGGACAAGACCGAGTTCCCGGTGTCGTACGTGCTCAACCCGATCTTCAAGGACGGGCGGCTGTTCGGCGCGGTGCTGGTCTTCCGCGACAGCGGCGAGCGCCAGGCGGCGGCGGCGGAGCTGCGCCGCGCCAAGGAGGCCGCCGAGGCCGCCAGCCAGGCCAAGAGCCAGTTCCTGGCCAACATGAGCCACGAGATCCGCACGCCGATGAACGCGATCATCGGCATGACCGGGCTGCTCTTGGACACCGATCTCACCG
>CAZCJG010000298.1:0-6428 GCA_964498575.1 uncultured Anaerolineales bacterium | reverse complement strand
CCAGATCGTCGACCTCGGGCCGCTCGACCAACATGCGATGGTAGGCCCGCGCCAGGTTGGCCGGCGCGCGGCCATCCGCGCGCGCGGTCGCGCCGGCGCGCTCGAGCACCTTGAGCGCGCCTTCGAGATCGATCTCGGCCGGGCGGTCGTTGAGGGCGCGGATCAAGGGGTCCACCGCCGGCTCGCCGATCTCGGCCAGGAGGGTGGCGGCCTCGAGGCGGATCTCATGCGCATCGGCGGTCAACGCGTCGATCAAGGTGGGGATCGCGGTCTCGGGCGCGATATCGGCCAGCGCGCGCAAGGTGTCCAGCGCGGTCTCGGGGTCGGTCTCGCGTTGCCACTGACCGATCAGGGCGTCGAGGGCGCGTGGATCGCCCAGGTCGCCCAGGCGCGCCACGGCGGCGCGCCGGACCAGCGGGTCCTCGTCGCGGATCGCGCGCTCGAGCAGCGGGCGCACCTCCGGGCCGGCCAGCTCACCGAGCGCGGCGACCGCCTTGCGCCGACCGGCCGTGTCGGCCGATTCGAGGAACTCGCCCAGGATGCGGATCAGCGCCCCGGTCGGCGGCTCGGGCAGCGCCATCAGGATCTGCGCCGCCTCCCAGCGCAGGTGGGGATCCGAGCTGGACAGCACGTCGAGCAGCGCCGGCATGGCGCCCGGGCCGAGCCGGCGCAAGCTGCGCCGGGTCTCCCAGCGCACCTCGAAACGCGGATCGGCCAGGGCGCGGACCAGGTGGACGGCGGCCTGCTCACCGGCCTCGCCGAACTCGCCGAGCAGGCTCGCGGCGGCAATCGCCTGGGCGGCGTCCGCCTGGTCGAGCCGTTCGCCCAGGACGTCGATGGCCGCCGGGCCGATCGCGCGCAGCACCCGCACGATCTTGGGTCCGGCCGCCGGTGAGGCCGTCGCATAGGGCGAGATCAGCGCCGCGGCCGCCGGCCGTCCGATCCGGGTCAGCGCATCCACCGCGCCCTCGACCTGGGCCTCGGATCGGTTTCCCTGGGGCGGCGCCTCACGCACGACGTCGACCAGCGCCGGGACCGCATCGCCGCCGATGCGCGCCAGGGTCTCGGCCGCGTCGGCCCGCGCGGTGGGCGTCGCCGCGTCCAGCAGCGCGACCAGGGGCGCGACGGCGCGCCCGCCCTGGTAGACCAGCGCGCGCATCGCCGCCTGGCGTACGTCCTGGTTGGGGACGTTGAGCTGGCGGACCAGCGGCTGCACGGTCCGGTCGCCGAAGGCCGCCAGCGCGTCCGAGGCCGCCTCGCGCACGGCCGGCTCGGGATCTCCCAACGCCGTCAGCAGCGGCGCGATGGCGCCCGGATCGCCCAGGCGCGCCAGCGCGCCTGCGCCGGCCTTGCGGATCGACGCGTGCCGGTCGGTCAGGGCGGCCAGCGCCGGGGCGATCAATCCCGCGCGCCGAATGGTCTCGGCGCCGAGCAGCCCCGCCAGGCTGACCGCGATGCTCTGGTCGGCGTGGCGCTCCTGGCCGCCCAAGCGGCCCAGGAGGTCGATCGTGATGCGCTCGCGCAGGTCGGCCGGCAGGGGGCGGACTTCGGCCAGCGCGAGCGCCGCCAGCTCGGTGTGCGCGGCCGCCAGCAGCGCCTCGATCAGGGATCGCGCATCGGCGCGCCGGCCGGCCGCCAGGACGATCACCAGCTCCCACCGCGCGTCGCCGGCCCGATCCAGCAGCGCCCGCGTATCCTCGGCCAGCGCCGCCGCCGCGAAGTAGGCCTGCACGGCCGGGTGCACGAAGCGGAAGCTGTCGCCCGAAAGCCACTGCAGGAGGCCGGAGGCCTGCCGCTCGGATGGCACCTGGGCCGCCCCACCGATGGTCGTGCCGGCCTGCTGCAAGGCCAGCGCGATCGGCGGCCATGCCAGCGGGTCGTCGCGGTCCAGTTGCTGGATGAATCCGCCGACGACGTCCAGCGCGCGGATCGGCTCGGCCTGACGCGCCACGCCCGCCAGGGCGGTCGCCAGCCAGCCCGGCCGCGCCACCAGGGAGCGCACCAGCGGCGCGCGCTCGAGCACCTGCATGAAGCCGCTGGTGTTGGCGAGCTGTCCGTAGCCCCAGCGCGAGGTCAGCGTCTCGACGCGGGCGGGATCCACGCCGGCGACCTCGAGCAAGCGGAAGCCCGGCAGCCAGGCGTGATCCGCCAGGTCGCGCGTCGCGACGACCACGCGGTTGCCCGGAAAGCGCGCGACAAGATCGGCGATGCGCTCGGACGCTTGCCGGCGTTCAGCGGGCGTCAGGGTATCGAGATCATCGAAGAGCAACACCGTCCGCCCGGTTTCCAGGTAGATGTCGAGGAAGGCACCCGCCCCCTCGAAGCCCGCCACGGTCAGCAGCATCCCCGCATAGGCCTCCAGCGATTGCGACGGGGGGATGGCGGTGAGCGGGATGTACAGCGGCAAGGGCGGCGGGCCACCTTCCGCCAGCAGCACCCGCCAGCCCGTGGCCAGCACCGCGCGGGCGGACTGAATGGCGTGCCAGCGCAGGAGTGCGCTCTTGCCCGTGCCCGCCGGGCCGACCAGGAGCACGTGCGCGCTGGCGTGGAGGGCTTCGGCCAAGCTGAGCCTGGGCGCCACTGCCGCTTCGCCCGGCACGTGCAGGTCGCCCGGTGTCGTGTCCTCGCCCCACGGTCGCAAGGCGAGTGGCACATAGGAATCGTCCAGCTTGCCCTCGCCGAGACCCGGCAGGTTGACCACCCCCAGCTCGCGCTCGATCGCGTGCAAATAGTCGACGTAGGCGTTCCAGTGGGTCGCGAGCTGCCACCAGCGGCTGCCCGATCGGCTCAGCCGTTGCGTCACACCAGAAGTCAGTTGCGTGGCCATGCGGGCGTCCCCAGGGTCTCGGCTCCGGCGCCACGGCGCCAGAGGTCCGGCGAAAAACGGACAATGCTGACAAAAACAACCGCGGGCGGCGGGCGCTGAGACGGCCAGCCAGCACCACAGCCGCCGCCTCCACACTGCGGATCCCGATGCAAGGCGCCTTGTGACCTGGCTGCGCTCAGAAGTTGCACGCCCAGCACCTTTAATATAACCTAGGTCGGTGTCCGAAGCAATCGCCTGCCGCGCCGCGGCATCGGTCAGCATTCGGTCAGGAATTGGTAAGCCCGCAGTCAGGCGCCGGTCATGTGGTGTTTGACTTCACGATGCTACCATTAGATAATACGGCAGCCAAGCCTAGCGAGCTCGCCGCGCTATCCGACCCAGTCAGGCTGGAATCATCCACGCCGAGTAGAAGAAGAGGTGCCGCCCCGTGAAAATTGTTGTCGCCACCAAGGACCTGGCCATCTTCGACGCGCTGCAGGGGCACACAGGGCTGGAGTACGAGTCGGCCCTGTTCACCGGCCAGATTTACGAGGCATTGCCGGGGGCCAACCTTATCATCGTCGATTTCGATGATCTGGTCGAGCACCCCTACAGCGTGGGGATGTTGCGAGCGATCATCTCGGAAAGCGATGTCCCGTTCCACTCCAGCGACGAGTTCCTCGCAGACCCGGAGCTATGTCTGACGGAAGCACGCCGGATGGTCGGCGAGACCACCGAGCTGCCCTCCAAGCGCACCGTGGCCTTCGTATCCTACTCCGGTGGGGTGGGCAAGACGGTCCTGGCCCTAGACACGGCGGTCCACTTCGCGCGCCGCGCCAAGCTGCCGGTGGTCCTGCTCGAGTTCACCTACGGCGAGTCGGCGGTCGCCGCGCTGGTCAACACCCACGCGCCGGCGCTCTTCGAGCTCGCCACCCAGCCGGATGTCGATCCTCTGGTATGGAACGGCGTCACGCTGGTGCCGATGGACTACGACAACAGCCGCGACCTGTCGATCCAGCTCCTCGGCAAGTACCTGAAGGATATCATGCGCGAGCATGTGCTGACCGTGATCGACGCGCATTGGCCGCATGCGCTGATCGGGGCGGTCCGCGACGAGATCGAGCGCTGGTACGTGGTGGCGACACCGCGCCCGGACGCGGTCGAGAACGCCCAGAAGCTGGCCTCGGAGCTCGGCCCCAGGGCCTCGATCATGTTGAACCAAAAGGGCGGCATCGTCGACTCGATGGCCCTGGGGGGCATCGAGCGCGCGGTCGAGCTACCGGTGGTCAAGGAAGCCGACCGCTGGAAGGGCGCGCTGGGCAAGAAGGTGCTCTTGCACACCTACGGCCAGGGCACGTGGGGCCAGTACGAGCCGACGAGCTTCCTCGAGAACTTCCGCAAGCGCTTCTCGCGCTCCAAGGATTGACCAGGTGGCCGTCGCGCTGAGGTGCGACGCCCCCGACCAAGTGACAAGGACCGGGAGAGGAAATGAATTCACGCACGTTGATCCTGATTCTCGCCGCGGTGCTGATCGGCGCCGGCCTGATCTACCTCGTGGCCGGAATGTTCGAGGGCGAGACGGTGGTTCGCGAGATGACGCCCGCCGTCGCCGCGGCGCAGATCGAACCCTACACCGTCATCACGCAGGACATGGTCAAGGCCGGCCAGCCGACGGGTGAGACCGACGCCTTCGATCGCGGCCTGTGGCCGGTGGACAAGGTGGTGGGGCTGATGACCACCAACCAGATCAAGCCGGGCGACGCGTTCAACGCCGTCAACGCCAAGCCGATCGAGCAGGTGCGCTTCGCGCGGGACCTGGGCCTCGAGATTGTGACCTTTCAGGCGGGTGTCGACAAGACGGTGGGCGGCCAGCTCCGGCCCGGGCATGTGATCAACTTGTATGGGTATGGCAAGGACCCGGAGACCAAGAAGGACTTCACCGAGCTGATCGAGAAGCAGATCTGGGTGGTCAAGGTGTCGGCCGGCGGCCAGCCGGTGACCAATGCCACGCCGCGGCCGAACGAGGAAGGGGTTTACACCGAGGAGGGCGGAGATCGCGAGACACCCAGCTCGCTGATCACCGTCGCGGTCCGGCCCGACCAGGCGGTCAACATCGTCAACTCGCTCGGCGCGCGCGGCCTGCAGGCCTGGACCACGCTGGCGGCCAACCAATCCGCCGACATCGCCCAGGCCACCCCGGTCATGACGGCCGCGCCGCCCGCGACCGCCGGCCTGCCGCCCGATCTAGCCGGGACGGCGACGGCGCTGTGGAACCTGATCAACGCGACGCCTCCGGCGAAGCCGCCACGCACGGGCTATGGAGGCTCGCGATGAGCGCGGCCACCCGCTACGACTACAACGAGCTGGTCAAGCGCGTCCAGGACTACTGCGTCCAGCGTGAGATCCCGGTGCCGCGATGGCGGCGCAACATCAACCAGGAAGAGGAGCTCGCCTTCCACGCCAACGTGCTACGCGCGATGAAGGAGCTCGGCTTCCAGATCGCCGAGGAGGATCGCCAGGCGGTGGCGCGCGAGGTCGCCAACCGCATCACCGGTCTGGGCGTGCTCCAGCCCTACCTCGATCAAGAGGGCATCGAGGAGATCATCGTCCGCAAGGGCTTCGTCCAGGTCGAGCGCAACGGGCAAATCCACGACGTGGGCGACTTGGCGCCCGATGTCTACTTCTATCGCTTGACGCGCCGCATCGCCGACCTCGAAGGCAAGGAGATCGGCGCCGAGGACCCGCAGATCAAGCTGGGCCTGCCCGATGGCAGCCGCTTCACCGCGGCGATCCCGCCGCTGTCGCGCGAAGGCACGGCGATCAACATCCGGCGCTTCAGCCGCAAGAAGCTGACCTTCGAGGACCTGATCGCCTACGACGCGCTCGACGAGG
This sequence comes from uncultured Anaerolineales bacterium, assembly GCA_964498575.1. GTDB lineage: Bacteria > Chloroflexota > Anaerolineae > Epilineales > Epilineaceae > CAZCJG01. The sequence continues at coordinate 730 of CAZCJG010000298.1, read as the reverse complement.
AGGCGGCCGAGTTCCTCAAGGACGTCTCGCGCGCGATGGCCAAGAGCGTGATCTTCAGCGGCCGCCCCGGCGCGGGCAAGACGACCATCCTCAACGCCTTCACCCAGTACCTGCCCCAGCACTGCCAGCTCTCGCTGGTCGAGACCTTCCAGGAAGTGCAGCCCCAGCTCGGCCACTACAACCACTTGGTGGTCGAGGAGGGCTTGGGTGAGGTCGGGCGCGTGGTCAACGTCGTGTTCCTGCGGATGCGCCCGGATGTGATGATCATCGGCGAGACGGTATCGGAAGAGGCGATCGAGTTCATCATGGGTCTCAACCTCGGTATCACCGCCTTCACCACCACCCACGCCCACTCGGCGCGCCTGGCGATGACGCGCATCGAGACGCTGTCGCGCGGCTCGGGCATCCCGCTCAACGAGCGCCGCGAGATCATCGGCTCGGGTCTGGGGCTCGCCGTCCACATTCACAAGGGCTACGATCCCGATACCCAGAGCTACAAGCGCTACATGCGTGAGATGATCGCGATCAACGGCGTCAAGCGCGGCCCGGACGGGGGCGTGGAGTACGACTACGAAGTGATCAAGGAATACGACGCGCGCCGCAAGACCTGGACGCCGTTGCGCGAGCCCAAGAACTGGCATGACTAGGCCCACCTGGGCGAGGGAGGTGATAGGATGTCAGGATCGCTAGCCGGGCCGCTCATCATCTTGGTCGGCGGAGGTGTGCTGGT
>CAZCJG010000297.1:0-6460 GCA_964498575.1 uncultured Anaerolineales bacterium | reverse complement strand
GCCTAGAACGACCACGCCAACGGCCCCGCCAATCGCGCCATACAGCGTGGTATTTGGCGACGCCTTACGATTCCGCGCGACCGGCCGGGGTGCTATTCGGGCCGACGGGGCCGGGGTTGGTGCGGTGCGCGGCGCGGTGGAGGCCGTGACGGCTGGCGCGACTGTTCGTGGCGCCGGGGTCGTCGGGCCGTAGGCTGACCCAACCACGGCCCACGCGGCGACTGGACTCTCCAACCGACCGCTGCTGGTGGATTTCGCCGAAGGAGGTCTTGGACGTCTCTCCGCAGCAGACCGCGCGGTAGTACTGGATCCGAAGCGACTCGCCGCAGTGCGGGCACGCTACCGCGAGCCCGGGCCGAAACGGATGTTTAAGGATGAAATCGCCGCGCGTGTTGTTTGGCGAATCAGGGCGGCGATGTCGCCGTGCTGGGGGGCGTCGTGGCGCTGGCGCTGTGGTTCGGGGGCTTGCGGTCGGGTTGGGACTGGTCGGGGGGTGGTTTCGGGCGGGATCTGGGTCGCTGGGCGGCGGTGCTGGTGCCGTTGTGGCTGGGGCTGGCCTGGGCGGGCGGGATGTACGACCTGCGGCGGGTGGCGGATCGCTGGACCGCGGTGGTGCTGGCGACGAAGGTCAGCGGGCAGATGCTGCTGCTGTGGGCGGTGCTGTACTTCATCCCGCCGCCGTGGACCCTGGTGCGGCATGTCGCGATCGCCTTCGCGCTCGGCGCCGCGGTCGCCGTGCCGCTGTGGCGGCGGGTGTATGCCGGCGTGGTCAGCCGGCCGCTGTTCCGGCGCCGGATGCTGATCGTCGGCGCCGGGCGGGCGGGGCGCGCGCTGCTCGCGGCGATCCGCTCGGACGCGCCGCACCTGGTCGACGCGGTCGGCTTCTGCGACGACGATCCGGCGCTGGCGGGCACGCTGGTCGACGGGCTGCCGGTGGTCGCGGATCGCGGCGACTTGGTGGCCGCCGCCGGGCGGCTGGGCGTCGACGAGCTGGTGCTGGCGATCACGCGCGACGCTCACGGCGAGCTGCTGCGGGCGCTGCTGGACGCGCAGGAGCAAGGCTTGCAGATCACGCCGCTGCCGGTGTTGTTCGAGGCGATCACGGGGCGTGTGCCGGTCGAGCATATCGGCGACCATTGGGCGGTCGCCTTGCCGCTCGGTCCGCTTGCCGCGCGCGGGCCCTTCCGCCTGGTCAAGCGCGCCTTCGACCTCGGTCTCGGGATCATCGGGCTGTTGATCCTGGCCCCTCTGCTGGTCGTGGTCGCGCCGTTGATTCACCTGGAGTCGGCCGGTCCCGTGTTCTACCGCCAGGTGCGGGTGGGGCGCGGCGGGCGGCTGTTCACGCTGTACAAGCTGCGCACGATGCGCCTGGACGCCGAGTCCGAGGGGCCGGTCTGGGCCACGCCCGACGATCCGCGCGCGACGCGGCTCGGCCGCTGGCTGCGGCGAACCCGGTTGGACGAGCTGCCGCAGGCGATCAACATCCTCGCCGGCGACATGAGCCTCGTCGGCCCGCGCCCCGAGCGCCCGGCCTTCGTCGCCGAGCTGGCCGCGGTCATCCCCTTCTACCGCGCCCGCCACGCCGTCCGCCCCGGCCTGACCGGCTGGGCGACGATCCACCAGGGCTATGCCCGCTCGACCGAGGACGCGCTGCTCAAGCTGCAATACGATCTATACTATATCAAGCATCAGTCGCTGCTGCTTGACGCCTACATCCTGCTGCGAACGGTCGCGGCGGTTTGGCGGGGGCTGACCCCCTCCCGCTTCAGCGCGCGCCAAGGATGATCAGCGTCCGCGTGTCTAATCCCGCGCGCGCTGAAGCGGCCCTCCCCCGCTGCGCGGGAGAGGGCATTCACGTGAGGTCAAACGTCTATCCAGAGAAGGAAGAGCGACGCCTCATCCGTTGTTGACGTCGTTGTTGACGTGCCACCGCGAGCGAATCCCCTCTCCCGCTTGCGGGGGAGGGGAGGGCGTGAAAAGGCCGTGCCATCACCATTCACCATCAACCTTGTGGAGGATTCCGCCCCATGCCAACCCTAACCGAGCTGATCGACGAAGCCGAGGTCGAGCGCCTGGCGCGCGCCTATGGTCCGGCCCGGCGCATGGACGTGACGGTCGACATGACGCCCGACACCTACAACGAGTGGTGGGAGGCGGTGGTCGCGCGGCGCAACCGGCGCGGCGAGGTGGTGCTGGCGCTGCGGCGGCCGGACGGGCACGTGCTACTGCACACCAAGGAGCAGTACCCGCTCGGCACCTACCGGCTGCTCACCGGCGGGGTCAAGCCGCGCGAGGCAGTGCTCAAGGCGGTGCGGCGCGAGGCGTATGAGGAGACCGGCCTGGACGTCGCGGTCGCGCGCTTCGCGGGTGTGATCGGCTATACCTTCCGGCTCAACTTGACCTCCCGAAACATGGCCTTCGTCTCCTATGTTTTCGTCGCCGAGGCGGACGACCGGGCGCCGGTGGTGCAGGACCCCGACGAGCGGATCACCGGCTTCCGCTACGTCCCGCCCGCGGACCTGAACGCGATCGCGCACGAGCTGCGCGGCCTGCCCTTCGGCTGGAACGACTGGGGCCACTTCCGCGCCCCGGCACACGAGCTGGTGGCGGAGGTGTTGGCGCCCTAGGCACCGGAATCGGACCGGGCGATGCCCCGAGGAGGAACCCCATGCTCGACACGATCCGCCGCTCCCCCCGCCACCGGGTAGCCCGTGTTTTCGATGCAAACGACAAACGATGCCGATGTGCTCTTCATGGGTTCCATGTTGATCAATCCAGGTACTTCTTGCGCCTCACTTTGCGCCTGCCGATCCCGTGGGCCTCGTACCAGTGCAGTTCGGCCAGCCTGACTCGGCCACTTGCCAGAAGCACGGATGTTCTGCTCTAGATCATTTGTTCTTTCTCGCCTTCCCGCCCGCTTGACTCCCCCCTCCCGCCTCTGTACCATCGCCCCACCCAGCGAGGAGGCACCGCATTCATCCTTCGTCCATCGCATCCCCCGACGCCGCGCATCCCTGGCGCACGGCCGGGCTGCTTTCGACGCACTACCTGACGCAGCGCCTGGCCGCACCCGGCTCGGCGCTGTGGCCGGATATGGCGACGGTGGAGGTGGCGTTTTATCGCCTGCACGCGCTCTACGGGCGGACGATCGTCGGCTTGCGCAAGGGTGACGAGGAGGATTGCGAGAAGCGGTTCATCACGCCGGCGTTGGAGATCCTCGGCTTCGGCCTCAACTACCGCAAGGCGATCCCCGGCATCGAGGCGCGGCGCTTGCCGGACTACCTGCTCTACCCCAGCCAGGCGCTCGCCGACGCCGCCTTCGAGGTCGGATCGCGGGATGGCTATTACGCCGACGCCATCGGCCTGCTCGAAGCCAAGCGCTGGGGGCACAACCTGAGCGAGGATGCCAGCGGGCGCGGCAAGGCGCCGCGCGGGCGTTCGCCGCACCACCAGATCCGCGACTACCTCAGCGAGACCGACCGCATGGACTGGGGCGTGCTGACCAACGGCGCGAAGTGGCGCTTGTACTGCAAGCGCGATCGGGCGTCCAGCTTCTTCGAGTTCGACCTGGAGGCGGTGCTCACCGATCCCGACGCCGACGCGGCCCTCGCCGGGTTCCGCTGGTTCCACGCCCTCTTCCACGCGGCCGCCTTCGCGCCCGGCCCGGACGGCCGCCGCGCGCTGGACGCGATCCGCGACGGCGCGCAGAGCTTCCGCGCCGAGGTCGAGCGCGACCTGCGGGCGCAGGTCTTCGACGGCGTGCGGCTGCTCGGCCAGGCATTTCTGGACAACCCCGCCAACCGCCTGGGCGAGGCGGACCTGCCGGTGGTCTACGAGCACGCGCTGATCCTGCTCTACCGCATCCTCTTCGTGCTCAACGCCGAGGCGCGCGGGCTGCTGCCGACGCGGCCGGATAATGCGCGAGATCGACGTTATGTCAATTCATACAGTCTGGAGCTGATCCGGCAAAAGCTCGGATCGCTCCGAACCGCCGCCGATTCCGCCGCGTCCGCCGCCGCATCGGCCGCCTCATCCGCCGCCTCATCCGCTGCCGAGTGGGCGGAGGACGACCAGTTCACGCTGTTCGAGCGCTTGCAGGGGTTGTTCCGGCTGATCAACGGCCAACCGGCGGCGGCGGGCCGGCGCGACAAGAACGAGGAGCTGGGCATCCCGCGCTACAACGGCGGCCTGTTCGACCCCGCGCGCTATCCCTTTCTGGAGACCATGAAGGTCGCCGACGCCTACCTGCGCCAGGTGCTCGAGCTCCTCTTCTTCCGCCGCGAGCGCGACGGCAGCCTGACGGCCTTCGACTACGCGACACTGGGCGAGCGGCACCTGGGGAGCATTTACGAGGGGCTGTTGGAGTATCGGTTTGTTTGTACGCCGGCCCTCACCCCCCGGCCCCCTCTCCCGAAAGACGCGGGAGAGGGGGAGTTTCGCGCGGAGGATGGGTTATCCGTAGAGCTGGTGAATGCGCAGGGAGAGAGGAAGCTGCTCGGTGCCTACTACACGCCGGAGGCATGGGTCTCGTACATCGTCGAACACACGCTGCGGCCGCTGCTGGCGCGGTTGGAGACGGCGCCGGGCGACACTCCCGCGGAGGAGCCGGCGCCCGACTCCTTCGCCGAGGCCGTCCTGCGCCTGAACGTCTGCGACGCGGCGATGGGCAGCGGGCACTTCCTGGTCGAGGCGGTAACGGTGCTGGCGGAGGCGATCGCCGCGCACCCGACGACGGCACCGCGGCCGGAGCTGACGGCGGACGGGCGGCCGCGGCTGAAGTCCGACGGCAGCGGCGAGCCGCTGTGTACCCAGGAAGCCAAGCTCGCCCACTGGCGGCGGCGCGTCGTCGAAGCCTGCATTTATGGGGTGGACGTCAACCCGCTGGCGGTGGAGCTGGCCAAGCTGAGCCTGTGGTTGAAGACGGTCGACCGCCGGCCGCTGAACTTCCTGGACCACCACCTGCGCCGCGGCAATTCGCTGGTCGGCACGCGGGTGGAACTCTTGGGCGAGCTGCGCAGCCCCAAGAAGCGCTACGGCGAGGACGCCGGCCCGGCCCTCCAACTGCCGCTCGGCCTGAACGCGGACCTGGCGGGCACGCTGGGCGACGCGATCGCGGAGATCCACACCATCGAGGGGAAATCGACCGACACGATCGACGCCGCGAAGGACAAGGAAGCGCGCTGGAAGCACCTGACCGAGGACCTGATGCCGCGCTTCCGCCGCATCGCCGACCTGTGGCTGGCGCCCTGGTTCGGCGCGACAGTCGCAGGGGACGCCTACGCGGCGGCGCTGGACGATCCGGCGCGGGCCGAAACGCTCCACGCGGCGATCGCGCCCGCGCTGGAGCCTTTGCGGTTCTTCCACTGGGAGCTGGAGTTCCCGGACGTCTTCTTCGGCGAAGACGGGCGGCCCAAGGGCGGCGGCGCGGGCGGGGGTCCTGGCTTCGACGCGGTGATCGGGAATCCGCCGTGGGAGCGGATCAAGCTTCAAGAGAACGAGTTCTTCGCCGGGCGCTCGCCCGCCATCGCCACCGCCCCGCGCGCGGCGGACCGCAAGCGGCTGATCGAGGCGCTGCCGCGGACCGATCCCGCGCTCTGGGCCGAGTACCAGGCCGCGCGGGCGCACTCGGACCAGACCCTCGCCTTCGTCCAGCGCGCCGGCCTCTACCCGCTGATGGGCCGCGGCGACACCAACCTCTACGCCGTCTTCGCCGAAAAAGCGCTGGCGCTCGTCAACCCGCAAGGCCGCGTCGGCCTCCTCGTCCCCAGCGGCATCGCCACCGACCACACGACGCAGCACTTCTTCAAGAAGCTGATCGACGAGCGGCGCCTGGCGGAGCTGCTGGACTTCGAGAATCGCGCGAAGGTCTTCGAGGATGTCGACAGCCGCTTCAAGTTCAGCATCATCCTGATGACCGGCGAGGACGCCCCGCAAGATACCGTCCGCGCCGGCTTCTTCCTCCACCACATGTCCGATCTCGACGATCCCGAGCGCGGCTTCACGCTGAAGCCGTCGGACTTCGCGCTCTTCAACCCCAACACTCTCACCTGCCCGATTTTCCGCCGCCGCCGCGATTACGAGCTGACACGCAAGATCTACGAGCGCGTGCCGGTGCTGATCGAGAAGGCGAAGGGGGATGCGGGAAATCCGTGGGGGATCACCTATCTTCGTTTGTTTGACATGGCCCTTGATTCGCACTACTTTCGCACTTCTGACGAACTTGACCAAGGCGGCTATTGGCTTGGTGATGGCAATATCTATCACAAAGGTAGTGAGTGCTACCTTCCTCTGTATGAAGGCAAGATGATTCAGATTTACGATCATCGTGCTGCCAGCGTGGATGTTGTGGAGGAGAACATCCATCGACCGGGCCAACAGATTGGCGCTCAACAGACACAACACGAGGACCCGGAATTCTCAGCCACACCGCGCTTCTGGGTTCCAGAACAACGAGTCTTGT
>CAZCJG010000296.1:0-6464 GCA_964498575.1 uncultured Anaerolineales bacterium | reverse complement strand
GCGGTGCGGCCCGGCCACTTCGCGGGTGTCTGCACGGTCGTCCTCAAGCTGTTCGGCATCTTCGAGCCGGCGCGCGCCTACTTCGGCGAGAAGGACTACCAGCAGCTCGCGGTGATCCGCAGCCTGGTGCGCGACCTGGACGTGCCGGTCGAGGTCGTCGGCTGCCCGACGCTGCGCGAAGCGGACGGCCTGGCGATGAGCAGCCGCAACGCCCGGCTCGGGCCGGACGAGCGCCGCGCCGCCGGCGTCCTCTACCGCGCGCTCCTCGCCGCGCGCGCCGCCTGGGAGGCGGGCGAGATCGACGCCGAGGCGCTGCGCGGCACCCTGCACGCCGTCCTCGCCGAGGAGCCGGCGGCGCGGGTGGACTACGCCAGCGTCGCCGACGCGACGTCCCTGGCAGAGCTGGATCGGGTGCGCGGACCCGCCCTGGTCTCGCTGGCGGTGCATATCGGCCCGGTCCGGTTGATCGACAATATCGTGATGGGGGCGGATCGTGAGGGGAGGGCTTCCGCCCCCTCCCCGTCCTCGCTCCGCTCGGCCACCCCTCCCCCGCCGCGCGCGGGGTAGTCCACGCATACTCAGTTTATCGCAGGCGCGCGCTGAGCCGGGAGGGGGCCGGCCCGCTGGCCAGTAGCCCCCATTCGCGATATACTCTGCCCCATCTACGACTTCGAGGAGACGAGAGCCAAGCAGCATGAAGGAATACACCACCGACAAGATCCGCAACATCGCGCTCGTGGGGCATAGCGGGGCCGGCAAGACCGCGCTGGCCGAGGCGGCGCTGTTCGCCAGCAAGGCGACCAACCGCCTGGGCCAGGCCGAGGAGGGCAACACCGTCTCGGACTACGACGCCGAGGAGATCCGGCGCGGCATCTCGATCAACACCAGCGTGGTGCCGGTGGAATGGGGAAGCGCGAAGCTCAACCTGGTGGACACGCCCGGCTACGCGGACTTTATCGGCGAGGTCGCCAGCGCCCTGCACGCGGTCGAGGGCGCGGTGGTGGTGGTGGACTCGGTCGCCGGAGTCGAGGTCGGCACCGAGATCGCCTGGCAGCACCTCGACGAGCTCCACCTGCCGCGGATCGTCGTGATCAACAAGATGAACCGCGACAACGCCGACTGGGCGAAGGTATTCGCCCAGCTCCAGGCTTCCTTCGACGGGGTGCGCTTCGTCCCCTTGCAGGTCCCGGTCGGCAAGGCGCACGAGTTCCAGGGCGTGTTCCGGATCGTCGGCGGCCACGCCAGCCTGGGCAAGAACGGCGACAAGGGCAAGGTGCCTACCGACGTGACCGACGAGGCCGCCGCCCGCCACGAGGCGCTGGTCGAGGCCGCCGCCGAGTCCGACGACGCGCTCCTGGAGAAGTACTTCGAGGAGGGCGACCTGACCGCCGAGGAGACCCGCCGCGGCTTGATCCAGGGCGCCAAGCAAGGCGCCTACGTGCCGGTGCTCTTCACCGCGGCGACCGAGTGCTTGGGCGTGCACGCCTTGCTGGACGCGCTGGAGATGTACGTCGCCTCGCCGGCCGAGGCGCCGGCGCGCCGCGCGACCAACGCCGCCGGCGGCGAGGTCGCGCTCGCCGCGGACTCGGCCAAGTCGCTGGCGACCCTGGTGTTCAAGACCCAGGCCGACCCCTACGTCGGCAAGCTGCAATACCTGCGCGTGGTCTCGGGCATCTTCAAGGCCGACGCGCGGGTGTGGAACGCCAACCAGCGCGAGGAGGAGCGCATCGGCCCGGTCTACGTGCTGCGTGGCAAGGAGCAGATCACGATCGGGCACCTGCACGCCGGCGACATCGGCGCGGTCGCCAAGCTGCAGCACACCCATACCGGCGATACGCTGTGCGACAAGGACCATGCGCTCCAGCTCCCCGCCTTCAGCTTCCCCGAGCCGCTGTACGCCGTCGCGCTCAAGCCGATCACCCAGGCCGACAGCACCAAGCTCGGCGGCGCGCTGCAGCGCATCACCGACGAGGACCCGACCTTGCGCAGCCAGGTCGAGGAGTCCACCCACGAGCTGATCCTCTCCGGCATGGGCGACTCGCACATCGACGTCGCGGCGCGGCGGCTGAAGGACAAGTTCGGCGTGGGCGTCACCACCAGCGTGCCGCGCGTGCCGTATCGCGAGACCATCACCCGCAAGGCGACCGCGCAGTACCGCCACAAGAAGCAGACCGGCGGCGCCGGCCAGTTCGCCGAGGTCCACTTGCGGGTCGAGCCGCTGCCGACCGGCGGCGGCTTCGAGTACGCCAGCGAGGTCTTCGGCGGCTCGATCTCACAGAACTTCATCCCGTCGATCGAGAAGGGCATCCGCCAGACCCTGGGCGACGGCGTGGTCGCCGGCTATCCGGTGGTCGACACCAAGGCGATCGTCTACGACGGCAAGGAACACCCGGTGGACTCCAAGGACATCGCCTTCCAGATCGCCGGGCGCGAGGCCTTCAAGGAAGCTTTCAACCAGGCCGGCCCGGTGCTGCTCGAGCCGATCCACATCGTCCGCATCATGGTGCCCAGCGCCCAGATGGGCGACGTCCTGGGCGACCTGAACACCCGCCGCGGCATGGTGCAGGGCACCGAGCAGGTCGGCGGCAAGGCGATCGTCACCGCCCAGGTGCCCTTGGCCGAGATGCAGCGCTACTCCACTGACCTGCGCTCGATGACCCAGGGTCGCGGCTACTACACCTCCGAGTTCTCGCACTTCGCGCCCGTCCCGCACCAAGTCACCCAGACCATCATCGCCCAGGCCGAGAAGGACCGCAAGGCGGACGAGTAGGCGAAGGCCCGCGGCAAGGTCGGTCCTTGCGTAGGGGCTGCCCCTAACATTTACATTTCATGTGATTTCCGATGCCAGGTGAGGAGAAACCTATGCGCCCGTTGTCCAAGCTCGTCGTGATCGCCGCGATCGCCCTCGGGACGATCGCCATCTACGGTACGCATGCCGCCCGGCAGCGCGACGCGGCCGTGCGCGCGCAAAGCAGCCAGGCGCGCTTCGTGCTGTTCGAGAAGTTCAGCCGCAAGAGCTGAGGGATCTGCGCGGCCGCCGGTCCGGTGGTCGACAAGATCGCTCAGGATTACGAGCGGGCCCACAAGCCGGTGGTCTTGCTCGAGATCGACCTCGACAACATGGACACCACCCTGTCCCGGCGCCGCAACATGTGGTTCGCGGCGCGCGCGGGCGGCAACAGCGCGCAGACGCCGCTCATCATGGTCGACAGCGGCTTCAAGTGGTCCGAGGGATCGGTCGAGTTCGAGCGCGTCTACAAGCAGTTGATCGACCAGGCGCTGGCGCGCCCGCCGGTGGTGCAGGTCGACGCCACCTATCAGCGCTCGGGCAATTCCGCCGACGTGACCGCCCGAGTGACCAACTGGGGTGAGGATACGGTCGGGGCTGGGGACGGCGCGACCGTCACCGCGATCCTGTACGAAGACAAGAAGGTGCTCCACACCAGCCGCTCCGTGCGCGCCGCGATCGCCGGCGGCATCGGCTCGCCGCTGGCCTATGGCGAAACCGGCTCCTACCGCCTGACCCTCCCCGACACCAGCGGCGTCAACTGGAGCCGGGCGCACATCGCCGTCGTCGTCGATCACCGCTCGGGCCGCGGCAATGCCTACGACGCGCTGCAAGCGGCGCTGGCGGTCGAAGGCCTGCCACCGACGGCGACGCAAACCCCCGCGCCGACCGACACGCCGACGCCACCGCCGACCGATGTTCCGACCGAACCCCCGCCCACCGACGTGCCACCGCCGACGGACGAGCCGACATCAACGCCACCGCCCGAGCCGACGACTGTCGTGGGGGGGAAGGTGTTCGTGCCGGTGGTGTATCGGCGGGCGTTCCGCGAGTGAAGGGTTGATCTGTTGAGCGGCCCCTCGTAACGACGCTTACGGCGTCGGTGGCTCCGGTGGGGGGGGCGGCTCGCTGGGCTCCGGAGGCGGGGGGGATGTCGGCTCCGGGGGCGGGGCGCTCGTGGGCTGAGCGGGCGGCTGTTCGGCCGGCGGCAAGGTCGGCAGCGGATCGAGGGGGTCCTCCGGCTCCGGCGTGACGATGCATTCGACATCGCAAGGCGTCGGCGAAGGAGGGGGCGGCGGTGGCGCGTCCTTGTCCGGCCCCTCCCCGCCCTGACCCTTCTGGTTGTCTTGCTCGTCTCCTCGATCGCCGCCCTGGCCGCTCGCTTGAGCTTGGACTACGCCGGGCTGGCGGACCGTGATGCCGACCGAGCGCTGCTCGTCGTGGCCGGCGAAGGGCGTCACCACCAGCGTGTAGGTCGCGGAGGCGGCGGGGCAGACCTCGAGCGCGCCGCTGTCGGCGACCGGCTGGCCGTCCAGCGCGACGAGGACGGCATAGCTGACCGTCCAGCGCAGCGTCGTGCAGGCACCGGCGTCGATCTCGCCGGCGTCGGCGCCGAATGCGATCGCGGGCGCCGGCCGCGGCGTGGCGCTCGGGGCGGCCAGCGGGGCGGCGGTCGCGACGGCCATGGAGGGCGCGATGTCCGCAGCCGAGACGGCCAGGGTTGGCGCCGGGGCTTCGACAGGTCGCGCTTCCTCCGCCGGAGCCTGAGCGACAGCCGGACCTTGGGGCATGGCGGCCGGCTCGGGCTCCGGCGCGCCGCAAGCAGCGAGCGCGAAGATCAAGCAGATCCCGCCGGTCAATCCCAGGCCGGCACGTGATGTTGGCGGGGCAGACGCCGCTGGCATGGCAAGCTCCTCGGGGCCGTGAGTTCGGAACACGGACCCCAGTCTAGCGGATGCGCCGAGCGGGGTCAACCGGCTGCTCCGGCCCGGGGCTTGACATAGAACGTGTGTTCTGATATAATAGAACGCGCGTTCGGCCTGCGCGATCGCGTAGGCCGGGCGGCATCAATCGGTCGATCCCTGTCGTGAAACGAGGCCAACCATGCTCTCCCCGATCCAGACCCGCTTGCTGTCAGATGCCCCGGCCGCGCCGGCTCGCGCGCGTCGCACGCGCACGCGCGTGCTGCGCGGGAGCCGGTCGCGCACGCTTCCTCTGCCGCTATCCGAGCAGGATGCGGCACGGGGTCGGGCGGCCGAGCCGGCGGGCGCGCCAGATCCATCGCGCGAGCTACCCGCCCTGCGCGTCGTCCCCGCCGCGCCGGAGATCAGCCCGGTCGACCTGCTCGGAGGCATCCTCGGCGAAGCGGGCGGCGTCTACACGCTGACCGTCCGCGGCGACGCGCTGGCCGACGCCCTGGTCGCCGACGGGGACCTGGTGATGCTCCAGCCCGGCGGCCAGGTGACCAGCGGCGAGCTGGCGGCGGTGCGGCTGCGCGGCGAGGGCGTTCTGGCGCTGCGCCGCGTCTACTTCGAGAACGGCCACGTCCGCCTCCAGCCCGAGAACCACCGCTACCCGCCGGTCGTGGTCAGCCGAGCGGACGTCGAGATCGAGGGCCGGGTCCTGGCGATCGTCCGGCAGTCGGGGCGGTAGGCAGACGCTCCTGCGACCTTGGCGACGATGCTTTGGGACGGTAGAATCGTATCTCGAAATCCACTCGGAACGGACCTGGAGATACGAGCCGATGACGCACGATATACCTTGTCGTCTACCAAACCATCGAGGACGGCTGGATCATGGCGACGGTGCCCGAGCTACCCGGCGCCGTGACGCAAGGGCGGGACCTTGACGAAGCCCGCGCAATGATCAAGGAGGCAGTCGAGCTCCTTCTGCGAGCCTACCGTGAAAACGCGGTCAAGGATGCGCCTGGCAACGCCATCTGGGAGGAGCTAACCGTGACCCTGACCGCGGCATGAGCCGCCGCGATCTGGGTTCGGCATCTGGAACATCACGGCTGCTACCTCGATCGAGAGGGTGCGAGCCACTCGATTTACCGGAATCCAACCAACGGTCGATGTTCGGCCGTGCCGCGTCATCGAGAGATCAGGGATACGCTTGCCCGCATGGTCTGCCGGCAGCCTGACATTCCCCGACCCTAGCCCCCGCTTGTCCTCCCCGCTTCCCCGCGCTAAACTCCCCTGCCCGTCGGGCTAGCCATTGTCGGGTCCCAGCGGGCGGGTCACCCCTGCTCGTGCTGGATTCGCCGACCTGGCTTGGCCCGCGGAAAGCGAGAACATGTCCTCTGCTTGGCGGGCGCGATCGAGGCGCCTCTGGAACCATCCCAGCCTGGCGCGCATCGGCCCGGAGGTGCTGGCGGCACTGGCGTGCCTGCTGCCGCCGCTGATCCTCTTCGCGGCGGTGACCCTGGGCGGGCGCACGCTCGTGCCTTACGACGCGCTGCTGGCCGACCCGGCCTTCCGCCCGGCGCTCGAGGCGCGCGGCATCGAGCGACCCCAGAACGACCTGGTCGCCGATCTGGTGTTCCAGAACCTGGTCTGGAAGGAATACCTGGCCGGCCAGCTCGCTGAGGGTGAGGTCCCGCTGTGGAACCCCTACCTCGCCGGAGGCATGCCCTTCCTCGCCGCCGGCCAGCACTCGGCGCTCTACCCGCTGAGCC
>CAZCJG010000295.1:0-6516 GCA_964498575.1 uncultured Anaerolineales bacterium | reverse complement strand
GAAGCCCTGATCCGGCTCGGAACCCAACAGCTCGACGAGTTGACCGACGCCATCCCGACGTGGCAGCGCGCCTTCGTCCTCGCGCCGGACGACCACCGGGTGCGCGACGGCCTGGCCGCCGCGCACGTCAAGCGGCTGAGCTCGAAATGGTACTTCCTCGCGCGCAGCCAGGAGAAGGACATCAAGGCCGCCCTGGCCGACCTGCCCGAACACCCCCAGTTGCTGCTGTACGTCGCCCATGTCCGGCGCGATCAGGGCAAGCCGGACGAGGCGCGCGCGCTCTACCTGCGCGCCTATCGCGCCGCGCCGGAGGAGACCAAGAACATCGCGATCGTGCTGATCAGCCTGCTCCATCAGGGAGCGGAGGCCGATATCGAAGCGCTGCTGCCGGAGCTGCGGCGCATCCCCGACCTGCTGCCGCCCTTCTGGATCGCCCAGGGCAAGCGCGTGATCGAGGCCGATCTGGCCGATGCCTGGGCGACGCGCTACTTCGACGAGGCGGTGGCGCTGGCCGAGATGCGGATCGCGGGTGGTGGGCGGGCTCCGGGAGATTCCAAGGCCGCGGTTCTGATCGAGATCTTCGACGAGATCTTCGACGCCGATGGCGCGTCGCCGTTGATGGCCCACTATGCCGAACGCATCCGGCGCGAGGTGCCCGAGAGCGGGGCGGTCGAGTACGTCGCCGCCCACCACGCCTACTACGACGCCGAGGACGCGCGCCAGGCGGAGCGCCTGCTGCGGGCCGCCATCCGCAAGGCCGGCCAGGCGGGCGATGCCGGCGTGGCCGAGGCGGCCCAGCGGGAGCTCGATTACATGCAGGGCCCGCCGATCGATACAGGGATGCTGCGCCGCTTGATCGAGCTCTTCCCCGACGGCCCGCCCGACCTGGACGACCTGGAGAATCTGCCGGATGACGTCTTCCAAGACCTCTTCAAACGCTAGGAACCCGAAGGCGGCCGCCCCGGCGCCGGTCGATCCCTTCGCCGTGCTGGGGATCGGGCGGGATGCCGACGACGCGGCGGTCAAGCGCGCTTACTTCCTGCAGGTGCGCCAGCACCCGCCCGAGACCGAGCCGGAGCGCTTCGAGGTGATCCGCGCCGCCTACGACAAGCTCCGTACCGCCGAGGGGCGGGCGCGGGCCAACCTGTTCACCATCCAGGCGCCGCCCCCCCTGCCCGGCCGCCGCCGCCCGAGCTACGACCTGGGCGTCCACCGCTCCGACCTCCTGCGCCTGGGCCTCGAGCTCCGGCTGGCGCAGCTCCCGCTCAAGAACGACTTCCATGAACCAGCCCTACCCTCAAGCTGATCCCGATCCCGCACCGGGAGTCGAGGACCATCCCGTGTCCGAAGCGGAAGCCTACTCCGGAGCGCAGTCCGATACCGTGCCGGAGTCACGATTGGAACCCGCGCCGGGCCCGTCCGCCGCTCCGACTTCCCCTTCGCCCGCCCCGGCCGGAGCGCTGGCCGCCACCGCGCGCGCCGCCGCTCCGCCACTGCCCGCCGCCCCGATGGCTGATGCGCTGCCGCAGGTCTACGCCCATCTCGCGCGGCTGGCCGCGGCGGGCGAGCACGAGGTGGCCGAGCTGGCCGCGATCCGCTCCGGGCTGACGCGGGTCTACAGCCTGGTGGCGGCGCTGGCCGAGCACCTGACCGACGTCGCCGGCTTGCGGCCGGTCGACGCGCGGCTGGCGGACATGGTGGCGCGCATCGAGGCCAGCGACGAGCGGCTGAACGCGGTGCTGGACGCGGTGACCAAGCTTGGGCGCACCCAGTTCAAGAGCAACACGCTGGCCGAGGCGCAGGAGCAGCGCGTCGGCGCGGCCCTGGCGACGCTGCAGACGCTCGCCACCCGCCGCGACGAGTCCGCGTCCGGCGAGGCGGCCGAGTGGGAGGCGGCCCTGGCCCGGGCGCGCGCCGACGGGCGCGGCGAGATGGCGGCCGGGTTGCTGCCGGTGATCGACGGGCTGGAGGCGGCGCTGGACAGCGGCCGGGCACGGATCGAGCGCCAGCGGCTGACGGCGACCGCCGTGGTTCGCCCACCGGCTCCGCCCGCCCTGCCCGCTCCGCCCGCCCCGCCCGCGCCGAGCGGGTGGGTCGCGCGCCTGCGATCCGCCGCGGCCGGCCGCCCGCCGCCGCGCCCGATCGCCGTCCCCGTGCCGACCGTGCCCGCCCCCGCGCCGGCCGTGCCGATCGAGGCGGTGGAGGCCTGGCTGGCCGGGCTGGACCTGATCCGCGCGCGCTGCCTGGACCTGCTGGCGGCCGAAGGCATCGCGCCGATCCCGGCCCTGGGCCAGCGCTTCGACGCGCACCTGCATGTCGCCGTGGCGACCGAGACGCGCGCCGACGCGGCGCCGGGCACCGTCGTGACGGTCGGCCGCCAGGGCTATCGGCAAGGCGAGCGGGTCCTGCGCTACGCGGAGGTGACCGTGGCCCAAGCGGTCGCGCGGCCGGCTCCGACCAGCGCGGGCGAGGTGGTCGAATCGATCCCGAGGGCGCCGTCCGAATTCGTTGCCGAGGGGATCGAACCGAGCCCAACGGCACCTTTTGAATCCACCTTACCTTCTGAATCCGTGAGGGAGACATGAGCGACGTGATCCTGGGGATCGACCTGGGGACGACCAACTCCGTGGCGGCGGTGGTGCGGGAAGGCGTGCCGACCATCGTGCCGGTGGCCGGCCGGCGGCTCCTGCCGTCGGTGGTCGGCATCGCGCCGGAGGGCGAGCTGCTGGTCGGCGACCCGGCCCGCAACCAGTGGGTCGTCGCCCCCGAGCGCACGGTGCGCTCGATCAAGCGCCAGATGGGCAATTCGACGTCCGTTCTGCTGGCCGGCCAGGGCTACCGCCCGCAGGAGATCTCGGCCTACATCCTGCGCGCGCTCAAGGCGGCGGCCGAGGCCGAGCTGGGCCAGCCGGTCGAGCGGGCGGTGATCACCGTGCCGGCCTATTTCACCGAGGTCCAGCGCCAGGCGACGATCGAGGCGGGCGAGATCGCCGGCCTGGCGGTCGAGCGGATCATCAACGAGCCCACCGCGGCGGCCCTGGCCTATGGCCTGGGCACGGCCGACGAGGCGCGGGCGCTGGTCTACGACCTGGGCGGCGGCACCTTCGACGTGTCGATCATCGATCTCGGGCAGGGCGTGATCGACGTGCGCGCCACCGCCGGCGACAACCAGCTCGGCGGGGACGACTTCGACGAGCTGCTGGCCGACTGGCTGGCGGACGACTTCGAGGCCGAGCACGGCATCGACCTGCGCGAGGACAGCCAGGCCTGGGCGCGGCTGCTGCAGGCGAGCGAGGAGGCCAAGATCGCGCTGTCGGAGGAGCCCTACACCGAGCTGCGCCTGGAGTACCTGGCCGAGTCGGAGCAGGGCGAGCCGCTGCACCTGCGGCGCGAGATCTATCGCGACGAGTTCGAGGCGCTGATCGACGAGAGCCTGGAGCGGACCATCGCGCTGATCGACCGGGCGCTGGCCGACGCCGGCCTGGAGGCCGAGGCCATCGACCTGGTGCTCCTGGTCGGCGGCTCGACCCGCATCCCCTTGGTGAGCGACCTGGTCACCGCGCGCCTGGGCCAGGCGCCGCAAGGGGTGATCGATCCCGAGCTGGCGGTGGCGCTGGGGGCGGCGGTGCAGGCCGGCATCATCGCCGGCGCGCCGATCGACGCAATCCTGGTCGACGTCACGCCCTTCACGCTGGGCATCGAGACGGCCGAGCTCGGGATCACCGGCCGTTTGCATACCGACAAGTACGCGCCGCTGATCCGCCGCAACACCGCCGTCCCCACCGGGCACAGCAAGGAGTTCAGCACGATGTTCCCCGGCCAGGAGGCGATCCACATCAAGGTCTACCAGGGCGAGGACCCGACCGCCTCCAACAACGTGCCGCTCGGCGACTTCCATGTCGAGAACCTAAGGCCGAACCTGCCCGACGGCACGACGGTGGTGACGGTCAACTTCCGCCTGGACATCAACGGCATCCTCGACGTGACGGTGGTCGACCGCAACACCAACCGGCGCGTCAGCCACCAGCTCAAGGCCAGCCGCCAGCGGCTGAGCGCCGAGGACATCGCGCGCAGTCGGTCCAAGCTCGCCGCGCCCGCGCTGGCGCTGGTCGAGCCGGGGCTGGACCCCGGCACAGCGGCGCTGGTGGCGCGCGCCGAGGCGATGCTGGACCGGCCGGACCTGCCGGCGGATCTCGCGGCCGCGCTCAGCGGCGCCCTCACCGACATCCAGCGCGCGGCGGACAACGAGGACGAAGCGGCGCTGGCCGAGGCGAGCGACGCATTGATCGACCTGCTGCTCGAAGCCGAGGAGGCGTGAGGGCGACGGCCATGAACAGGAAGCGCAGGGCGGGCAGGCGCGAGGTGGTGCGCGGGCGGAGCTGGTTCATGAGCCGGTAGCTGGTTTCAATTCCGAAGCGCCGACGGTAGAAGGCATGGATCTGACCGTCGGGGATGCGGACACCGACCTGGATGAAGAGGAACCCGCCAGCCGCGGGGCTTGCCGCGGCGCCTCGTGAGCTTGCGAACGGCCGAGACGTAGGCGGACCAGGGGCCGCGCTGCCCCTGAAAGGTGTGGCGCTTACCGTGGGTGCGGTAGCCCCGGCAGAGAGAGCGGGTGCCGCCGATGGTACCCCGCATGGGGCAGGCAATGATCGCCGACACGCGCATGGCTTCCAAGCGCGCCACGACCGCACCGCTGGCAAAGCCGCGGTCCAGCCAGTACCGCCGCGCGCCGATGCCGGCTCGGCGCACCGACTGGATCAGCCAAGCCACGACGTCCTCCAAGCGCTGGCCCGGGCCGACGATCTTCATCGCCACGGCGTAGCGCAGGCCGTCGTGCATGACGTAGGCGGTCGCGATGCGCAGGAAGCGCGAGGTTCCCGCCTTGCGCGCCGCGCGGTGGACCCACTTGTCCACCGCCGGCGCGTGCCCGTAGTAGGGCTGGTCGTGCAGGCCGATGGCGATGTGCCAGCGCCCCCGTCCCAGCCGCAGCGGCAGATCGGCCTGCAGGACCTTGTTGATCGCCAGGTTCAGGCTGTACAAGTCCCGTCCCGACAGACTGGCGTTCAGGTGGTTGCGGATCGTATCGTCGGTGACCGCCGCCCCCAGACCCTCGCAGGCCCTCTTGATGCTCGTGTTTTGCGCCGCCGCCATCACCAGCACGTCCAGCACCATCTCCTTGGTGGTCAGGTAGCCGGCCATCTCCTCCGGAAACAGCTCCCTGAGGAGCTCCACCGCAGCTTTTCGCACATCCTCGTCGGTCAGTGTACGATTGAGGTCGGGCTCTGGGGGCACGGGTCGGCTCCTTTGGTCGGGAGTGGATACTGACGACCAGTGCACCCTCAGAGCCCATTTATGTCTACTAACCTGCCCTCGCCACCAAAGCGCTACCGCCGCCCGCCCCAGTACACTTCCGGCGGGCAGGGCACCTCGCCGGCGATCTGGGCATAGATCCGGCCCAGGTCGGCCGGGCCGGGCGCGAGATGGGTGCGCGCGCGGCCGGCCAGCGCTTCGAGGAAGGGCACGTCGACGTCGCCGCCCAGGCCGATGGCGAAGATCAGCTTGCCGCCGGCGCGGGCCCGGGTCGCCAGGTCGATCGCCTGCGCCGCGCCGTCCTCCTGGCGCCCATCGGTCAGCAGCACGATCACCGCGCTGCTATCCGAACGATGGCGCGCGCTGTCCAGCTCGGCGATCGCCGCCTCGAGGCCGTGGTCGATACGGGTGCCGGGTGCCGTCGCCAGGCCGCCGATGGCCGCGGCCAGCGCGGCGCGGTCGGTCGAGAGCCGGAAGGCCAGGGTCGCCTCGGTGTTGAAGCCGACGACAGCCGCCTGGTCCGCCGGCAGGTTGAGCAGGTCGATGAAGCTGCGCGCGGCGGCCTTGGCCGCGGCCAGCTTCTCGCCGTTCATGCTGGTCGAGGTGTCGATCACCAGCACCACGTCGGCATGGCGCTCGGTCGGCACGCAGGGCTTCTCCCTCAGCGCGATCGGCACATAGACCGGCTTGGGGACCACGGTCGGGCGCGGAGTCGGGGTGATCGTCGGCGTCGCGGTCGGCGTCCGCGTGGCGGTGGGGGACGGGGTGGCGGTCGGCGTGGATGTCGGGCTCGCCGTCGGCGTGGCGCTGGGCGGGGTGGTCGGCGAGATCGTCGGCGCCGCGGCGACGACGCGGACCTGGGGGACCGGGAAGTCCAGCCGCCCGGCGGCGCCGAAGCCGTCGGTGTAGTCCCCCCAGGCGGCGACGTTGGTCGGCCAGTCGCCGGGTGCCTGGGGCTGGAGCTGGTAGGTCAGGGCGAAGCCGTTGTAGGGCACGTCGGCCAGGTCCCAGACCAGGGTGTTGGTCGCTGCGTCGAAGGCGGCGGGCGGGGCGGCGCTGCCCGGCACGAAGCGCATGTTGGCCGGGATCCGATCGGTCACCTGGATGGCGCGGAACAGGGTCGACACCGTCACCCGGTCGGCGATGCGCTCGAAGATGCCGAACAGGAAGCGCGCGCTGTCGGCCTCGAAGTAGTGGCCCGGG
>CAZCJG010000294.1:0-6533 GCA_964498575.1 uncultured Anaerolineales bacterium | reverse complement strand
TGGCTCGTCACTCTGGCAGTGCTTGCCTCAGCCCTTGGATGGCCCGCCATCGCCGGCGCGGGACCGGGTTCGGCCGCGGCCGACGTCGATCTGACAGGCTATGTCGATCCCCTGATCGGCACCGCCCCCAGCAACTCGCCCGACCCCGTGCCCGGTGGCGCGGGCGGCAGCACCTATCCCGGCGCGGTCGTGCCGTTCGGGATGGTGCAGTTCAGCCCCGACACCCCCAATGGCTCGCCTTCGGGCTACGCCTACAACGACAACCGCATCGACGGCCTGAGCCTCACCCATTTCAATGGCGCCGGTTGCCCGAACCACGAAGACATCCCCATCCTGCCGATCATCGGTCGCCCCGGCACCTCACCGGGCACGGACTGGGACGCCTACGGCTCGCGCTTCTCCCACGACACCGAGTCCGCCGAGCCGGGATACTACAAGGTGCGCTTCGACAACTTCGCCACGCTGGTCGAGCTCACCGCGACCACCCGCACCGGCTTCGCCAGGTTCACGTTTCCGCAGGGCACCCAGGGCACCCTGCTCGTCAACACGAGCCGCAGCGCCACGGGTCACCGCAGCGGGGCGCTGGAGATTTCAGGCGACCGCCGGATCGAGGGCAGCGTCACCGCCGGCGGCTTCTGCGGGTCCAGCAAGACCTTTCAGATCCACTTCTCGATGGAGTTCGACCAGCCGTTCATCGGCTCCGGCACCTGGCTGGGCAACAGCCTCTCGCCGGGATCGCAGAGCAGCGCCGGCGAGCGCTCGGGAGGCTATGTCACCTTCGACACCACCGGGAACCCGCAGGTGCGGATGAAGGTCGGCCTCTCTTTCGTCAGCGTCGCGGGCGCGCGGGCGAACCTGGCGGCGGAGAACCCGGGTTGGGACTTCGACAGCGTGCGGGCTGAGGCCGGCGCCGCCTGGAACGCGATCCTGGGCCGCGTCCGCGTGACCGGCGGCACCGACGAGGACCTGACCAAGTTCTATACGGCGCTCTACCACGTCCTGCAAAACCCCAACATCGCCAGCGACGTCAACGGCACGTACATGGGCTTCGACCAGGCCGTACACACCGCCGAGGGCATGACCGTCTACCAGAACTACTCGGGCTGGGACATCTACCGCTCGTGGATCCAGCTCGTATCGATGATCGTCCCGCGCGAGACGACCGACATCGTCAAATCCATGATCCTCGACGGCCAGCACGGCGGCGAGCTGCCCAAGTGGTCGCAGCAGACCAACGAGGACTTCGTGATGACCGGCGATCCGGGGCCGATCATCGTCTCGAGCGCCTACGCCTTCGGGGTGCGCGACTTCGACACGGCGGCGGCCCTGGCCCTGATGCACAAGTCCGGTAGCGACCCGAACGCGACGATGCAGGGAAGCCCGATCCGCGGGAACCTCGCGAGCTATGTCGACAACCGGTTCATCGCCGGCGAGGCCTCGGATTCCCTCGAATACTCGGCCTCGGACTTCGCGATCGCCCAGTTCGCCCGCGCGCTGGGCGACATCGAGAAGTACCACTACTACATGGGCCACGCCCAATGGTGGATCAACGTGTGGAGCCCGACCACCAACTACATCAACCCGCGTTACGACGATGTGCGCTGGGAGTGGCCGCTGCAGCCGGCGGGCCACACCGGCTTTACCGAGGGGAACGCCGCGCAGTACACCTGGATGGTCACCTACAACCTGGCGAGCCTGTTCGACTTGATGCATGGCCGGGCGACCGCCATTCAGCGGCTGGACCATCTCTTCACCGAGCTCAATGCCGGGCTGTCGCGCCCTTACTTCTACATCGGCAACGAGCCGCAGTTCGCGACGCCCTGGGCCTATACCTTCGCCGGCGCCCCGTGGAAGACGCAGGCGGTCGTCCGCCGCGTGGTCCGCGAGTCGTTCACCCCGGATCCGGGCGGCCTGCCCGGCAACGACGACCTGGGCGCGATGTCCTCCTGGCTGGTCTGGGCCTATCTCGGGCTGTACCCGGCGACCCCGGGCGCCGATACCCTGGTGCTGCACGGCCCGTTCTTCGAGGCGGCGCAGGTGGACCTCGGGGACGGCGAGGTCCTGCGGATCAACGGCGCGGGAGCGGGACCGGAAGCTCCGTATGTCCAGGACCTCCGGGTGAACGGCACGGCGAGCACGCGCACCTGGCTGCGCTTCGACGAGGTCGCGGGCGGCGCGACGCTCGACTTCCGCATGGACAGCCTCCCCGACACCGAATGGGGCGCGGCCGCGGACGACGCGCCGCCCTCGTTCGCCGATGGCTTCGCCGCGCCGCCGCCCGCGCCGGATCTCGGCCCCAACTTGGCGCTGGGCAAGACCGCCACCGGCAGCATGCCGTGCGCCGCCTCCGAACCCGTCGCGGCCGCGGTGGATGGCAGCTTGAACAGCAAGTGGTGCTCGCTGGCCGCCGGCCAGTGGCTGCAGGTCGACCTCGGCGCGCAGATGACGGTCGGGGCCTTCGTGATCAAGCACGCCGGTCTTGGCGGAGAGAACACCGCTTGGAACACGCGCGACTTCAGCATCCAGGTCAGCGTGGATGGCGTCGAATGGAAGACCGTGGTCGACGTCCGCCGCAACGCCGACAGCATCACCCGGCACGCGATCGTGCGTGCGCCGGTCCGCCACGTCAGGCTCGCGGTCGCCCAGGCCGAGAACTGCTGCGGCTCGGGCGCGGCGCGGATCTACGAGCTGGAGGTCTACGCCGAGAATGCCTTGTCCGACCTCTACCTCCCGGCGCTCGCCCGGAATTCCGACCGGTGAATCGCCCTCAGCCCGGCCGGATCCCGTCTCCTCTGCCCCGATCGCGCCAGCCGTCGAGCAGCCCGCCATCGGGCTGTTCGCGGCGCTCGGCTGGCGAGCGGTGTCGGCGCTGGACGAGACCCTCGGGCCTGGCGGCACGCTCGGGCGCGAGACCAGGGGCGAGGGGGTGCTGGTGGATCGGCTGCGCGCCGCGCTCGGCCGCTTCAACCCCGCGCTGCCGCCCGAGGCGATCGACACCGCCGTCGACGAGCTCACCCGCGACCGCAGCCGGCTGCTCGACCTCGCGGAACGCCGGAGTGTACGCCAAGGTGGCGTGAGCGCTGGGGTAGGACCACAGTAAACCGTGGTCCACTCTTGTACAGCCGCGCGAGACCTGCGGGGGGATCCCATGACCTTCGCTGCGAATATAGGGGACTGTCCATGGGGCACCAAGACGCCGCCGATACCTGGGAGCGAGGGAGTCCATACGAGCGGTATGTCGGCCGGTGGAGCCGCAGGCTCGCGCCCCGGTTTCTGTCGTGGTTGGACCTTCCACCTGGCCGGCGGTGGCTCGACGTGGGGTGTGGCACAGGCGCGCTGTGTGCGGCGATCCTCGATCAATGTGCGCCCTCCTCGGTCGCCGGCATCGATCCCTCAGTGGGATTTCTCACGACTGCGAAAGAGAATCTCGCGGGCCGCGCGGCGCTTTACCAGGGCAGCGCGACCGCCATCCCGCTCGGCAACGCGTGGGTCGACGTCGTGGTCTCCGGACTGGTCTTGAACTTTGTTCCGGACCAGCCCACTGCGCTTCTTGAAATGGCGCGGGTCACGGCCAAGGGAGGCACCATTGCAGCCTATGTTTGGGATTACGCCGGAAAGATGGAGCTCATGCGGTACTTCTGGGATGCGGCCGTCGAGCTCGACCCGAACGCCGTAAAGCTGGACGAAGGAATCCGTTTCCCGCTGTGCCGCCCGGAAGCGCTCGAAAGACTCTTCGCCGGAGCCGGACTAGGCGAAGTCGAGGTGAGGTTCATCGACATACCAACGCCGTTCGCGGATTTCGATGACTACTGGCGGTCTTTCCTCGGCGGCCAAGGACCGGCGCCTTCCTACGCGATGTCGCTCGATGAGACCGCGAGGGCGCGTCTATGCGACCGTCTGCGAGAGCGCTTGCCGACCGCAAAAGACGGGTCGATCGCGCTGACCGCGCGGGCTTGGGCCGCTCGCGCCAAGGTCGAAGCGTAGTCCATAGCCCAAACCAGCGTTCCAGCGGATGCGCCACAAGCGGCGCGGCTTGCCATCACCAGGCGATGGGCGCGCCACTCCCTCACCGCCCCCTCTCGCCCCACGGCAGCCAGGCGAAGAAGCGCGTCGGCTTCGGCGCGAGGCCGATGGTCGGGACGATCGGCTCGACGGTGATCTTCTCGTTGGTCAGGATCGTCGCATCGAAGCCCGGCGCCTCGGCCATCACGCGGTACTGGCCCGGCTGGGGGTAGAAGGCGAACCAGCCGGCGTTGCCGGTGACCTGCGGGTTGGTCTGGCCGAAATGCTCGGCGCCGGGCCAGAAGACCCACTGCTGGCCGACCGGCAGGCTGGGATCGCGGACGAAGAGGGTGACCTTGGCGCCCGCCACGCGCGCCAGGAGCGGGTCCGGCCGGCCCGCCTTGTTGTAGATGTAACCGCTGCGCTCCAGTGATACCGTGCCGAGGAGCAGGTCGGTGCGCAGCTCCCCGCAGGCCGCGCGCAGGCGCAGGCTGCCGCCCAGGCCCATGTCGAAGGTCGCGGTGTAGAGGTCGTCGCCGGCGGCGGGCGGGGTCATCGGGATCACCCGGTCCAGGTATTCGATCTCGGCCGTCGCCGGCCCGCCGGCGGGGCATTGGATCGGGACCGAGAGCGTCAGCGGGGCGCCGGGGTGCATGCGGATGTTCCATTCGGCGTCGCCGCGCAGCGTCAGGCAGCCGGCCTCGTCCTGGAAGGGCTGGATGAAGGTGGTGCCCTCGATCGTCGTGCGGACGGACATGCGGGTCAGGTCCAGCACCAGGTCGGGGTTGATCGAGATCTCGACCGGGTTGGCGATGCCGCTCTCCAGGCTGCCGAGCTTGGAGCGCACCTGGAACACGTGCGAGCCGGCCGCGAGCGGCGCGGGCGGGATGAAGCGAAAGGCCGCCACCTCGCCGCCGGTCGCCTCGGCCACGGTCTCGCCCAGCGGCGCGTAGTTGTCGTAGAGCATCACCGTCGCGCCCGGCGCGGCGTAGCCGGTGATCTCGGGCCGGGTGTCGGCGGTCGTGCCGCAGCGCGGGCCGGTGAGCATGGGGCGGACGATGCGGCCCTCGAAGGGCGTGTAGCGCACGTCGTCGCCGACCAGCTCGCCGCGGCCGGCGTGGCGGCCCTGATTGCAGGCGTCGGGATGGTCCGAGGGATCGCGCGGGCCGTCCGCCGCGCCCCAGTCGTTGTCGGCGGCGTTGACGCAGAGCAGGGTGTCGTCGTTGGCCACGGCCAGGCTGCGGTTGAAGTCGAACCAGTTGTGCGGCCCGAGCCGCGGCGTGGCGCCGGTGGCGGAATGGACGCCCTCCATGTTGTCGCGGAAGATGCTCCACAGCACCTGCGGCCCGGCCTGGCTCGAGACGTGGAGCGCCACCCCTTGCCCGGTCGCCATCGGTTGGCCGAGGTTGTTGAAGAAGAGGTCGCCGACCAGCTCCGGCCGCGCGTTCGGGCCGGTGATCGTCATCCCGCGCTGGCCGCTGTGGCGAATGACCGTGTTCGTGATGCGCGGCGAGCTGTCGCGCACGAGCAGGACGCCGTTGGACGTGCTGCCGCCGTATTCGAGCTCGGCGTGGTCGATAAAGGAGCCCGCGCCGGTCGCCGAGTCCCAATCGATGCTCGTCGGCTCGAACTCGATCTCGCGCCACTGGCCGGGCGTGGGGTTGGCCTGGTCGGCGCTGAAGCGCACCTTGCTGCCGGCCTCGCCGCGCACGGCCAGGGTGCCGCGCACGCGCATGCCCAGGCCGGGCGCGAACTTGAGGGTCGCGCCGGCGTTGATCGTCAGCTTGCCGCCGGCATCGACGTTGTAGCCGGTGCGGGTGATGCGGTAGGGCCAGCGCCGCGGGCCGAGGTTGGGCAGCACGACATCGCGCGTGACCGTGCCGGAGACGACCACGCCGTCCAGCGCGTTGAACTCGAAGCGGTTGCCGACGAAGCGCGGGCTGGCGTCGGCATCCCACAGCACACCGTACTGGTCGTTGCTGCCGAAGAAGTTGTCCTCGATCACCGCGTTGCTCTTGCCGCGGATGCGCAGCGCGGCCGGCGGATCGGCGGTGCTCTTGCTGGCGCGCACGAAGCGGCTGTCGCGGATCGTCGGCGAGGCGCCGCCCTTGATCTCGGCGCCGACGCCGGCGCTGTCGGTGAACTCGACATGGTGCACCAGCGCCCGGTCGCCGGCGATGCCCAGCATCTCGCGCTGGCGCGAGCCGCCGCCGCGGGTGAGCACGGCATGGGCGAGCTCCGACGGCCCGCTGGCCGGGGCGAGCTGGATGCTGCCCCAGGCATCGCCGCCGCTCGGCGCGAAGCGGATGCGGGCGTCCTCCGTCCCGACCGCCACCAGCGCGCCCTCGACGTTGATCACGTCGTTGTCCCCCAGCCGCACCTCGACGCCCGGCTCGATGGTCAGCGACACCCCGGCCGGCACCGAGATGTCGCAGGTGGTGGTGTAGGGGCTCACCGCGCGGGTCCACGTCGTCCCCGCCGCCACCGCCCCGCAGACCACGCCGGTGACGCGCGGCGGCGCCCCGGCGGCG
>CAZCJG010000293.1:0-6546 GCA_964498575.1 uncultured Anaerolineales bacterium | reverse complement strand
AGGCAGTGGTGCCTCGGGTCACCCAGGTCTAACTCTGTAACGGGCTCGCAGCACCAGGCGGTCGCCGACCTTCGTGCTGGCCGTACCCAAGGATACCCTTTTCATCCCCTGTGGTGCGCTTTCTTGCGCATGGCGAACTCTGTAAATGCGGGCGTCGCAGCGAGCGCCATGCCGCGCCACTTGTCGACGAACGCCTGGGGAGTCATGGCGGGGGAGCGCGATAGGCGAGGCGGTTGACGCGTGGCTGGGCCGGGTGTATCCTGGCGGTCGTGGGATTGAAATTCCTATCCACCGCCACGGCTCGGCCCGTCCTGCTCGCAATCGACGAAGACCCTGCCGCGCTAGCAGACGTCGAGAGCGAGCTGCAGGACCGATACGGGCGGCACTATGAGGTCGTGTGCGTTCAGTCAGCAGCCGAGGCGCGCTCGCACGTCGAGGACCGGGCAGCATCGGGCACCGAGGTCGCCCTCGTCCTCACAGGCCAGTGGCTCGCCGGCGAACCCGGCGGCAGGCTGCTCGAGGATGTGCTTGCGCACCATCCCTACGCGAAGCGCGCGGCGCTGATCCCGTTGGCAGGGTGGGGTCAGCCGGCGGTGGGGCGAGCGATCTTCGAGGGCATCGCCGACGGACGGCTCGATCACTACGTGCTCTATCCGTCGCATGTACCGGACGAGCAGTTCCACCAGACGATCTCCATGATGCTGCTCGAGTGGGCCGAGGCCAACCGAGCAGCGCCCTACACGGTCCACATCGTCGGCGAGTCCTGGACCGGTCGCGCCTACGAGCTTCGTGAGGCGCTCAAGCAGTGCGCGGTGTCTCACCGCTTCTGCCTCACCGACTCCCCCGAAGGGCGCAAGCTCGTCGCCCATGCCGGGAGCGGGGCCGAGCTCCCCCTCGTCGTGTTCCCTGACGGCAGAGTCCTGGAGAATCCGACCAACCTCGAGATCTCGGAGGCCACGGGCGGCCCCATCAGCCCGGATCAAGCCTATTTCGATGTGGTCATCGTCGGCGCGGGACCGGCGGGTCTGTCGGCAGCCGTGTACGGCACGTCGGAAGGGTTCGCCACGCTCGTCGTCGACAGGGGTGGGATAGGGGGCCAGGCGACCTCGAGCTCGCTCATCCGCAACTACCTCGGGTTCCCGCGAGGTATCAGCGGTCGGCAGCTCGCCCAGAACGCGTACAGTCAGGCCTGGGTCTTCGGGGCGGACTTCGCGTTCATGCAGACAGTCACCGACATCGCCCGCGAGGACAACCACCTTGTCGTGACGCTCGCCGACCGCGGCCGCGTGCGCGCCTCGGCGGTGTTGCTGGCGATGGGTGTGAGCTACCGCCGGCTCGGGGTGCCGTCCCTTGAGGCGCTGCACGGGGCCGGCGTGTACTACGGCGGATCGACATCCGAGGCCCCGGCACTGGTCGATCGCGACGTCTTCATCGTGGGAGGCGCCAACTCGGCGGGGCAGTCCGCGCTGCATCTCGCGCAGTACGCCCGGAGCGTCACGCTCGTGATCCGCGCGGGCTCTCTCAGCAACGGGATGTCCGACTACCTCGTCCGTCAGGTGGAGGCGACCGGAAAGATCGAGACCCGTCTGGGCAGCGAGGTGGTGGGCGGCGGGGGCGATGGCCGACTCGATCACTTGGTGCTAAGGGACATCGTGTCGAAGGCCGAGACCACCGTCGATGCGCAAGCACTATTCATCCTCATCGGGGCCGAGCCGTCCACTGGGTGGCTCCCGCCAGACATCGAGCTGGACGAGCGGGGCTTCATCCTCACCGGGGGTGACCTCTCGCAGCGCAGCGCGCATCGGTTCGATCGCGGCCCCCTCCTCCTCGAGACCAGCATGCCTGGAGTGTTCGCTGTCGGCGACGTCCGACACGGTTCGGTGAAGCGTGTCGCATCAGCGGTCGGCGAGGGCTCGATCGCCATCCAGCTCCTCCACCAGTACTTCGCCGACGAGCGGCGCAAGCCACTTGGTCTGCGGAAGGGCTGAGCCGCGAAGTGAGGTTATCAGGCCGAGCGATCCTTCGGCACCATGCCGCGCCACTCGTTCTTGAGGTCGTCGTGTCGATCGACTCCTGAAGGCTGCGGAAACCGATGTCGATGTACCGATGTCACATTTCGCCCGCACAATCGTATCTACCGTCTGCAAGCCGCCTTGGACCCACGGCAACGCGCCAGCCCCGCCTACGGCAGGCCGGCGTGAGCGCTCGGTGGCGAGCCGGGGTTCGCCCGACAGGCTTGCAGAAAGGTGACATAACCATGAACGGAAACAACGTGTATACCGGTGGATTCATCCGCCGTTCCGGGTCGGCCATTCCGGCCCTCATTGCGGCCTTCGCCTTGGCCGTCCTGCTGCCGGTCGCGGCACAGGCGGAGGCACCCAGCCCTGCGGCACCTTTCCAGAACGCCAAGCCGCTGACCGCCGGTCCGGGCCTGGGTACGGACCAGACCGGGAAGGGCGCGGATGTCGTGGCCGCCCCCGATCAGGGCGCCGATACCCTACCCCAGCCATCGGTCGTCCGCCCGACACGGGTCTGGACCACCGATCGCTACGGGCGTGCGCGGATGACATTCCTGCGCGGCGAGAGCATCGTGTTCTGGGTGCAGCTCTACAATCCCACGCGCGCGTATGCGCGGCACGCGCTGGAGCTGTGGGCGGATGACCAGATTCGCTGCATCACCGCGCCCTGCCGGGGCGGGCCCCAGCGCCTGTTCGCCGGCACGGTGTGGGTGCGGCCGGGCTACACCAACTACTACCTGTTCGCGCGCGCCGAGCTTGACGACAAGGTCGGCGAGTGGAACTACTATGCGACCGATCCGGAGGGGCGGACCTTCCTGGCCACGAAGTTCTACCTGCGGTGAGGTCATGGGTTTCGTCCCGCAGGCGCGAGCTCGTCCCGTTCGATGCGCTGCGGACAAAGGCCGAGGCGGCCGCACGGGAGCGGCTAGCCAACTGACCTACGGACCGACCGATGGCACGAGGGGGTGGATTCCAACGGGATCCACCCCGCTATTTTTGGTGAACACAACGAAAAGGGCTGCCGCCCGATTGTCGATGTATCGGGCGGCAGCGATGTTGACGGGCGTGGGCAGGGACTGTATGCTTTTCGGGCGGGATTGCCTCTCCCGCGATACGACGAACCCCATGAGCAAGAACGATCTCAAGATCGAGCGCATCCTGGACATCCCCATTCGCGAGGTATCAGGCCTTTGTCTGTATCGGCCGCCGGATGGGCGCGTCCTCCTGGCCGCCATCGGCGATACGACGGCGGAGCTGGCGTGGACCCGGCTTGAAGCGGGCGGCGAGGTGGATTGGCAGGTCCTGGACCTCGCGACGATCGAAGGCATGCCGGCGCGGAAGCCGAGCTCGCAGTTCGAGGCGATCGCGACCGAGGCCGGCGGGCGGGGCCTGATCCTGCGCGAGTACCCGGCGTCGGTGCTGGTCCTGGACATTCAGGCGCCTGCCCTGGTCATGACGATCGAGCTGGTCGTCCGGCAGGCCGGAGCGCTGCTCGTGCCCGGCAAAACCTTCGCCAGCTCGCTCGGGGAGGCGATGCTGCCGCTGGGCGCCGGCCGGCTGCTGATCACCAAGGAGAAGGATCCCCCGCTGATCATGGAGGTCGGCCCCGTGGGCGCGGCGCCCTTGGGCATCGCCGCGGACCGCCTGCTGGCACCGGACGAGCCGTGGACGCCGCCGCCAAGCGCCGCGCCGCGCCTGGAGGTGCTGGCCCGCTGGCCGCTGGAGCCCGATTTCGAGAAGCGCTTCCGCGACATCAGCGACGCCGCGACGGGTCCCGATCAACGCGTCTACCTGCTCAGCGACCAGTCCCGGCGCATCTGCCGACTGCCCGAGCGTCTCCCGGCCCCGGGCGCCGCGGTCACCGCGGAGGCGATCTGGAACCTCCCCAAGGACGCCGAGAAGCCCGAGGGGCTGGACTTCCTGCCGGATGGTCGCGCACTGGTCGCGGTCGACGAGAAGAAGGGGCGGCGGAACCTGTTCCTGCTGTCACCAGCGATCGCGGCGCGGTAGGGCGCGCGCATCGAGATCGATATTTCTTCAAAAGGAGGAATGGGAATGGCCAACTTCGATGAAGCACTGCTGGAGTCGCTTGCCGCCCTCGAACGCGACGTGCTCGAGCCGGTCATCGCCGGCGAAGCCCGTTCATGGTGCCGGGTCGTGCAGGTCCGGGCCGGCGAAGTTGCGTCCGCCCTCGGACGGGCCGAGCCTGAATGGTCCCGCACGTTCAAGCGCATCTTCGAGTCCGATCCAACGCTTGATCGACCCATCGACGCGCTGAAGGGGAGCCTGGCCGAACTCCGGCTGGGCTGGCAGGGGATCGGCGACCAGCTCGGCGCCGTGGTCGCCGACGATCGCCGGCAGGATGCCGACAGCACCAGCGACGAACCGCTCCACCTGGTACACGACCTGCGCGAAGCCCTCTTATCCTGGATCGTGCACTGTCGCGCGTTCGTCGCCGAGGTCCGCACCTGGTCGATCGAAGCGGAGCTGCGGACGCGCGGCGTCGTGGATTAGGTCCGGTTCAGGTTCGTCGCGCGCCACGCCTCCATCACCGCCCGGTTGAACCACACGTTCGTCAAGTAAGTCCTGCGCAGCTCGGCATCCTGGATCCCGTCCGCCCGCGCCTGCAGCAGCCCGTACGCCCGTTCCAGCGCCACGCGGCCGAGGTCGGCGTCGGCGGAATGGCCGGCGGCGGTCGCCTGGAAGATCCGGTAGCAAATCCAGTCCACCAGCACCGGGAACTCGGCCCCATCGCTGCCTTCCGCGGCGATGTGCGCCTGGATGGCCACAGCCAGGTCCCGTGCCGCGATCAGGTCGTCCCGGCGCAGCGCGACGTCGGCTAGTCCGGCGCGGTTGTCCAGCATCAGGGCGGCCTGGTCCAGCTCCGCGCGGATGGCCATGGCCTCGGTGTGCGCCGCGGTGGCGGCATCGAGCGCTTGGCTGTCGCCATCCACCGTGCCGACATCCGCGTGCAAGTGGCCGAGGTGGGTCAGCGTGTAGCCCGCCCCGTGCTGGTCGTCGATCTCG
Source organism: uncultured Anaerolineales bacterium (assembly GCA_964498575.1). GTDB lineage: Bacteria > Chloroflexota > Anaerolineae > Epilineales > Epilineaceae > CAZCJG01. The sequence continues at coordinate 1,501 of CAZCJG010000293.1, read as the reverse complement.
CGCTGGATCGCCAGCGCTTGATCGAGGTCGGCGCGCGCCGCCGCCAGATCGGCTTGGCGGTGCCGGACCAGGCCCAAGGTGTCCAGGCACACCGCCTCGCCCCAACGGTCGCCCAGCTCGCGGCAGTCGGCGAGCGTGCTCTGCAGGTACTGTCGGGCCGTCGCGTAGTCGCCGAGATCCGTGAAGTCGCTGGCCAGGTTGCCCTCGATGATCGTCAGCCCGCGCCGATAGCCGATCATGCGGCAGAGCGACATCGCCTGCTCGCCATAGCGGCGGGCCAGCGTGTAATCGCCCAGCTCGCCCGCGATCGCGCCGAGCGTGCTGAGGCAGCCGGCTTCGCCCAGCCGGTTGCCGAGGGTGCGCTGGATGGCCAGGGCCGACTCGAAGTAGCGACGCGCCCCGGCGGGGCTGAACTGCAAGCGCTCGGTTTCGCCCAGGTTGAGCAGGCACTCGGCGGCGGCCGCCCGATCGCCCATGCCCTCAGCCAGCCCGAGCGCTTCCTCGAGGCGCGCACGGGCTTCAGGGTAGGTGCCGCGCTGCCAATCGAGCTTGCCCAACGCCACCAAGCCACGGGTCGCGACCCCCTGGTCGCCGGCCTCGCGCGCCAGCGCCACGCAGCGCTCCGCCGCTTGGGCCGCCGCCGCATAGTCGCTGCTGACCAGGGCCAAGTTTGACTGCCGCAAGGCGACCTCCGCCTGCCAGCGCGGGCGGTCCAGCGCAACCGCCAGGCCCGCCATCTCCACCAGGTCCGCCGCTTGGGCCGCCCGTTCGCCCATTCGATCGTGCACCGCTTCGCGCGCCGTGAACAGCCGAAAGCACGCGGTGCTGTCGGCGGCATCCGTAATCTCCAGAGCACGACCGAGATGGACGAGCGCCTCCGCGTTCGCGTACTGGGCCGCGGCCTGCTCACCCGCCAGCATGGCGTAGCTTCGCTCTCGATCGACCCGCTCGGCCTGGCGATAGTGGTGCGCGAGAAGGGGGTAGTAAGGGGCAAGCGCCTCACCGGCGGCGGCATCCGCCTGATCGCCCGTGCCGAAAGTCGTCTCGTACCACTCGGCGACCACCGTGTGGATGTCACGCCGCTGCGCGTACAGCAAGGTCTGATAGGCCGTCTCAACCGTGACGATATGCTTGAACACATAGGTCAGGTCCGGCTGAACGCCCTCGAGCGCGGCAAGGTCATAGGCCTCGAGGCTTAGCAAGTGCTCCTTCAGCGCCTCCGAAACCGCGTGGATGTAGTGGTGGACGGAATACTGCAGTGGGGAGAACGTGAAGGTCCGCCCGATCACCGCCGCGACCTTGAGCAGGAGCTGGCGTTCCGGGGGCATCTGGTCGATGCGAGCCAGGATCAGGCCGTGGATCGTGTCCGGCAAGGCCCGACTGGCCTCGGCCAGGTCGCCGACGACCGCGCAGCGATGCCGCCGCTCCGGAGCGAGGTCCACCCGGTCCCGAGCGGGCTCCACCGCGACAATGCCGCGGTCGCGCAGGGCGTGGATCAGCT
>CAZCJG010000292.1:0-6550 GCA_964498575.1 uncultured Anaerolineales bacterium | reverse complement strand
GGCCGAGAAGCCCGACTGGGTCCGATCGATGGGGTCGAGGTTCCCCTCGGCCAGGAAACCGTGCTATCCAATGGCGCGTACGCCGCGTTCGTGTCGGCGGACCGGGCGGTCGGAGTGGTCGCGCGCTCGGCTTGTCCGAACTCCGGCGCCGCCGCGGCCTACAACAGCCCCGAATCGGCCACGGATGTCATCGTTCCCCTGGTCTTCAAGGCGAATCAGGGGCGGACCTCGCTGATCACCATCCAGAACACGGATACCTCGGCCCGCGCTCCGAGCGAAGTCGCGCTTTTTGCCTCCGGCCAGGTGAGCGACCCGATCGTCACAACGCAGGTGGTGGTGGGTCCGGGGACATCCACAACCCTAGACCTGCTCAAACATTCGGCGTTTGCTACCGTTCCCGCGGGCTTCGCGGGCTGGATGCGCATCAGCTCTCAGACCGAGGTGGCGGTGCAGACGATCGTCGACTTCGAGGCCAGCGCCCGCGCGGTTGCCGCCTTCGAGGGCCTGGCGTCCGCGCAGCTCGATGCGACGCTTTTCGCCCCGCTGGTCGATGCCCGCTGGGCCGGCGACCAGCCGCGGGCGACCGACACGCCACCACCAACGGCTCCACCGTCCCCGACCGCCACCTTCCAGCGCGCTACCGACACCCCGCCGCCGACGGCCACCCCGACCGCCCAGGGCGGGTCCGACACGCCGACGCCGGGCACGACCCAGGCGACGCCGACCGAGGCGCCCAGCGCGACCGACGTGCCGGGGGCGACCCTGACGCCGCTGCCCGGCGCGACGGAGCGGCCGACCGAGGTGCCGACCCCGCGGCCGCCGGTCGTCGCCGGCCCGGGCTGGTTCCGCCCCTGCGGGGATGCCGAGGCGGCGGTGGAGGCCAATATGTCGCTGGTCGCCGTCGATGACGCGAACATCCTCTGGGTGCGCGCGCGCCGCGCCGGTGGGGACGTTCGGGTGATGCGCTGCGATCCGAGCACGCCGAGCGCGTCGAGCGCGCGGGTGTTCGTCAACCTGCGCGACGCGGTGGTCAAGGATCAGGCGGAGATCCGCCGCAACGGCACGCTGAGCAACTTCTGGGAGTTCGATCCGCGCGGTTATTCGTGGTCCGACCGCGGCGTCTTCAACGGTCAGACCTGGACCACGGTGGCCAAGGACGACGTGCATCCGGAAGGCGGCGAGCGTTTCGGGCGCCTGGCGCTGCTCGATCGGGACGAGAAGGGCTGGATGCCGCTGGAGAGCGAGGCCGAGTGCGCGCGCCCGCTGGGCTGCCGGCAGACCGGCGTGCGCCGCTTCGACGAGGTCGGGCGAACGGATGGCGATATCAGCTTCGAGAGCGTGCCGGATGCCGCGGCCGTCGGCGTCCCCGACGCGCTGTTCCTCAGCCCCGCGGGCGCCGGCCCGACCGTGCTGCGATCTCCCGCGGGCGCGCGCGGCGGCGCGGGCGACGCCCCCGCTCAGGGGGGGACCGAGCAGGCCTGGATCATGACACCGGCCGGGATCTACCAGCCGCCGGACACGCGCCTGGTGATGTACCCCTTCCTCGACCTGCCGGTACCGACGCCCGGCGCCAGCCCGCGCCTGCGCAACGCCGGCTACGGGACGACCGCCACCGTCCGGCCCGACGGGCGGCTGGAGGTCTTCACCTGGGTGGAGCTGCAACATCCGCGCGGGTCCGAGTACAAGCTTTATCGCAACACCTGGAACGGCGACAACTGGGCGATCCCGGAAGACCTCTCCGCCAGCCCGCTCTTCGGTGGCATGGTCAAGAACGAGCGCATCACGGCGGCGGACTACGCGCCTGACGGCACGCTGTGGATCGGCACCGCCTCCGGCCGGCTGGGCAGCGTCAAGTCCGGCGTCTGGGCGCATCTGTTCATGCCGCAGACCAGCCCGCTGTGGGGCCGGCCGGTCAACAGCCTCGCGGTCGGCTCCAACGGCACGGTGTATATCGCCTTGGGAGAGATCACACGCGACGACGGAACGGTGCTGCGGGCCGAAGTGCTCGCGTTCACCGGCGAAGGCGGGCCCGAACCGGGTGCGATCTACCTCCCGCTGGCCAAGAAGTCGCATTGACCAATCCTTGGATGCGCTTGCACGGGCGCTGGGAGGTCGCCGGCATGAGCCCAGGCAAGTCCGGGCCCCGGCCGCGCCGGCGCGGCTTGGCACTGGCGGTGCTCGGCGCGCTGGCGGGCGCCGTGGCACTGCCCGTCGGCGCCGGCCCGGTGCCGGCGGTGGCGGCGCCCGCCGCGCAGCGCTGGGTCCGGCATGAGCTGATCAATCCCAACGTCTGGGACGTCGCGGTCGACGCCTCGGGTGCGATCTGGGCGCGCATGGGCGGCACACGCCGCGGGCCAAGCGACCTGGTGATCGGCATCGCCCGCAACGGCCGGCCCCAGGTGCAGAGCACGCTGACCGACGTGGTCGCCGGTCGTTTCGACGCGATCCGCCGCCAGGGCGACCTGCCGGACTTTTGGTCGGTGGACAAGGACAACCAGATTTGGATCGGCCCGAGCTTCTACAACGGCCGCACGTGGACGGTCGTCGACCGCGATATGACCGGCGCGGCGGGGATGCTGCGCTACGACTACCGGGCCCTTGCCGATGCCTCGGGCCTGGCCTGGGTGCCTTACGCCGTGTTCCCGGCCTGCCCCGGCCCCGATCCCTGCGACCAGCGCGGCCTGCGCGCCCTCGACGCCAAGGGCCAGCAAGCCAGCCTTCTCGTCACGCCGCTCTACGAGGCCGATGCCTGGGGCGTCGCGGATCTCCGCTTCGTGCTGGCGGCCGGGAGCGGCGCCACGCCCAACCAGCGGCCGGTGCCCTTCGCCGTCGCGCGCGCGGCGCTCTATCGCCTGCCGGACACGGCGCCGGTGTCCTACCCCTTCCTCGGCCCGCCGTCCGGTCCATCCCAGTTGCGCAACGCCGGCTACGCCACCGCAGCCGCCCGCCGGCCGGATGGGCGGCTGCACGTGCTCACCTGGGTGGAGCTCCAGAAACCGGAGGGCGTCGAGCAACGCATCTTCGCCAACACCTGGACCGAGGGCCAGGGCTGGGACACGCCCGAGGACTGGACCGACAGCCCGCTGGTCGCCGGCAACGCCAAGGCGGTGCGCCTGATTGCCGCGGCCTGGTCGCCCGGCTCTCCCGCGGCGGAGCAGCCGGTGCTATGGGTGGCGGCCTCGTCGGGGAGCGTCGCGCGCCAGCGGGGTGGGAAGTGGGACCTGGTGTTTGGCGCGAACGACATCGGCCTGCCGCCCCAGAGCCAAATCCGCGACCTGGCGGTCGGTCTGGATAGCACCTTGTGGATGGCAACCGACGCGGGGCTGTTCTCCTATGGCGAGATCGGCCAGATCCCGCCTCCGGCACGGGCGTATCTGCCGGCGGTGGGGAAGCGATGAGCAGGTCGGTTGGGGCGCACGGCCGTGCGCCCCAACCGCCTGACTTTAGCTGTCCCGACCCCGCCGGTGGAACTCGCCGAGCCAATCGTCGAGCTGGCGCGCGGCGGCTTCGCGGCCGCCGAGGCCGAAGGCGAGCGCCGCGCTGAGGGCCATGGCGCCGAGGATCAGGCCGAAGGCCAGGCGCACGATGTCCGCGCCGATGCCGACCTGCACCAGCGCCAGCGCGGCCGCGAAGATGACCACGGCCAGGCTCGCGATGCGCGCCCAGAGCACGGCGTTGGCGCCGCCGGCGCTGAGGATGGTCGTGCGCGCGAGGTTCGCCAGATAGAGGCCGATGACCAGCACGATGCCGGCGATCAGGAGCTGCCCGCCGAAGACGATCGCCGCCTGGAAGGCATCCTGCAACACCTGGAAGCCGAGCTGCTCCGCCGCCGTCGCCCCGCCGAAGAGCATGGTCGCGACCAGCACCAGCAGGCCGGCGACGTCGGACGGGCTGCGCGCACCTTCGAGCATGCCTTCGCTCAGGCCCAACTTCACCGGCCAGGTGTCGAAGCCGATGCCCCTCAGCAGGCTGGTGACGATGCCGGCGACGAACTTGCCGACGAAGTAGAAGATCACGAGGATGAAGCCGGCGGCGAAGACCTTCGGGATCCAGAGCAGCACCGCCGCCAGCATCGCCGTCGCCGGGCCTGAGATCGCCTGGATGTCGAGCGCATCCAGCGCCGCAATCGCCGTCGGGATCAAGACCAGCGCATAGATCACGGTGGCGATCAGCGAGGAGAGCGAGCGGCTGCTCACCCCGGCGTCGAAGCCGACGCGAGCGCCGAGCTGATCGACGCCCGCGGCATGCATCAAGTTGAACGCGATCTGGCGCACGACGCGCGCGAGCAACCAGCCGACGAGCAGGATCAGGGCGGCCTCGAGCATATTGGGCACCGCGCCGAGCACCTCGCCCACCATGTCCTGCAGCGGCGCAACAAGCGCGTCCAATCCCAGGGCGCTGAGGACGCCGGGCAGGAAGAAGAGCAGGGTCAGCCAGAAGGCGGCGGTGGCCAGCGAGCTCGATGCCGCCAGCGGCTGATCCTCCTCAAGCCCGCCACGCTCCTTCAGCCGCTCGTCGAAGTTGGTGAGCTGCGCGATCTTCAACACCGCGAAGCGGACGAGCAAGGCGACGATCCAAGCGAGAAGCAGGACCATGCCGGCCGTGATGAGGCGGCCGATGTAGCGGCTGAACAGGTCGCTGAGGCCCGCCAGCGACGCGCCGACCTGGGTCAGGCCGAGCGTGATGAAGAACTGCGCCAGGACCAGCAGCATGATCAGCCAGAAGACCACCCGGCCGACCCACTTCTCGACATCGGGGGGCGGCGCCTGGTCGTCCGGTACCGGCTCGGTCACGTTGAGCTTGGCCATGCGCTCGTTGAAGCGGACCTTCCCCAGCAGCCAGCGCACGACGGCCGCGGCCACCACCGCCACGACCCAACCGATCAGGAGCACCAAGAGCGCGATCCCCAGGTTGGCCAGGTTGGCGGTGGTGAAATACGTCTGCATCGACGAGATGGTATCGTTGATCATCGATGGACACTCCTCCCTTTGCATCAGGGGCGCCGCGCAGGGGCTTGGTACGAGGGGCGTGGTGCGGCGCCTGTTGAAATCGGCATGGCGCGGGGTCCAGGCCATCGCCGACCCGGCGCCTCTAATTAGTACTAACCCCGGAGTCCGCACCGCGATGCGTCCACTGCCGCAATCGGCTTGACAGCGCCCAGCCCCCGTGGTAGGGTAGGAGGCGCGGAGACAGCGACCCTCCGCACCCCGCAGGGGGCCGCCGCACCGAAATCCGCAAGCACCGGAGGGGGGAGAGCGACTACCATGGCCATGCCGGACTTCGTGCGCGTCTGCGAATGCTGGGCGCGCGACGGGCTGCAATCGATTTCGACCGTCATCCCGACCGAGCACAAGATCGAGATGATCCACCGCATCGTCGACTCGGGCGTGACCAAGCTCGAGGTCACCTCGTTCTCGCACCCCAAGCTGCTGCCGCAGTTCGCCGACGCGGCCGAGGTGCTGCGCGGCATCCAGCGCCGGCCCGGCGTATCCTACGTCGTCCTGATGCCCAACGAGAAGGGCTTCGACCGCTTCGAGATCTGCCAGAAAGAGGGCCGCGGCGCCGACGAGATCATCCTGATGATCTCCTCCAGCGAGGCGCACAACAAGGTCAACTTCCGGATGAGCCACGCCGAGGCCAAGCCGGTGCACGCCGGCATCATCGAGCGCGCCAAGAAGCTCGGCCTGCGGGTGATCGGCTGCCCGGGCACGGTCTGGGGCTGCCCGATCGCCGGCGACGTCGACATCGAGGACGTGATCGACATCACCGGCTTCTACCTCAACGCCGGCGCGGACACGATCATGCTTGGCGACACCACCGGCGCGGCCAACCCCCGCTCGGTCCGCGAGCGTATCGGCGTCCTGCAAGACCTCTTCCCACGGGCGGAGCTCATCGCCCACTTCCACGACACCCGCGGTAACGGCGTGGTCAACTCGATCGCCGCGCTGGACATGGGCCTGCGTTATGTCGACTCCTCGCTCGGCGCGATCGGCGGGCAGCCGCAGCCGCGCGACGACACGCGCAAGTACCAACACGGCTTCACCGGCAACACCTGCTCGGAGGACCTGATCGCGCTGCTCGACGAGATGGGCGTTTCGACCGGCATCGATGTCGACCGCCTGATCGACAACGGCCGGCGCGCCGAGGAGATCATCGGCCAGCCCTTGCGCGCCAACGTGATCCGTTCGGGCCGCGTCAACCACAGCCCGCGCGCGTTCCAGCCCGCCGTCGCCTGACCGGAGCGATCCGCGCGCCCGACCCGCTCCCGAGCACAGCGATCACGCCCATGTCCGATGCCTGGCGGGACATCTCCTTGCCCATCGCGCCCGACAGCATCGCCTGGGCGGGCCTGGCGCCGCCGCGCCTGACCTTCGTCGCGCGGATCTCCGCCGGCGCGGCGGTCAATGTCGGCCAGCTCGATTGCAGCCTGCACACCGGCACGCACGCCGACGCGCCGCTGCACGTGTGGGGCGACGGCGCGCCGATCGACCACCTCGATCCGGCGCTCTTCCTCGGTCCGGCGCTGGTCGTCCACACCGCGGACGAGGAG
>CAZCJG010000291.1:0-6586 GCA_964498575.1 uncultured Anaerolineales bacterium | reverse complement strand
CGGCGAGGGCAGCGCGGGAGCCGGCGAGGCGCAAGAGGACAAGGCGGCGGCCATCACGCGGACGCGGCTGTGGGAGGTCCTGGATCGCAGCCGCCGGGAACGCGATCGCGAGAGGTCGTCCCCGGCGGCGCCGGAGGAGGGCGAACGGGCGGTCGACGAGGCCAGGGTGATGGACTTTCTGCACCAGCGCTCCGGCATCCTGGTGGCCGAGAGCGAAGATGTATATCGTTTCCCGCACCGCTCCTACCAGGAATATCTGGCGGCCTGCCACTTGACCAAGACGGGCTTCCCCAAGCTGCTCTGCGACACGGTCGATCAGCGCCCGGGCCACTGGCGCGAAGTCCTGCTGCTGGCCGCGGGCGAGGTATCCGAAACGCCTTACACGGTCTGGGCCCTGCTCGAAAAGCTCGTCCCCCACCCGCCGCCGGATTCGGCGGCGCGCGACGACCCGCGGTTCTGGCGGTCCCTCCTCGCCGGCCTTGCGGTCGGCGAGTACCGCCTGTGGGCAGGCATCGAGGACGAGCACACCGCGAAGCTGGAACGAATCCGCCTGTGGCTCCGGCGCACGCTCGAAGCCGGCGCCCTGCCCCCGCCGGACCGCGCTGCGGCGGGGCGGGCGCTGGCGGTGCTGGGCGATGACCGGCCAGGCGTGGGCTGCCGGGACGGCGTGCCGTGGATCGACTGGGTGACGATCCCGGGCGGCGCGTTTACGATGGGGAGCGAGGAGACCGAGCCAGGCCTTATGCTCAGCGAGATACCCCAGCATGCCGAGGGCGTCGCCGCGTTCCGCCTCAGCCGCTACCCGATCACGGTGGCGCAGTTCGAGCCGTTCGTGATGGGGGATGGGTACAGCAATCGAGGCTACTGGACCGATGCGGGTTGGCGTTGGAAGGGGGATCGCACCGAACCCAACTTATGGAACGATTCCGTTTGGCACATCGCGAATCACCCGATCGTGGGCGTTACTTGGTACGAAGCGCATGCCTACTGCAACTGGCTTGGCCAGCAACTTGGCCACGCGGTGCGCCTGCCGACCGAGGCCGAATGGGAAAAGGCGGCGCGGGGTGTGGACAAGCGGATCTGGCCGTGGGGCAACCACTTTGATGCCGAGCGGTGCAACATGAAGGACACCGGCATCGGGCGAACCTGCGCGGTCGGGATGTTCCCGATGCCGGATGGTCCGTGGGGGGATGCCACGCCGCTGGACATGAGTGGGAATGTGAGAGAGGGGTGTGCGACGAAGGCGCGAAGGGACTACCGATCCATGGCGGACAACCGGCCCGATGGCAAGGACTGGCGGATTTGGCGTGGTGGTGCGTACTGGAACGATCTGCGCTGGGTGCGGTGCGCCTCCCGCCTCAAGCTCCTTCCAGATTCCTCGGTCGGCAACGTCGGTTTCCGAGTCGCCTCCCAGGTTCTGCTCTGATCGAGTGCATCTCACCGGGTTCAGGCGCTCGCGCCGATGCTTGAGATTGCGCCATATTTGCGTAGTTCGGGACTGGCGCGCGGGCCGGCCCCCGCCCCGACGGTACCTTGCGATGCCTCAGCGCTGATGCTACGATGTGCCCTCGTCCACCCTACCCCCCACGGAGTGCCCTGATGCCACGCGTGCCGCGACGCCTTCACCTTTCCTGGCTTGTCCTCCTGCCCGTCATTGCCTTCGGCGCATCGACCGGTTCCGGCCCGGCCGGCGGCTCGCCGGCGCCCGGCCAGTCCGCGCGCTACATCGTCCAGCTCGCCGAGCCGCCGCTGGCGACCTACACCGGCACCCTGCCCGGCCTGCCGGCTACGGCGCCGAACCTCGCGGCGGCGGCGCTCGCCAATCGGGCTGCCGCGGGTGATGCGACCCCCGGTCAGGCTGATCCCGCCGCGGCGAGCCGAGCCTCTGCAAGCGATGGCGCGGCCCGACTGGACGTCGCGTCCCCCGCGGCGCTTGCCTACGCGGCGCATCTCGCGGCGGCACAGGATCGGGTGGAGCAAGCGATCGCACGGATCGCGCCGGGTACGCGGCGGCTGTACGACTACCGGGTCGCGTTCAACGGGCTGACCGTGCGGCTGACGCCCGGCCAGGCGGAGGCGGTCGCGCGACTGCCGGGCGTCGTCGCGGTAACGGCCGAGGCGCCGGTGGAGTGGCTGATGGACGCGGCCAACCCGCAAATCGAGGCGCCGGAGGCATGGTCGAGTTCGCGCGTCGGCGGTCGCGCGGAGGCCGGCCGGGGCGTGCGGATCGCGATCATCGACACCGGCATCAGCGCCGGCCACGAGATGTTCGACGACGCCGGCTTCACCGCGCCGCCCGGCTTCCCGAAGGCCGCGCTGGTCGTCGGCACGCAGACCACGGCCTACGATCCCGGCGAGGCGGCGCGTTACACCAACAACAAGGTGATCGTCGCGCGCGCCTACATGAACCCCGAGCTGCTGGCTGCGAACGACAACAATCCCACCAACCCCTTGCCCAGCGAGCATCCGCATGGCACGCATGTCGCCGGCATCGCGGCCGGCGGCGTCGTGCGCGGCGGGCCGAACCGCACTGGCGAGGGCGAGATCGAGCTCTCCGGCGTGGCGCCGGGCGCCTACCTGATGAGCTACAAGAGTTGGCATGCCTACACGCCGGAGTTCGTCAAGATGATCGACGACGCGGTGGCCGACGGCGCGGACGTGATCAACAACTCCTGGGGCACCGCGCTGATGAACATCGTCGACCCCGAGCACCACCCGATCTCGCAGGCCTTCAAGGCGGCGACGGCGGCCAACGTGGTGGTCGTCGTCTCGGCCGGCAACTCCGGCGGCCTCGGCGAGGCGACCCTCGGCGGCCCGCACCAACTGCTCAGCGACGCGATCACCGTCAGCATGGTCCAGACCGGCCGGGGCCTCACCTTCTACGTCCAGGCCGCGGGCGAGGGCCTGGCCGACACGCTGAAGAAGCTCCCCGCGCAATACGGCGACGTCGCCGACGCCTGGTCGACCGTCGACGCGCCCGTCTACACCGGCGACGCCTGCGCCGGCGCGGGCGCGACGGCGCTGGCGGGCAAGGTCCTGCTCGTCGAGCAGGGTCGCGGCTGCGCGACGCCGGTGGTGGCGATCCCGCCCGGTCTGCAACCCTACTTCGGTCCCTGGGCGCAGCAGATCGCCGGCGCCCAGCGCGCGGGTGCGGCGGCGGTGGTGCTCTACAGCGCGACCCCGAACGTCGCCTTGAACTTCGGCCTCTTCAACGCGGCGCGCAGCTTGGTGCCCGGGTTTGAGACCCTGCCGCCGACCTTCTTCATCGCCGGCAGCCAGGCCAAGGCGCTGGCCGACTGGGCAGCGGCGCATCCGGACCTGCAGTTGCGGCTGGACATCACGCCGGAGCGCAGCGCCGACCGCGATCTCATGGATCTGGCGGACCCGGCGACCAGCCAGGGCCCGGCGCCAGGTCCCGCGGCCACGCTGAAGCCCGACCTCTCCGCACCCGGCGTGAACATCCTCTCGGCCATGGCTCAGCAGGGGACGGGTGCGCCGGCCGGCTACGCCCAGCTCACCGGCACCAGCATGGCCAGCCCCGTTGTCGCCGGCGCGGCGGCCGTGCTGCGCCAGGCCTGGCCGGAGTGGACGCCGGCCCAGGTCAAGGCCGCGTTGATGACCACCGCCGACCCCATCGTCACCACGCCCGACGGCCAGCACATCGCGCCGGCGACGCTGCAAGGCGCCGGGCGGCTGAACCTGGCGCAGGCGATCGATCCCGGCGCCCTGGTGCTCCCGCCCTCGCTCAACCTCGGCGCGCGGCGCGGCGGCACGGTCGAGTTCGAGCTGCGCGCGACCGACGCCCGCGCGAGCGGCCAGGGCGATGAGGTCTTCCAGATCTTCCATGAGCCGGGTCCCGGCAACAGCGCCGTGGCGCCCGAGCTGCCGGCCGAGATCACCGTCCCGGCCGGCGGCAGCGTGACCTTCACGGTGCACTTCGACCTGGACGGCGTGCCGGCCGGCGCCTACGACGGCCGCATCCTCCTGGAAAGCGACGACCACATCCTGCGCGTGGTCTACGGCCTGCGCGTGCCGGGGCCGGCCAAGGACGTGCTGCTGATCAACAACCGGCGCTCCTACAATGTCCAGGGCGGTGCGGCGCAGTTCGTCGACACGACGGACTACCGTACGTTCTGGACCACCGCGCTGGACGCGGCCGAGCTGAGCTACGACGTGTGGACGATCACCCAGGCCGGCGGCAACCGCGATCGCCTGCCGCCGCTCTCCGAGATCGAGCGCTACCGCCTGGTGATCGTAGCCGGCGGTGACAGCAAGGTGCCGCTGGAGGCGACGCCCAGCGGGATGACGCCGCTGCAGATGTACCTGCTCGGGGGCGGGCGGCTGCTGGCCAGCGGCAGCCAGTGGCCGCACCAGTCGGTCTTCGGCGGCGCGCAAGGCGCCGGCGCCACCTACATGCTCAACCGTTATTTCGCCGGCTTCGAGCTGGTGCAAAACGATTTCGCGCCCGGCGGCGCCTTCCGGCCACTGCGGCTGTTCGACAAGCCGGTGCAACTCGCTGAGGGGACCTCGACCGGCGCGGCCGGCAACGGTGGCGTGGTCGACGTCGGTCGACCCTTGGTCGACATCGTCACCCGGCCGTCCACCGCGCCCGGCCAGCCGCAGCCGCCGGACAATCCCTTCACCCCGATGGCGATCGACGTGGTCAAGCCCCACATCCGCAGCTTCCTCGAGGTCGCGAGCGGCGCCAGCGTGATGACCGGCGTGTCGGTCGAAGCGACGCTCGAAGATCCCGAGCGCGCGCCCGGCGTCCCCTGGCGCGCGATGTTCGCCGGTTTCCCGATCGAGGCGGTGAGCGCGGACTCGCCCGAGACGCTCGGGCGGGCGGACCTGCTGGCGAAGGTCTTCGCCTGGGCGGTCGAGCCCGAGGCCGTGCCGCTATCGCTCACCGGCCCCGCCGAAGGCGCGACCTTCGCCCCGCTGGCCTTCCGGGCGCAAGTCGGCACGGCGCCCGACTTCGGCGGCGCGGCGAGCTTCCGCTGGGACGCGGGGGACGGCCGGGCCTATGTCGCGACAGCCAACCCGGCGGTCGGGATCACCTACCTGCGCCCCGGCACCTACACCGTCCGCGTCGAGCTGACGACGCGGGCCGGGCACAGCCATGTCGCGACGACGGCGGTGGTGGTGGCGCCGGGCGAGGCGAAGGTGCTTTTGCCGGTGGGGGTGAGGGATGGGGTGGTGGGGGGCCCCTGAGGACGCAACCTCGCTTGCCGAACAACTACGTGTTCACCCACACGACTTGTCCCGGCTGAATCGTGGTCAATACGCGTAGGACCTCGGGCATCTTGGGCCGCAGCTCGTTGATGTCGTTGCTGGCCGCTTTCACGATGATCACGGCCAAAGCAAGAGCTTGGAGGCGCTGTTGCTGCGGAATCCCTTCCGCCCCCTTTAGCGGGCTCCCGGCCAGGCAAACGGTTGCCACAGCGCCGGCGTCTCGCGCAGCCCGACCGGCATGAGGACGCGCACCGGCTCGCCGTCGACCACGGCCACCCGCGGGTTGGGCAAGGTCGCGTTCCCGGTCTCGCCCTGGGTGTCGACGAAGCTCACCTGGCCCGTCAGCCGGATCGGCCAGGTGCCCGGCAGGGTCGGGTGCGCGCTGTAGGAGAGCCTGAGCTCGCCGATCCCGGTCACGTCGAGGTCCCACCGCAGGCGGTGCGCCTCTGCGTCGTACACCGCGCCAAGCGGGTCGAAGCTGGTGGGATCCACCGATACCTGCGGCGGGAGGCTCTCATGCAGCGTGACCTGGCGGATGCGCGTCTGGGTCGACCAGACCCGTCCCGCATAGTGCTCGGCCACCCGCGGCCAGGCCTCGGCCATCTCGACTGGACCGGGCGCGGCGGCACCGGCCAGGCAGGCACCGGCGCAATCACCGCTGAGGCACATCATGCCCAGGCCGATGCCCTCGTCCCGCGCCTGAGCCACCGCGCGTGCCGTGCCGCTGCAATAGGCGTCCGTGCCGGCGGAGCTCCCCGCCGCGGTGAGCACCAGGATCTCCTCGCGCAGCACATCCTCGCCCGCGCGCGGCACGCGACCGCCTCGCGCCAGGAGCAGCGCCTTCGACGCCTCGTCGATCCCCGCCGCCAGCCCCCCGGCACCGGCGGCCGGGAAGGAAGGGTCCTGCAACGTGGTCAGGCAGCGATCGAAGGCCTCGGCGTCGGCGATTGGCGCGCACAACAGGCGCGCGTGGGCGTCGAAGGCCACGAGGCCGATCCGGGCATGCGGGTTTCGGCTCAAGTCGAGCCGGCCGGCCAGCTCGACCAGGGCCGCGGGGAGCCAGTCGCCCGGCTCGTCCTCGGCCACCGCGGCCGCGTCGACCGCGATCACCAGGTGGTAGGGGTGCACCTGATCGCGGCAGCTTAGCTTGAGCCGGGTGCGCACCGAGACATCCTCGCCGAGGCGGATCAAGATCGGCGTGGCACTGCTCGCGACCGCCAGGGCACAGGCGCCGGCCGTCGATCGGCCCCGGTGCGCGGCGATCACGGCTGGACTCAGCAAGGCCGCGCTGACCAGCACGACCCAGGCGAGGCGCCGTAGGACCCAGGGTGTGCGCCTCGGCCGAGACTCGCGC
>CAZCJG010000290.1:0-6594 GCA_964498575.1 uncultured Anaerolineales bacterium | reverse complement strand
GCGGCCTGTTCAGCGGCGTCGGCCTGATCGCGATCCCCAGCCTGCTCAAGGACCTCAATGACAACGGGATCACGAGCGAGCTGGCGATCATGAACCTGGTCCCCAAGCCCGGCTTCACCGACTTCGCGATCATCATCTACGACCAGAACGGCCTGCTGGACTACGTGTGCCAGAAGCTGCACGACCGCCAGGTCGAGTACATCGACTTCCAGACCTGGGGCTACGTCGGGCCGGGCTTCATCGGCAGCGCGATCATCAGCGCGACCTTCTGGGAGCACGACGTCTTCAACCCGACCGGCGAGTTCGTGCGCAACCTGGTCGGTCTCGGGGCGGTCAACATCGAGCGCTCGGGCACGCGCCTGGGCGAGAACGCGCCCGGCGACGAAGGCGCCGGCGCGCGCGGCATCCCGTTCCAGCAAACCGAGGACCTGGTCTGGTGCCAGCTCGGCTTCATCCCGGTCTGCCCCGGCCAGCCGGACTTCAGCCCGCCGCCGACCGCGACGCCGGTACCCTAAACCGGCGCCCCACAGGGGAAACGCAAGGGGAGGATCCCGTGGGGTGAGCCCCTACGGATCACCGGCCCCCCGGCCGTGAGGCTGGGGGGCCGGTGCTTTGTCCACCATGGTCTGAATTCGGGTGCCGATCACTCCACCCGTTCCACCGCCTCCGCCGCCACCCAGCCTTCGCGCCCGTCGGGGAGCGCCACACGGGCGAAGTGGCCGCGGGTTTCGAGCAGGCGGACGGTACTGCCGGGGGGGAGGGCCGCGATCGGGGCGAGGTCGGGGCCCGGGCCGCTGGTTGCCTGGACTTCGGGCAGGATGACGACCGCGCGGGGGTGTGCCCGCACGTCGTAGGTCCACGCACCCCAGGCGAGGGCGCCGATGGCCATGCCAGCCGCGGAAGTGGCGGCGATCAGGCGCAGCGCTTGCCGGGCGCGGCCGGCGCGGCGGTGACGCGCGAGGACGATGCACAGGGCGCACAGCCACCAGAGCGCGAGCACCAGGCCGGCCAGCTCGGAGCGGGTGAGGCGGGAGCCGAGAAGATCGAACCAGGCCGGGTCGGGCCCCGCCAGATCGGCCGGTGGTGCGGCGGTGCCGCCGGAGGCGAGTTGTTGACCTGGATTCGCGGCGGGTTCCGACGGCATTGCGCCGGTGGTAGCCACGCTTGTCTCGGCCAACCCGGAGGCTGCCCGCGCGGCGCTTTCGGCCGCGCGGCGGCGGGCCAGCGCCAGGCTGGCGCGGATGCGCGCGTCGCGCGGCGCGAGCCGGGCGGCGCGGCTGTAGGCGAGCACGGCGCGCCCGTAGTTCCTCTGGCGATACCAGGCATGGCCGAGGTTGTGGTAGATCGCGGCGTCGCGCGGGTCCTCGTCCACGAGGGCCTGATAGGCGCTGGCTGCCTCGGCGTAGGCACCCGCGGCGAAGAGCTCGCCCGCGGCGGCGGCGAGGGGTGCGGCCGAGGCATCGGGCGGGCCGGGCGCCGGAGTTGCGCTGGACGGATCCTGAGCCCGGACGGGCGCCGCCCATAATCCGATGGATAGTCCGATCAAAGCGATGGACAGGCTGATCCGCGTGGCGGTGGCTCGGGGGGGACGGATCACGCCGCGCCGCTCCGTTCGAGGGCGGCGACGATCTCCTCGGCTTCGGCGACCAGGGCTGCGGTGTCCGTCTTGCTCCCGTCGTCCCCCTGCCCGCCGGCCCCGCCGCCCGGACCGAAGCGCGCGTTCTCGCAGGTGCCGAGCGTGGCGTCCATGCGGGCGACCAGCGCCGGGTCGACGCCGGCGTCGGTCAGGCGCTGGACCAGAGCGCGGCGGGTCAGGCCCTGGGCTGGTTCGGCCAGCCGGAGGGCGGCGGACTCGAAGAGCGCGCGCTCGACCAGGGCGCAGGCATCCGCCCCCGGCTGGCGGGCTTGGGCGAGCGAGGCGCGGGCCTGGTGGTGCGGGGCGGCCGGGGGCGGGCGGCGGGCCGCGCGGCGCACGCGCCAGCGCCGCCAGGCGACGTCGCCGGCCAGGAGGCCGAGCGGGAAGAGCCACAGCAGCACCAGGCCGGCGGGCTGGTCGACCAGCGCGCCGATTCGCGGTTGGCTGGCGGCGAGCGGCAGCAAGGGACCGATGTCCGAGGCGGGCGCCGCCGCGCCGTTGCGCGCATCAGCGCCCCCATTGTCGGCGTCGCTAGAGCCGGCGCTGGCGGCGCCGGACCCGCTTCGCGCCTGCGCACCCCCGGCCCCGCCTGGCGCGATGGAGACCTGGATCGGCTGGGTGCTGATGGTCTCGTAGCGGCCGGTGCGGGGATCGAAGTAGACGTAGGGGATCGGGGCGAGAATCGCCTCGCCGGCCTGGCCCGGCACCAGCAGGCGCTCGTAGCGCCGGGTGCCGCGGACCGTCCCGTTCTCGGCCTGGGTGTTCGCCGTCGTGCGGCCCGCGAAGGCCTTCCAGCCCGGGGGCGGATCGGGCCAGGCGGGGTCCGGCAGCGCATCGAGGTTGCCCTCGCCGGCGATGGTGACGTCCAGCCGGATCGGTTCGTCGACCCGGCCGGTGGGGCTATCGACCGCCGCGTCGATGCGGTACTGGCCGACCGCGCCGTCGAAGCCCGCCGGGGCGCCCTCGGGCAGCGGCTGGACCTCCAGCGCGACCGGCTCGGTCTCGAGCTGGGTGCGACCGCGCATGAAGCCGCCGGGCAGGACCAGCGAGGCCGGGCCGATCGTCGCCGGGCCCGGCGTGGTCGGGAAGAGCGCGGTGCGCAGCTCGGCGACGTCGTAGAGCCGCTCGCCGATCCGCACCACCTGGTGCGTCTGCTCGGGCTGGTACTTGTTCCAGAATCCCGTAAAGGGGGGTTCTATGTAGCGCGGCTGGCCGCGCAGCCGCAGGCTCTGGTCGCGGTACAGGCGGAAGGTGTAGAGCAGCTTTTCCCCGATAAAGGGCTTGGGGTTGTCGACCTCGGCCGTGACGAAGGCGGGCGCGGTCCCCTGGGCGTCCGGGCCGATCTCGCCCGGGGCGCCGGGTAGGCCGCCGGGCGGGGCACCCGGCGGGGCGAGGCTGCCGGGCGGCAGGCTGCCGGGAGGTGGGCTGGGCGCGCCGAGGCCCTGACCCTGGGCGACGGTGATCGGAATCGGCTCGGTAGTATAGGTCTGGCCGTCGATGGTGACGCTGACGGCGGGGATCGTCAGCGTGCCGGCCATTGTCGGGCGGAGCTGAAAGGAGTAGGTGCTCTTGACGTTGACCGCGCCGCCGGAGAACACGATCTCGCGCCCGGTGCTGGTGCCGACCACGTCGAAGCCCTCGAAGCTCGGCAGCGCGGGCGTGACGTCTTGCTGGTCGGTTTCGACGGCCACGGTCAGCATCAGGGTCTCGTCGGTCGAAAGCGATGTCCGGTCGGCGGTGGCGGTGATGGGGGATTGGGCGTGAGCGGCGGACCGGGGGCCCCATGTGGCCAGCAGCGCGACGAGCAAGATCAAGCGATATCTCATGTCAGCTGTTCCCGATTACCAATCCTGCTCCGGCGCCGCCCCTTCGGGAACGACGTAAAGCTGCTGCAGGAACTCCTGCAAGGTGCGCGCGTTGCCGCCGATGGCGCGCAGCAGCCGGCGCGCCTCGACCGGGGTGAGACCGCGCACCTGCCGCCGGGCAGTACCGCCGGGGGGGCTGCCGGCGGCCGGGGTGCCGGGGGTGCCGGGCGCGCCGGCCTGGGCGGCGGGGGCGGTGGGGGTGGACGTAGTGGACCCAGTGGACCCAGTGGACTGGGTGGGCTGGGACGATGGTTGGGTGGGTTGGCCGGGTTGCTGCTGTGGGTTTTGGTTCTGGCCTTGGGGGTCTTGTTGGGACTGGGCCTGCGCCTGCTGCTGGTCCTGGTTCTGTTGCTGTTGCTGGCCCTGCTGTTGGTTCTGCTGGTTCTGGTCCTGCTGCTGTTGGTCTTGTTGTTCCTGTTGCTGGTCCTGATTGGCCTGCTGTTGGTCTTGTTGGTCCTGTTGTTGTTGCTCTTGCTGCTGCTCTTCCGCTTGGGCGCGCAGGGCGAGCTCGAGGTTGACCTTGGCGTCGGCGTTGTCGGGTTGCAGGCGCAGGACCTCCTTGTAGGCGCCGACCGAGGCGTCGTGCTGCTTGAGGTTGTAGGCCAGGTGCCCCAGGTTGAAGAAGATGCTCGGGGCGAGCGAGCCGGTGCTGTCCAGGGTCAGGGCCTGGTCGAGCTGGCGGCGGGCGTTGTCGACGTCCTCCTGGCGGAAGGCGGTGTTGCCGAGGTTGTAGGCCAGTGCGGCGGAGTCGGGCGCTTCCTTCAGCGCGGTTTCGTAGACTTCGGCGGCGGCCGCGTAGTCTTGGGCCTGGTAGGCCTGGTTGCCGGCCTGGTTCAGCGCGGAGGGGCTCGGGCGGCTGCACGCGCTCAGGCCCAGGCCGAGGCCCAGGCTGGCGGCGAGGAGGATGGCCGCCGTGGGTCGCCTGTTCCCGGCGGTCGCTGCCGCCGGCGCCAGCCCCGCGACGGCCGCCTTGCGCCGATCGGGGATCAGCTCGATGGCGATGAGCAACAGCACCGCCGCGCCGAGGGCGAGCTGGAAGCGTTCGACCTGCTGGACCTCCATTCGGCTCTCGGTTTCACCGGCCTGGAGGCCGGCGAGCTCGGCGACCAGGCTGTCGAAGCCACCGCCGGCGACGCCCGCCTGGAAGTGGCGCCCGCCGCCGCGCTCGGTGATGCGTTCGAGGCCCGTCGCGTCGAGCTTCGACATGACCACCTGGCCGCTCTGGTCGCGCTTGACGCCGCTGCGCGTGCCGTCAGGTCCCTGGACGGGGATCGGCGCGCCTTCGGGCGTGCCCAGGCCGACGGTGTAGACCAGGACCCCCTGATCGCGCGCCTCGGCGGCGGCAGCGGCGGCGTCGGAGTCCGGGTCCTCGCCGTCGGTATACAGCACGATCACCTTCTGGCCCGGCCGGCGCTGGTCGAAGCCGGTGAGGGCGGTGCGGATCGCCTCGCCGATGACCGTGCCGCCGCGCGAGATCACGCCCGGCCGCGCGCCGTCCAGGAAGGTGCGCGCGACGTCGTAGTCCGAGGTCAGCGGGAACTGGATGAAGGCCGCGCCCGAGAACAGCACCAGCCCGACCTCGTCGCCGTCCAACCGGCTCATCAGGTCGGCGATCTCCAGCTTGGCGCGCTCCAGGCGGCTGGGCTTGATGTCCTCGGCCAACATGCTGTCCGACACGTCCAGCGCCACCATCACCTGGATGCCCTGCTGGCGGACGGCCTCGCTCTGGCTGCCCCAGGCCGGGCGGGCCAGGGCGAGGACGACCAGCGCGATCGCGACAATCCACAGCCGGGCGGCGACGCGGCGCCCGCGCTGGTTGACGGTGCCGGCCAGCGCCGCGACCAGCGCCGGCGATCCTAGCCGGCCCAGCGCGGCCTGCCGGCGCCGGCGCGCCCAGGCGAGGAAGGCGAGGAGGACGGGGATGAGCAGTAGGCCGAAGAGGGCCAGGGGTTGGGCGAAGGTCATGGCAATTGCCTCAGCATGGTTTGGCGGAGGATCATCTCCAGGAGGAGCAGCGCCAGGGCGGGGGCGAGGAGCCAGCCGGCGAGCTCGCGGTAGCGGCTGAAGGAGCGCACCTCGACGCGTGACTTCTCGAGGCTGTTGATCTGCTGGTAGATCTCGGCCAGGCCGGCGCTGTCCTCGGCGCGGAAGTACAGCCCGCCGGTGAGGTCGGCGATGCGGCGCAGGGTCTCCTCGTCGATCTCGCTTTCCTGGTAGACGACCTGCGGCTGGCCGAACATGCCGGGCATGGGGAAGGGCACCTGGCCCGGGCGGCCGGCACCGATGGTGTAGACCTTGATGCCCAGCGCCGCGGCGGCCTCGGCGGCGGTGATCGGGTCGATCTCGCCGCTGTTGTTGACGCCGTCGGTCAGCAGGATGACCACGCGGCTCGCGGCCCGGCTGTCCTTGAGCATGTTGGCGGCGTTGGCCAGGCCCATGCCGATGGCCGTCCCGTCCTCCAGCCCGAAGTCCTGGGCCAGCTTGACCTGGTCGAGCTGGCGCAGGAGCACCGCGTGATCAGCGGTCGCCGGGCTCTGGTTGAAGGCGTTGCTCGCAAAGATCACCAGGCCCAGCCGGTCGAACTCGCGGGTGTGGATGAAGTCGCGGATCACCTGCTTGGCCGCCTCCAGCCGGTTCTGCGGCTCGAAGTCCAGCGACGCCATGCTGCCCGAGATGTCCAGCGCCAGCGCGATGTCGACGCCCTCGCCCTCGACGATCTGCTGCGCCTGGCCGGTCTGCGGCCGGGCCAGGGCGACGATGCACAGCGCCAGCGCCAGCCAGCGCAGGGCGGGCAGCACGGGCCGCAAGGTCACGCGCAGGGACGCCCGGGCCGGCGCCGCCAGGCCGACGTCCGCGTAGCGCAGCGCGGCGGGTCGTGCGCGGGGCCCGCGCCGCTGCCGCAGCCAGAGGGCCAGGATCGCCGCGAGCGGCAGCAGGGCCAGGATCCAGGGGGTGGCGAAGCGGAAGGTGGTGGTCATGAAGTTTCTTGGGGTGGCTCGCGGACCGGGGGGGGCGCCCCCCCCCCCCCCCCCCCCCCCCCCACGCGCGGGGGGGGGGGGGAGAACAAAACAAGGACCAGAAAGAGGGCGAGGG